>JAEZAM010000034.1 GCA_023430465.1 Bacteroidota bacterium | reverse complement strand
GGATGACCGGATGCTGGGGCTGGATGCTGGATTCCCGCTTCCTGAAAGCGAGAAAGAGAGCGAGAGCGGGCCACTATTAGCTTTTTAATTTTTAATTTTTAATTTTTAATTGAACAGTACGCCCCGGTCCCTGAGTAGCGCATGAGCGAAGCGAAGGCGCGTACTTGCCCTGAGCCTGTCGAAGGGTCGAAGGGCCCGTAATTCTGGATGCTAGTTTCTGGATGTTGGATGCTCACCCAAAACCCAGCTCCCAGCACCCAGAACCCAGGACCCAGCACCCAGCCACGCAAAAAAAAGAGCCTTCCTTTCGGAAGACTCTTGCTATAATGTTTAACCGTGGCTTAGTATGACCAGAGATCCTGTTCGTAGTTGAAGATCTTTTCTTTGATGTTCTCTCCTTCCAGCAGAGCCAGGATAGGATCGCGCTGGATGGCACGGATATTCTTGTTGGAAGCATTATCGATCGTTGAACGAACGATGTAGCTACTGAACATCCGGCTTTCGAACAATTCTTCCCAGGTCATCCGGCTTTGGCCCATGTTCTTGGGGTTGTACACTTCGGCTTTGGCCAGCATCGGGCGCAGATCGGGGTAGTACACCCAGTACAACACTGAGCTACCTCTCTCCTGGCCGTTTGGCAGGTATTCTGTTTTCAGCGGAGCGATACCGAGTATCCGTACAAACATCCGGCTTGATTCGCGGTCGAATACCCATTCTTCCTTGATCCGGAGTTTTGTTACTGACTTGGCATCGAAGCTGGTGCGGGTTACTTTGTAACCAATTACCTTATCGATCTGGTTGATGTCGTACTGAGGAACGGTATCCGCTCTTCCGGCTGTTGCCTGCAACACGTCGTTTGGCGTGATCGGTGTGGTGAAACGGTCGTCAGAGAAGGCAGTTACCTCACCTGATGTTACAGATTTCATCAGCATGTTGATGAAAAGCTGGCTACCGTTATCATCCGTTGCCTCATAGCGGAACGACTGGTTCATTTTCTCACGGAGGTCAAGCTCTCTCCATACTTTTTCAGCGAAGAGGGCATCGTCCCAGCGGAGATGTTCGTAAGGCAGCGGGGTCCGGCCACTGAGGTTGCTCTTATCAAAGGCGTTATCATTCCGCAATGATTTTTTGATCATTGTATCAGACACGCTGCTGGAGTCAACTGTGATGGGCAGTCCGCCATATGGATCATATCCCGAAGGCTGACGGTTGTCGTTTTGCTGCTGCTGAGCAGGAGGCTGGTTGCCGGCGGGAGGTTGTCCACCTCTTCTTCTGCCGGAGCGTTGTGCATCCGCATCCATAGCGAACAGCGAGAGAGCCAGCGCCGCTACACCAAACTTCAAATAAACACGTTTCATATTCTGACTATTTAATGTAATAAAGGAGCGATGGGGCTGGTGTAGTCCTGCCATCCGGACCTTTAACTCTGATATTATCGATAGTAACCATCTTACCGGCTTTCACGTGGGTGTTGATCGCGTTACGAACAGCACCACCAAAAGCATTGCCTGTTGCAGGGATTGATACGATATCACCTTCGTCAGTGTCAACAGTGAAGGTATAACCTACCACCTCATATGACAGTTCGAAAGGGAAATCCTTGATACCTGCTCCGACACCGCCCTGGGCTTTGAACGCTCCCGCAGCTACGTTGGCACCGCTGGGCTGACCACCCACATAGGCCTGAGCTGAAGGAATGGTACGAACCCTGAACTGTGACGCACCGGCTGTCTTACCATCAACGGTTACAGTGATGATTGTATTGTCATTGACCGAGTTTACACGGGCAATATATTTTCCGGCGCCTACACGTGTAAGGCTTCCGTTATTGATAGAGGCCTGTACCCTGTCATCACCACCACCGCTGGCAGCAATTGAAACCGGGTTGTCCACACCAATATAAAGAACGTTCATCTTGTCAAGAGCGATAGAGGCATTTGCCTGACCTACAGTGTATTCGACCTGTTTAGTGATAGTTTGTTTCTTTCCTTCCTGATCGGTGTAAACAATTACAACCGGTACAGAACGGCTTCCAACACCACCAGCAGCGAGCTTGGTATGTGCAGCGCCATCTTCACCAATCGCAACACGCTGGCCGCCGATGGTTACTTCTGGCAATGCTGCCTTACTGAAGGCACCCACACCTGCAGTCACTTCGAGTTCCTGGCCAGGCATCAGGTAAGTAGAGTTCTGACCGATGAT
Organism: Bacteroidota bacterium; assembly: GCA_023430465.1. Lineage (GTDB taxonomy): Bacteria > Bacteroidota > Bacteroidia > Chitinophagales > Chitinophagaceae > JAEZAM01. The sequence continues at coordinate 105,944 of JAEZAM010000034.1, read as the reverse complement.
AGCAGCGTACGTATCGAAACGAACACTTACCTTACCCACCTGCTCGTGGCAGTAAGCTACGATCTTGTTCTCAGTAGTCTTTACGTCATTCTGGAACTTGCTCAGGATGGTGAGGGCAGCAACTGTAGGAACCATGCGGAAATAAGCAGCTTCCCAGGTATTGTTACCCTTGTTTGTTGTTGGTGGCTTGGTCAGATCGATCTGGAGTGAATTGGCAAACTCAGCTTTGATTGCAGGGTCAACGTTCAATACGTTGTTCTTGTAATCTTCGAGTGCCTTGTAAAGTTTCTTTCCTTCGCCTTTTTCAACCATCAGGTGTGTGGCCACATCGAGGTTATCTTCCTTGAAGGATTTTGCTTTATTCTTTGGATCTCCATCGGCTGCGATCAGGATCTTGTCTTTCAGACTTTGAATATAGTCATAGACAGTTTTGGAATAGCCTTCCACCTGCTTGGCCTTTGGCTGCCAGACCTTGGCTTTTTCACCAGTCTGGGGATCACTCATCTTTTCAGTAAGTGATGCCAGGATGGTCTGCGTTGAGTTGTTTACAGTCGTGTTGGTCTGCTGTAAACTATTGTCTACCGTTTTGAAGGCATTGAGGATCTCCGATGATACGTTCAGGGCCAGCAGGGCTGTCAGAACGAGATACATCATGTTGATCATCTTCTGCCGCGGCTCACGAGGTAATGACATGAGTATTTTTGGTTTTTACTTTATTGTAATGGTGACTTTATCGAAATCACGGGATACGGATTATTGGATTTTCTATAAAAAGAAAACGACCCCTAATTTCATTCTTATGCCTTACCCTGCATTGCGCTGAGCATGTTGCCGTACACATTGTTCAGGCGGCCCAGGTTTGTTGCAAGTTGTGCAATTTGCTCTTTAGCTTTCTGAGCATCTGTTACGCTGCCCTGCATAGCTTCTGAAGCCTGTGTAAGGTTGCTGTAAAATTTGTTCATAGCCTTCAGGTGATTGTTGGTATCCTGCAGCTCGAGTTCATAGATCGTGTTGAGTGAGGAAAGGTTCTTCGTCAACACCTGTACTTGCTCGTGGAACTGTTTTGTACCATCAGCAGCCTGGTTGAAGTGCTGGATGCTGCTTGCAGCGCCCAGGTAAGCATCTTTCATAGTGCCCAGAGCTACTGCTGCTTCTTTTGTTTTTGCAGTATAGTCGCCGGTTGCAGCTACTACATCAGTGATGTCAGCCATTTTATCAACGGTGCCACCTAATTTTTTGAAGTTTTCGCCCAGGCGACCGAGGTTAGCCGGAGTGATATCAGCATCTTTCAGCATGTCGTCCAGCTTGTTCAGCGCAGGATTTCCTGAGCTGCCGGAGCCGATAGCGAGAGGTGTGGGTTTGAAGTTTGGATCAAGATCAGGGTGATGGTTGATACCAGGAAAATATCTTTCCCAATGTGGTTCTTCAGGCGGATCAACCAGGAACGCCATTACGAGGAACACGATAGCTTCAGCGATCAGTCCGACCATGATGGCATAGTCTGCACCTGGCCAGTGGAGGATTTTCATCATCGCAGCGAAGATTACTACAGCGGCGAAGAAGCTGAAGAGGAAGTTAAGGACGAATTGTCCACCTTTGGTTTTGAAATACTTACGCATGAGGGGTCGATTAGGTTTATTAAATTTTAAAAGAAACGCGATGGTTGTTGAAAAATTGCTAAAAAAGCAAAAAAAAGAGGGTCGCGGAGATGCGACCCTCCAGATATTTATAGCTTATCTGCGGCGTCCTTTGGAAGGAGCAGCGGGCAGGTCAATTACGCTACGGAAGCCAATGTAAGATTTTGCTGAATCCTGGTACTCATAAGTGCTGGTACCGGTCTGGAGATAGTAGCCTACATCCTTCCAGCTACCACCACGGATGATCTTGCGTTTCATCAGCGGGGGATCGTCATCTTTTGCATTCCAGCGAACATCAGGGTTCATATCATGCTGGAAGTTGTTACGGCCTTCGTAGTAGATAGAAGAAGTCCACTCTGCTACGTTACCTGACATACAGTACAGACCGAAGTCATTTGGCCAGTAAGCATCGGCACGAACGGTGTAGAATCCACCATCTTCAGGATAGTTACCGCGACCAGGTTTGAAGTTGGCCATCAGACATCCTTTCTTATTACGGAGGTAGTAGTTACCCCAGGGGAACATTGATTGTGAGCGACCACCGCGGGATGCATACTCCCACTGTGCTTCTGTTGGCAGACGGAAGTCTGATTCCTGCACTCTCTTCTTGCTGTCAAGAAACGCATTCAGGTAATGTGTTCTCCACTCGCAGAAAGCAGTTGCCTGTTTCCAGCTTACACCTACAACCGGATAGTTTCCGAAGGCAGGGTGAGAGAAATAACGCTTGGTCATTGGCTCGTTATAGGAATACGAGAAATCACGGATCCAAACGAGTGTATCAGGATAAATGGGAACGTCTTTCTTGATGATAAATTTGGAGCGGTTACGACCGGCATTTTCTCTTTTAGCCGCTTCCTTCAGATCGAAGATCTCGGAATGGTAAATGAGCTTGGATGCATCGATCTCTTTCTTTCCGAAGATGCGATCTTCCGGTGAAAGGATCAGGTCCGTGTTGCCCAGCGCCTCAACCGTCTTTGGATCGCTCCATTTCATGGTTTGCATGGCTTTCCAGTCAACATTCTCTGTGCCATCGGCACCAGCTTTCACCTTACCCATCTTCCGGGCTGCAACGGAGTCGCGCACCCAGTATACGAACTGGCGATATTCATTGTTGGTGATTTCAGTGGCATCCATCCAGAAGCCGCTGATAGAGACAGAACGATTGCGTGAGCTGAAAGCATAAGCAGGATCCTCGTCACTCGGCCCCATATGGAACGTTCCCTGGGGAATATAAACCATGCCCGGAGGCTTTGGCAGGCTATACCGGCTGCCGGGGTTTATACCGTGAACCTGGCCGTCATTCGGCAGCGATCCACCTTTGTTTTTTCCCGATCCGCAACTGGCCAGCAAAAGCGTGACGCATGCTGCTGCGAGGAAAGCGTAGTTTGGGTTTTTCATTTTCATACTCTTAAAGGGTATTGGACAAATATAATATTTTGGTTTGTTCGTCAGCACAACGTTACGTTTTATTTTTTTAGATTCAAAGCGAATTATACGACGTAAAATCTCTAACGGCTACGGAGGTCATTTTATTGTATTAACAAGAAATTAATTGTCATTTCGGGCACTGTTTATCAGCAACATAAGCTCATCAACTGTTTGTACTGGCCGCAAACACGTATAGTTTTTACAGAGATAAAACAGGGGTTTATCCTCAACCTCCTTACCCACCAATAATGGGAAGTGCTGGTTATCAATCGCGGTGCTCATCATTACGGTATGTGGCAGGTATTCCTTCAACAATTGCTTCCTTTCTTCCGCGATATCCTTTCCGGTGATCACAATCTCCGCGAGGCCATCCGTCATTTCCAGTAAATGGCAACCCCATCTGCCAAACGAGGTGGGGTATTTTACGATAACTGGCGCTAAAAGTCCCAGCATCTGTGCCGCGCGGTCCACCCAGTCTTTCCTGTCATATAACACGCCAAGCTTAAATAAATTGCCTGCCATCACCGAATTTCCTGATGGCACGGCTCCATCATACACCTCCTTCTTCCGAAGTATGACATCGTCCTGGTCCTTTCGTGTATAATAAAAATAAGGACCCTCCTCTTCCGAGAAGGCCGGAATCAGCCCCTCGGTGATATCTTTTGCCTTATCCAGCCAGCCTGTTTCACCCGTCACGACCTGTAAGCCGATCAGCGCTTCGACCAAAAAGGCCACGTCATCAAGGAAGGCGGGAAACCGGGCATTTCCTGCTTTCCACGTATGGAAGAATTCATTACCGCCAGCTTTCGCAAAGGCGGCCAGCAGGAACCTCATGTTTTTTATGGCCAACGCAAGGTAATGTCCGATACCGGTGGCGGCATAGGCATCCGTAAGCGCCGTATTCATCAAGGCATTCCATCCAAGCAGTATCTTGTCGTCCAGTTGCGGCCGAACCCTCCGGGCCCGTGCAGCGAGCAAATTTTCTTTGCCGCGAGTGACCATCGCTTCCAATGCCTCTTCATCCAGGCCAAATTTTTTCCTGATTCGTCCGGGTTCATGCAACAACCGCGGGATATTTTTTCCCTCCCAATTCCCCACCGCTGTTATATCGAAGTATTCACCCAGGACGGTTGCGTCTGCACCGAGTATATTATCCACCTCTTCTTTATCCCATACATAAAACTTCCCTTCTACGCCCTCACTGTCGGCATCGAGCGCTGCATAAAACCCGCCGCCTGCATCGAGCATCTCGCGCTCAAGGAACTTAACCGTCTCGGCGATCACAGTCGCGTATTTCCTTTCTCCGGTCACCTTATACGCTTCGCTATAAACCGTGATCAGCAGGGCATTGTCATAAAGCATTTTTTCAAAATGCGGAGCCAGCCACTCGCCATCCGTTGAATAGCGCGCGAATCCACCACCCACCTGGTCATATATCCCGCCGGCCGCCATTTTATCAAGACTAAGCAAGGCCTGTGTCAGCCCCTGCCTGGCCAGTTCGGTGGGTTGGCCATTTTTATTCAGGGTCCAGTTATATCGCAACAGGTAGCGGATCACCTGTGTCTGGGGAAACTTCGGTGCCTTTCCAAATCCGCCCCATTCGCGGTCTGCCGATTTTAGCGCATTCGCAGCAGCAGTCTTCAACTGCTCCATCGAAAATGTATCAGGGCCAGCACCGGTGCCGATGCCGAAGCTGTTCGACTGTACAAGATGGCTCGTCAGGTTTTCCGCCTGGGCATCGATCTCATGACGCCGGGTGGTAAATGCTTCTGTTACATTTTGCAGGACTTCCATCCACGACGCCCGATTGAATGCACGCACCGGCGGATAATAGGTGCCCCCATAAAAAGGCCGGGTGTCCGGCGTGAGAAAAACATTCAGTGGCCAGCCACCACTACCGGTCATGGCCTGCACGGCATCCATATAGATATGATCCAGGTCAGGTCTTTCTTCGCGATCGATCTTGATATTGATAAAATGGTCATTCATGAAAGCAGCCGTCTCTTCGTTCTCAAAACTCTCCCGCTCCATCACGTGGCACCAGTGACAGGCAGCATAACCAATGGATACAAGTATGGGTTTGTTTTCAGTGCGCGCCCGGTTGAGCGCCTCTTCTCCCCAGGGATACCAATCCACCGGGTTGTGGGCATGTTGCAGCAGGTAGGGGCTCGTTTCGTTTACTAACCGGTTGTTGTGTCGATGCATGGGTTAAAGATCGATCAAACGACGTTCCATAAAAAAGAAAAGGCACCACAGATTGCGGTGCCTTTTCCGGATTTATTCTAAGATTATTTCTTAATCATGATGCCTGCGAGGAACTTGTCGAGTGCAGCGACCATGCTTGGTGTTTGAGGTTGAGGAGCTTTGATGTCCAGTGTCAGGCCGGCTTCTTCGGCCGCCTTGGATGTATTTCCCCCGAATGCGCCGATCACCGTGCCATTCTGCTGGTATTGGGGAAGATTATCAAATAGACTGCGCACACCGCTGGGGGTGAAGAAACAGATGACATCGTATTCCGTCTGGGTAAGCAATTCCTTTACATCATTGCTTTGGGTACGGTACATGAATGCGAGGGCGAACTCGCAGTTATTTGCTTTCAGCCATCCTACGATCTCATTATCCTGCTGATTCTCGGAACATACATAAAGGAATTTCTCATTCCCTTTATGCTTATTGATCACATCGAACATGCTTTTATTGCTGCCATCGGCGCCATAAAAGACCTTGCGTTTGCGATACAGGATGAACTTCTGAAGATAGAGTGCCACCGCTTCGGTGATGCAGAAATACTTGGTATCCTGGGATACGCTGACCTTCATCTCCTCGCAGGTGCGGAAGAAGTGGTCGATCGCGTTTCTGCTCGTGAAGATGACCCCCGTATAGTTCGGGATATCAATCTTTTGTTTGCGGAAATCCCTGGCTGGTATCCCTTCAAGGCGGATGAAGGGCTGAAAGTCCAATTGTACGCTGTACTTCCGCGAAAGCTCGAAGTATGGCGACTTATCACTCTCAGGCTTCGGTTGCGTTATCAGGATGCGCTGTATTGTCTTGGCCTGATTTCCGGCCTTTTTCTCCCCATTTTTTACCATGCGGTTCGGCTAAATTGGGTGCAAAGTTAAGCTATTCTGTTTAATATACTAATAGTAAAACCCTGTAAATCAGCAGTAGCGGCGCGGCTTCGAAAGCCAGGAGATACAGAAAAAAGTGAAATAGGTTGAATCTGACCTCGTTACGGACTGCGGAAAACCCTAAGATGAACCGGTAGAGGAGCAGGCCGCCGATTCCCAGGAAGGAGCTGATAAGCACTACCTGGTGCATATCGCCTTTGGTAAATGGCAGTAGTACAACAAATGGGAGCAGAAAAATACCAATCACCTTGTTGATGATAAAAACGATGAAGATGTAGGAGTCCGCAGCCTGTTTCATGTTGAACAACCACCCACAGATCTTTAGTCCGATGAATTTTACAAAATATATGGTTGCCAGGCCCGCGCAGCAGTACAGGTACATGAGCCAGAATTCCGGGATCGGTGTGAAGCCGTAGTAATGCAGCACCATATCAAGGTAGAGTCCTCCGCTCAGCACAAAGAAAATATTGTACATGAGTGAGGGCAGTGGCGACTGCATCAGTTGCTCCCTTATCTGCCGTTGCTTTAATGTAGTCCGGAAAAAAACCCGGAACAGATCCTGGTAATATTTGGCAAAGCCGGTTTTCAGCAATGCAAACGATATAAGCAGGCCGATCAGCGCATAAAAGATCGTCTCACGACCTTTCACGACGCGGACATTAGACACGACGGCTACGGGCCGCGTCTTATAATTGAAATAGGGATGACGCAGCAGTACCTGCTGGCGAAGATCCTGGTCCGGCACAAAGGTCCAGGCGCTATCGGGTAAAAAGGGTTTGCGGGATATCTCGGTGGAACTCACTACAACGGTATCCCTCTCTTCCGGGTAGGTATACGGCATGGTGTCCAGGACGGGCACAGTATCCTGGGAAAGAATAACGGTGTCAACATTCTGACCATTGGCCGCTATGAAGCTGAAGAGGAAAAAAATGCTGAGGTAGAGAAGCCGCTGCAAATAGTTTTTTTGAAAGGCAAAAATAGCTTCTTCGGGTGGATTGAAACGATGCCTTGTAAAAATCACGCGAACCGCTTTTAGAAATAGTTGACAAAACCAAAATGGATCTTTGATTGGCGAAGGTTGAAAGGAATATCATTCCTTTTACCGACGGCCCAGGCGAGATTGAATACACCGACAGGTGTCTCGAACGCAAGGCCGATGCCGCCACTGAGGTAGGTATAATTTTCATCGTAATTCTGGCTATTATTTCTTCCCCACCCTCCATCTGTAAACCCATAAAAAAAGGAATTCTGCCCCACAAGGTAACGGAACTCGAGTGTCCCCACGGCAAATTGGGAGAGATACTGGCTTTCTTCATCGAAGCCACGGAGCAACCGGTAACCGCCGATCTGGAACAATTCATTCCGGAAGACATTACCACTCTGAAAAACACCTCCATTCACGGCTGTTCGCAGTGTAGTCCTGCCCTGGACGCCTATAGGGAAATATTTTGCGGCAGATACCCGCACCCTGAACTGGTACGTCTTCAATTTCAGCGTATCATAAAGACGTGCAAAATCAAAATCGGGATTGGATTGATCTTTCAGTTCGAGCACCTCATTGTTTTGCTTCAGCTTTTTGGTTCCTGCCGAAGCAATGATGCGGAACTCATTTCCGGATGTTGGGTTCAACCGGTAGTTCGTGTTGTTGTACTCATAATCAATACCGAGGTTGACCGCGCTCACATCCGCCTCATCCGGCAGGCGGTAGTTCTGCAGGATGTAGGCTGTATTGACCCCATTCACGATCGTTTGAAACCGCTGGAGGAACAGCTTTCCCGATTGGTTCACACTGAGCACATATTGCGCACCGATCTGGAAATTGACATTGAGAAATGTGCTGTCCTTCCGGAACATATCAAAAGCGAAGTCAAGGCCAATAGGTGAATTGAAAATATAGGGATGCTGATAAATTAAGTTCAGCCTGGGAGATTTGACCTGTAATTGCTGCCAATTCAGGCCAATTGTTTCACCCGCACCAAGCGCGTTTTTAAGGTTGAGGTTTGCTTCGCCGGTGATCAGTAGTTTTTTTGAAGAGAGCTGATCATTGTTGGGTAAAAATCCAACCAGGACATTTACCTGGCTGCTTTTGCGTTGCCGGAGATACATTTCCAGTATCGATCCGGAGCCGAGCCAGATAAGCCGGGCGGGTTGTTCTTCTTCCACGAAGGTCAGTTCGCGCATCCGCCGGCTGATGCGCAGCAATTTTTCCCTGCTGAATGTGCTCCCGTTACGGATGTCGAGATAGCGCTGGATAAATTCATTGGAGACCTTTGCGTTGCCGATGATCCGGATACTGTCGACCCGGTAGTCGGGGCCTTTATCCAGGCGCATGGCGAGCGAAAGCTGCTGGTCGGTCAACTGTATGCTGTCGAGCCATACCCGTGCGAAGGGATGACCGTTGTTTTCCAGATAGCCGAGGATCTTCTCCTGCCATTGCTGCACCTCCCGGAAATCGATGGGCTTATTTTCCAAAGCCGAGGCCCGCCAGCCTACTGCCTCCAGGATATAGGCATCCACGTGGCGCGTGTCGATCCGCGCCAATACATATTTTTCCCCGACGTATACAGCCGCAAAAGCATGCAATGAATCGAATGCGAGGCTGTCAAGTGATGCATTCACATAACCCCGACCCTGCAACACACCGGGCAGGGCCGTCACGTAGGCCACACACTCATTGCGGTTGTTGAAAGTGGTTTTGAGAGCCAGTTGACCGGTCAGCATGGCGGAATCAACATCTACCCCGCGGAGGAAAAGACGATATTCCCCTTGCGCTCGCCCGGGCAGGACCTGCAACAAAAAGGGCAATGCTAGTATCAGCAGTCTTAATTTTGTCATCTTTTACCGTTGGCAGAGCCGGGTAGTTGTAAAATTATTCATTAATCATTGTTGTTGGCAGGGAAGGTATGGCGGGTATTTATTTACATATTCCATTTTGCAGGCAGGCCTGTCATTATTGCAATTTCCATTTTTCCACATCGTTGCGGTATAAAAACGAAATGGTGGCCGCTTTATTGAAAGAGATTGAAATCTTTGACTGGACACAAACGGCGGCCACAGAAGAAGAGATCGAAACGGTGTATTTTGGTGGTGGTACTCCCAGCCTGCTGGACGGCGAAGAATTGAAAGAGATCCTCGCGGCGATCCATCATAAGTTCCGGGTGAGCCCTGATACCGAGGTCACACTGGAGACCAACCCCGATGATATCAGTGCTGCAGCGCTGGCAGAATGGAAAGGGATTGGCATCAATCGTCTCAGCATCGGGGTGCAGAGCTTCTACGAAGAAGACCTGCTATGGATGAACAGGGCTCACAATGCGCAGCAGGCCATTGACGCGTTGACGGCAGCTTTGACCGTTTTTCCCAACATTACCATCGACCTCATTTATGGAACGCCCGGACTGACAGATGAGAAGTGGAAGTCTAATGTAGAAAGGGCCGTCGCGCTGGGGATCCCGCACTTGTCGTGTTATGCGTTGACGGTAGAGCCCAAAACTCCCTTGCAGAAGATGATCGCATTGAAACAAACGGCAGATGTAAACCCGGATGCGCAGTCGTCGCAGTTCCTGCTGCTGATGGACTGGTTGACGGATGCAGGCTATGAGCACTACGAGATTTCCAATTTTGCCAAACCCGGCTTCCGCAGCCGTCACAACTCCTCCTATTGGGAGGGCAAGACTTATCTTGGATTTGGCCCTTCCGCGCATTCTTTCGACGGTCAAAACCGCTGGTGGAATGTAGCCAACAACAATAAGTACATCGAGTCGATCAGCAATGGAGTACTACCAATGGAAAAAGAACTGCTGACTGCTGTTGACCGGTTGAATGAATATATCATGATATCGCTCCGCACGTCAGCGGGAACAAAGTTTGAACGGCTCCGAAGCCTGCAGGCTGATCCCGACAAGGAGATGACTGCGTTGATTCCAAGACTGAAAGAGTATGAACGTCATGGATTGATGAATCTTGATGCGGAGGGCTTCCGACTTACCAGGAGAGGTCGTCTGCTTGCTGATGGGATTGCAGCGGATCTTTTCACCTGACGGCTGACGGCTGAGGTTGCTTGCCCTGAGCCTGTCGAAGGGAGGTTGGGCCGGCGATCGTCGCTTCTCCACACCCTGCCTGCCGGCAGGCAGGTCCGCACTCCGCACTCCGCACTTGCTACACCATCACCTCTTCAATACTTCGAAATCCTTCCCGCGGCGTGACGCCTTCCCAGAGTATACGATAGATTGTTTCTGCGATCGGGATGGGTGCATTCACTTGATGATTGATCACATGTATGCATTTGGCGGCGTTGTAGCCTTCCGCAACCATGTTCATCTCAAGTTGTGTTGCCTTCACCGAATACCCTTTTCCGATCATATTGCCAAAGCTTCGGTTGCGGCTGTGCAATGAATAGGAAGTTACCAGGAGATCGCCGAGATAAACCGATGCGGCATAGTTCGGGCTCTTTCGTCTGCCGGGGTGTTCCTCCTCGTCGTGCTCTCCCACAACGATGTGTTCTGCACCAAAGCTTTTCAGAAACACGGCCATCTCATCTGCAGCATTGGCGATGTACACGCTGAGGAAATTATCGCCGTAATCAAGGCCGTGGGCAATGCCAGCACCAAGTGCATAAATATTTTTCAATACGGCGGCATATTGGACGCCAAGGATATCATGGTTTACTACGGTGTTGATATAGGGGGTAGCAAATGAGCTGGCAATGTCATTTGTCGCGGCCATGTCAACACCGGAAAATGTCAGGTAAGATAATTTTTCCGCAGCTACTTCTTCCGCATGGCAGGGACCAAGCACTGCGAAATAGTGATCAAGTGGAACGCCAAACTCCTGTTCCATATAATAGTTGAGCAGGATATTCCTGGCGGGTAGCAGACCTTTGACTGCTGATACGACACGCTTGTCCTTCCAGTCTTCTGCGGTCAGTGCAGCAAAGCTTTCAACCACATAGGCGGATGGAATGCCTACCACGAGGATCTCGGATTGCTTCACTACAGTGCGAATGTCGGTTGACATATGAAGAAGTGATGTATCCAGGTTGACCGAGGATAGGTAGGACGGATTATGATGCCGGGTAAGGATGAACTCTATATTCTTTTCGTTCCTGATCCACCAGTTAACCGGTTGAAGGTTATCCGTAAGAATCTTCACCAGGGCGGTAGCCCAGCTCCCGCTTCCAATCACCCCGAATCTTGTAACCATAAAGAGTTATTTCTTTTCAAAGAGTTGTTCCTTCGGCACAACCTTTACTTTATCTCCGTCCTTGAGTGTCTTGCTGATAGCGGTAAAAGGCCCGGTTATTACCTGCTCGCCTCCTTTCAGCCCGCTGGTGATCTCGATGTAATTGATATCCTGTATGCCGGACGTTACAACCATTTTCTTCACTTTGCCATCAGGTTGCAGGATAAAGACCACTTCTTCCAGGTCATCACTCATCGTGGTAGCTTCTGCACCTGCATCAGCGCCGTCGGTATTGCCGGCGGCTTCCTGTTTTTTATCCGCCATACTTTTATCCGAACCCTTTACCCTTGCGTTTACCGCACTGATAGGCACGGCGAGCACGTTGGTTTTACGCATGGTTTTGATATCCGCGTTTGCATTCATACCGGGCCGGAAGGGGAATTTTCTGGGGTTGGCCGGATCAATAAGATCCTGGTACGAGTTGCGGTCAAGCCGGATGCGAACTTCATAGTTGGTGACCTCATTGCTGATGGCGGAAGCAGCCGTGGTCTTTGTTGAACTGGCAATCTGCGTTACGACTCCTTTAAATTTACGATTGTTGTAGGCATCCACTTTCACGTCGGCAGAGTCACCGATACTGACTTTTACTATATCATTTTCACCCACATCCACTCTCACCTCCAGTACGGACATATCCGCAACGGTCATCATCTCGGTACCCACATTGAAGCTGTTTCCTGCAACACGCTCTCCCCTCTTGATCAGCAGGGATGAGATCACGCCATCCATAGGAGCAACGAGTGTGGCGCGACCAAGATCCTTATTGGCACGCGTAAGGCCCGTCTGCGCAGCCTGCACGGTTGCCTGAAGGCTGCGGATATTCTGCTTTCCTGCATTGTAATTTGCCTCAGCCGACCGCAATGTTGTTTCGAATTGCTCGAATTCGGCCTGGGAAATGACTTTCTGATCAAAGAGTGCCTTATTGCGGTTATATGCCTGTTGGGCCTGTTTAAGATTTGCATCCAATGCCTGCAAGGCAGCTTCGCTGTTGCTGACGGTAGCTCTCGACTGGTTCACCTGGGACGAGGCTTCATCCCGTTGCAGGGCATAGATATCGGCAAACACACGGGCGAGAACCTGTCCTTTTTTTACACTATCACCTTCCTGCACATTCAGCTCTGTTATCTCGCCGGAGATATCGGGACTGATCTTTACCTCCACTTCCGGATATATATTTCCGCTGGCGGTAACGGTTTGAATGATCGTACGTGGAGTTACTTTCTCGGCGGACACTTTTGTACCATCGTCATTTTTTCCGCCGAACAATTTCGCGAGTATAAAAATGAGCAACAGCACTCCCGCAATGATCAATACCCACTTCAGTTTCTTGTTCATAATAATCGTTTGTACAAATGGCTTATAACTTCAGGCCCTGGCCCTTATAAAATTCAAGTAATTTAATTTTGAAAACATAATCATACTGCGCATACAGCAAATTGGTTCTTGCGGTTTGCAAAGCTGTTTGCGAATTCAGCAGTTCGTAAGTTGACAGCAGCCCCACATCATAGCGTTTCTGCGCATAGTCATACGCGCGTTGGGCAGTGGCCGCACCCTTTTGATTGGCGTTGAATTTCTGTAAGGCGGCGGTTGCGTCCACGTAAGCTTTATAGATATCCTGCTTGAGCTGCATATCGCCCTGTTCCTTGGTCAGCTCAAGATTCGTGACAGACAATTTTGATCGTTCCCACTGTGTGCGGGCCTGCCGTCCATTGAGGATCGGGATGCTGAGGCCGATGCCGATGTTCTGTCCAAAGTTCTCGCGAAACTGTGTGCCGAACTTGTCGGACCTGACATAGCCAACAACGGTTGTTCCGTTGGAGAAGGTGGGCTGTTGGATTGTATAAAATGTACCGCCTCCTGCATCAGCGCGCAGCGGCGTATCCTGGTAACCGGCTATGACCTGGTTATATAATGCCCGCCGTTTGAAGTGTACATAGTTTGTGCCGAGTCCGCCAAAGGCGGAGATCGTGGGATACATCCCTGCCCGTGCGACCAGCACGTCTTTTTGTGCGGAAAGAATACGCAGCTCATTTACTTTTTGCTGCGGGAGGTTTTTAACAGCAGAGGCATAGACATTTTCAGGAAGCAGATCAGCGATGCTTTCCACGGGAATAGCATCTACTGGTGGTGTCTCGATGTCAAAAGGACTGCCCGCGTCCAGGTTGAGCAGGGCCTTCAGTTGAAGCATGAACTGCTGGGCCGAAGCTTGTGATGTAATGAGATTTGAGCTATCAGTAGCAGCCTGCGCTTCGAGTTGTGCAGCATTGAGCTCAGGAAGCTTACCGGCTTCCACCTGTTTGCGTGTGCTTTCGAGCTGGGAAGTGGTTTGCTGTAAAATAATGGAAGAAAGGGTGATCTGTTCGCGCGCCAGCAACACCTGCAGGTAAGCCACCGCGACATTCAGCGCTACATCGTTTTGCACTTTCCGGGTTTGTTCCTGGTCGGCCTGGTAAGCCAGTTCATCTGCGGCAATCTGGTTCTTGCGGGAGAACCAGTTGAACAGGGTGACCTGTGATTGAAGTTGCGCGCCGACGTTGAAGAAGCTGTTGTTCTCCAGGATACCGGTGGTAGGGTTGTCTGAAAGACCAAAGCTGTTACCAGCGCTGGAATTGAAGTTGAAAGTGGGGAGCCGGGCGGCGCGGCTCTGCGTCAAATTGAGTGAAGAGAACCGTGCCTGCAGATCTGTTTGCCTGACAGAAATATTGTTCTTGAGTGCATACTCCACGCACTGTTGCAGGTTCCATTTTTCCTGGGCTTCAAGACAGCCAGTCGTCAGTAGCCCAAAGCAAGCCAGCAGGATAAGTTTTCTCATATCCAACAAAAATAAATGTAAATCAAGTGGAATCGCCCTGCCCTGCCCTTATATTTTGTCAAAAGCCTGCCGGAGGTCATCGATAAGAAACTCAGGGTCTTCCAGTCCGATGTAAATCCGGGCGGAACGATGCTGGATATCGTCGGGGTCAAATTTGTCTTCCGGGATACCGGCACATTTTGGGATGATGAGCGATTCATGCCCACCCCAGCTTACCGCCATCAGGAAATGCTGCAGGCTTTCACAAAACCGGACGATGCCATTCCTGTCTCTTGCGCGAATGGAAAAGGTGACGAGACCACCGGCATCCTTCATTTGTTGTTTAGCAAGATCATATTGGGGAAAGGACTTGTCGAACGGGAAGAGCAGGTGGTCAACCAGCGGGTGCTGCCGGAGGAAATCCACCACCTTCTTTGTAGATGCAATGACCCGATCCAGCCTGATGGGCAGGGTGCGGAGCCCACGCAGCAATAACCAGGCATTGAATGGCTGGATACCGCTGCCAATATTGAGGTATTCGCTGTCGAAGATCTTTTTCATCATCGCATGAGATCCACTGAGCACACCACCGAGGGTATCGCTGTGGCCGCCGATGTATTTGGTAGCGGTCTGCATAGCGATATCGATTCCCAATGGTATAACTGGTTGCAGCAACGGAGTACAGTAGCTGTTATCAATGAGGGTGATGATATTCCTTGATCGGGCAAATGCCGCAACTTCTGCAATAGGCTGAATACGGTAGTCCCAACTATTGGGCGATTCGAGGTAGTAAAAACTGGTCTCACTCCGGGTGGCAGATTTCCATTCCGCGATATCACCTCCCTCGATATAGGAAGTGGTTACGCCGAACCGGGGCAATATGACATCGAACATTTTTTGAGCCCATGAGTAGGGTGCGCGGACGGAAACGATGTGATCGCCCGATTTTACATTTGCCAATACACCGGCAAAGATGGCGGCCGCGCCGCTGTTGAAAACGAGGGCATCCTCTGCCTGGTCAAGGGCTGCCAGCTTTTTCCGAAGGATATCCACGGTCGGATTGAGACCGCGGCTATAAAGGTAACCGGCCATTTCGTCTTCGAATGCCTTGCCGAAATCATCGACCTTATCAAAGGAGAAATTGCTGGCCTGGACGATCGGCGGCGATACGGCATTGAAATACTGTGCACGGTCTTCACCAAGTTCATTGATGATATGTGAAATATCGAAACTCATGAGGAGGTTGTAGTGTTTTTGTGCGCTGCATTCGTGATGAAATACAGCAGCATGAAAGCGGCAAGCACGCCGAGTGCGGTCAGGGATTCCGCCCGCTTTGTAATAAATAAACTGATACCCACGAACGTATACGCAGCAATGAATATGATGGGCAGCAGCGGGTAAAGCTTCATGGTGAATATGCCGGTACCATTTAGATGGGCCGTACGTTTTCTAAGAATAAATATACTTCCCGCAGAAAGCACCATACCGAAGCAATCGAGAAAGATGGTGAAGCTGAGCAGTGTATCAAATTCCTTGGCCCAGAATACGATCAGCGCCGCCAGTGCCGCGAAAAGTGTGAGAGGTAAAACAAGAGCGCCGCGTTTGTTTCTCCGCTGGAATGAAGGTGGTAATATTTTGTCCTCGCTCATTGCAAACATCACACGGGGATTGCTAAGCAACAGAACATTCACATACGCGAGAACACTCAGAAAGAGTAAAACAGACAGAACACGTTCTGCACCGATACCGAGCACTTTGGAAGCCATGATGGCCGCGATATTTTTGCTTTCTTTCAGTTGCTCGAACCCGATCACCTGCACATAGGCATAGTTTATAGCGAGATATAGCAGGATGATGACGGTGATACCAATGAAGATACCTCTCGGGATGTTGCGGTTCGGGCGATCCACTTCGCCACCAAAATTGATCGTTTGCTGGTATCCGCCATAGGTGAAGCTGACAGCGACGAGGCCAATACCGAAAGCCTTGATGTATTCACTGAAAACCGGATCGATATCCTGTGAGAGGAGTTGGACAGGCGGTGCATCTGCAAAGAATAGTGGTGCGATAAGGAGAAGCACGAGGCCGATCTTGATGACGGTAAGTACGCTCTGGGTTTTGGCGCTGAGCCGCAGGCCGAGCATATTAACCACATAAAAAACGGCAATAGCAACAATAGCGATAGCCAATTGGATATTTCTCACGTGATCTACATTGGCAGCGATCTTAAGATACTCCGGGTCCCGCGAGGCAGGAAGCAGAACACCGGTGATGTACTCGCTGCCGATGATGGCAACACCCGCGCCGGAAGCCGCGTTTGATACCAGGATCACGCAGTTGATGGCAAAGGCGATAGACGGGTGATACGCGTAGGAAAATACTTTATAATACCCTCCGGTTACAGGCAAACGGGAACCGATCTCCGCATAGGTCAATGCGCCGCAGAGTGCCACAACGCCACCGGCAAACCAGGCCAGGAAAAAAATCAGCGGGGTTGGTGAGGCCGCGGCAACGTTTGCCGGTGCACGGAATATACCCATACCGATCACCAGGCTGATAACAATCATCGAGAAATCGAAGAGACCCAGTTTGTTTTTTAAAGTCATGGGATGAAGATACTTTAAAGTCAAAAGTGAAAATTAAAAAGTAAAAACTGCCTCGTTTAACTTTTGAATTTTGACTTTAGACATACGTAAAAAGGCCGCACCACATGGTACGGCCCGGGAGGACGGACGAATATTTTACCGGTAAATCACCAGCTTTTGATCATTCACGCCCGACTGCCCTTTTGTGCGCACGATGTAGGTGCCAGCCGGGAGCGCAGGATCAACCGAAACCGGGACAATGTTTTCCCCGGGGACTAACCTGCTTCGCTGGTGCAATACGACAGCACCAGAGATGGAATAAATATCGATCCCCACTTCAGAAGGCCGACTGCCGTTGCTGATGACCAGATTGAATTTATCCTTTGCAGGATTTGGATAAAGTGAAATAATTTTTCCCGGCATGCTAAAGCTCACCATGCGCAGTGCGCTGTAGCGATACGCCTGGTTGTTCTCCTTCAACCTGAGGCGATACCATGTCTTGCCGGGAAAAGGATGATGATCAGTTATCGTGTAATTATGGGTGCCCCTGAACTCTGCTGCAGCAACACTACTCATCCATTCCCAATCGCTGCCGTTACTGCTTCTTTCAAGATCATAGCCCATGAAGCCTGTTTCTTCCGTGCATGTCCATTCAAGTAATGCTTTTTTATCTGATGTCGGCCGTGCTTCAAAGCTGAGCAGGTTATGAGGCAATGGAAAATCATTCACGATCACCTGATAGTCTTCCACC
Source organism: Bacteroidota bacterium (assembly GCA_023430465.1). Taxonomy (GTDB): domain Bacteria; phylum Bacteroidota; class Bacteroidia; order Chitinophagales; family Chitinophagaceae; genus JAEZAM01. The sequence continues at coordinate 88,383 of JAEZAM010000034.1, read as the reverse complement.
TCTCCCATGTCGTAATAGCCGGTGGCATGTGCCTGGTTCATACCGAACGAAGCAGCCGTGATCCGGATGCGGAGATGGGTCATGGAGCCTGTAAGCAGGGAGGAAGCGATACCCGGCCAGTTCAGGTCGATCAGTTGAACAGCCGCGGATGAAGACACGTTGATGGGTGTAATACCCTCGCTTGCGTCGAACACACCGTTACCGTTGTAGTCCAGCCAGGCGCATACGGTGGCATTTTGCCCGGTATTGTTCAGTACAGATACGCGGGCGAGGTAATTGTTAGAGGCCGGTGCGAACAGGGGAACAAATGCAAGACCATCTTCAAAATTATCTTCCACCGTGGTGAATCCTTTTTTCAACCATTCCACATCTTCATTTGCGCCGAGGATCATTTTAGTGCGGCGACCTGCTACGGTTGGGGTTAAGGTATCATGGCAGGCAGGCGAGAGTGGATTTGGATCATAGCTGGCAGGAGCATCACCAAAATCCAGGAAGGGGCGGTAGGGGCCTGCGGCATCACCCCAACTTGCTGCACCACCTGTAGGAATCACCGGCCCCAATGGAGCAAACATTACGTATTGTACCCCTACACCGGTTGTGTTATTATACAGTGCGATGTCATTATCGACATTGTAAAGCTTTTCATCCCACCCAATTGATACCTGCCTGGGTATGACACCGCCTGCCGGAAGGTAATCTGTGCGTACACCCGTCATCAGGTCGGTATGGAAGTACTGGATATCGCCGCTTTGTGAGCCATCGAAATCGATGAGTTTTCCGTTGGTGATCCCGAAATCGCTCCAGTCATGAATATTCTGAGCATTCGTTCCATTATCGGCCGTAATGCCCCATACCTGCACTGCCGGTGCGATCGGGTTTCCTGCGGCATCAAAATCAATTTTCCAGATGGTCGACTTTCGCCCTGCTGCATACGAGCCACTTCCGCTTGTACCTGTGTAACCTTCCACGCCGAGGTACAATGATCCTCCATAAAATGTAGCAGCCCCCGATTCCACGCCGCTTTCATAGGTAGGGATTCCATATGCGTTGACGTTCGGCATTACAATGCTGATCGTTTTTGTATCAACATTGTATTTCTTCAGCGTACGGTCATTTCTTGGATCAGAGCCAAGGCTGTATGTGTAATATACTTCCCGCTTGTATGGGTCGTAAGCCATTGAGTTGAGCCTGTTGTGCCCCGGTTCATTGAATAGAAAATAGCTGCGACCGTTTGTGGGATCCACATAATAGATGTTGTTGTTGACGACAGCCAGCACGTATTGTGGCTGATTGGTGAACGGCCTTGATATGGCCTGGTAGTTCACGGCGAAGCTGCCAGTGACACAGGCATCGATATCAGATAACCATACATCACCAGCGGCGGCAGAGAGACGGATCACAACCTGCTTCACCGGCCCTGCGATGCTGATGTTGATGGTACCACGATTATCATTGCCGGCATAGTCTGCACCTGAACCGGTAGCAACCGGTGTGGCTGTACCAGAACCTGCTACAGTAATGCCGGATGTGCCGCTGGCGCGAACCATACCAATGTTCTCGGAACCGCTGGAGGCGTCGGTGGCAACGATTGCCACACGCTGGTTCTGGTCCACATCAAAGATCGAAAAGCGCACATTTTCCACTTCTGCGTCAAAGGTGAAAGTGATGGTGGACGCCACAGCGGAGTTTGTTGTAAAATGAACATCATCACCCGCAGCAGCGAAACTGCCCGTATGCGCGGTATTGTTGCCATTCTCACCATTCAGTGTAATGATGTTGGCCGGCGCCATGCTGAAGCTCACCTTTCTCGTACCGATCGCGAAGTGTTGTGTATAGGGAAAGGCGGCGGATGGATAAAAGCTTGTGTACCTCGTGTTGTTGGAAGGAAGAAAGTCGAGGTTATCCCAATTCAATTCCGCAGCCGTACACTGCGATGCCGCAGGGCGGAATGAAAAGAGGCAGACAACAAGTAAGAAAAAAAGTGTAAAGTTTGTTTTCATAGTACGGATGGATTTGGTTTTTTAATAGGATACCGATGGTATTTTTTTATTCCTACCGTATTCATGACTCGCAGATCAATATTACCATAGAACAAGTGGAGCTGAGGGCAAAAACGGGAAGTTTCAGATTGATTTCAGGGTAATAACATTTCATTGCGGGGGCATTAACCCTGCCGGATAGTAAAATGACAGACATGTAAAAAATGCAGCGTGAAGAGATTTATACGATGATGTTTGCATCGGTGGAATCTGATTGACCGTATGAAAAAAGATTAAACCATTGAACAGCAGTAAGGATAAGTGCTGATATTTCTTCCTGTGGAATTTCCGATATAGTTACTTTTGCAGCGGTTTGGTTCCGCCGCGGCGGATTAAAAGGGAAGTCCGGTTAAATTCCGGCGCTATCCCCGTAGCTGTAAAGATGATTTGGCAATGAAGTAAGAATTTTCTTCATCTCTGCCGGCACTGAAAAAAACCACTGTTGTTGACAACGGGAAGGTATCAGTGTTCATCCAGCCAGAAGACCTGCCAGGCCGGTTAACAACATTCAGCTTTCGGGTGAAAGGCATGAAATGTAAAAGCTAATTGCGTTTATATTTCACTCTCTTATTGACCGGAAGCAGTCACGGAAAAAATTTTTCAAAAAAATGAAAAAGAAATTTTTGCTGGTGGCTGCTGTAATCTCAGGCAGCCAGCTACTGGCCCAGGACAGCACGATCCACTCTCTCGACGAGGTCATTGTGACCGCAGGTAAATTCAGTCAGAAACAATCCACCACAGGAAAAGTAGTTACCGTAATCGACAAAGCCCAGTTGGAAAAGAGCCAGGGCAAGACGATTGGACAATTACTCAATGAGCAGGCGGGCATCACCATTAATGGAGCGTACAATAACACCGGCAGCGTACAAACTGTTTTTGTAAGAGGTGGCTCACCGGGACGGACGCTGATACTGGTAGATGGTGTGCCGGTGAATGACCCGTCAATGATCAATAATGAGTATGATCTGAATCTGTTTTCCCTCAATGATGTTGAACGCATCGAGATTTGTCGTGGCGCGCAGTCGACGCTTTACGGCAGTGATGCCATGGCGGGTGTGATCAATATAATTACAACCAAAAAAGATGTTTCCACGCCCTTCAACGCCAAATTAACCACGGCATATGGGAATAAAAACACGCTGCGAAGCAATGCGCAGTTGTATGGGCGGGTAAACAAACTAAATTATACGGCGAGGTTTTCAAGACTGGTGACGGATGGCTTTTCGTCTTCGCATGACAGCACAGGCCTGGCGGGTTTCGACAGGGATGGATACAATGGTAATGTGGGTAACTTATCGTTGCGCTATGAATTAGCACCGGGGCTCAGCGTCCGGTCGTTCATCCAATACAGCCGTTATCGTTCAGACATTGATGCAGGCCCGTTCAGGGATGAGAAAGACTATTTTATCCGGAACAGTAACCTGAGTGCAGGCGGAGGCGTGAACTATACAAAGGGGCGGTTGACCGCAACCGCGAACTACCAATACGGGCATCTCAAAAGGCGCTATCTGAATGACAGCCTTGACGTACCGGGTTCAACGCTATTTGAAAGCAACCGTTATTCGGGCATCACACAATATGTTGAGTTGTTCGGCAACTACAAAGTAGCTCAATGGCTGACTATTCTGCTGGGAGGTGATTACCGTTACGGGAGCATGAATCAGCAATATTATTCTGACGGCATGTTTGGGCCGTACTCCAGCGAATTTTCGGATACATCGATGCACCAGACATCGGTATACGGGTCGGCGTTCCTGACGTTGTTGAAGGGCTTGAATGTAGAGGTTGGAGGGCGCTGGAACAGCCACAATCTTTATGGTGACAATTATACTTATACGTTCAATCCTTCATTGGCTATCAACAGTCATTTCCGTGTGTTTGGAAGTATAGCGACAGGGTTTAAATCACCTTCGATATTCCAGTTATATGATATAGGAAGCGGGCATACGGGACTGAAAGCGGAAAAATCTGTGAGCTATGAGGCAGGTATTCAGCAGCAGCATGAGAAGATCGGCGCCCGCGTGGTGTATTTTCAACGAACTATAAAGAATGGAATTGATTATGATTACAACAGCTTCAAGTATTACAACTATGTGAAGCAGGATGTGAGCGGATTGGAAGCGGAGGTCACGCTGGGATCTTTTTCCGGATTCACTTTCAGCGGGAATTATACTTTGCTGACGGGCAAGGAGAGAACGCAAAGCCGGAAAAATTTTTCGGACACGGCGTATAATTATTTGTTGCGCCGTCCAAAGCATACGTTGAACCTGCAGGTTGGATACCAGTTGACGGAGGGCTTGTTTGTAAGTGTCAGTGGCAGGTATGTGAGTAACCGGTTTGATTTGGGTGGTTATATGGCGGATGATAAGCGGCTGGACAGCTATTTTCTGTTGAGTGCGTATGCGGAGTACAGGGCGAGTAAGGCATTAAAGTTGTTTGTGGATGGGCAAAACCTCACAGACAGGCGGTTTTTTGAGATAGGCGGGTATAATGCGATACCGGTGTTGGTGAATGGGGGGTTGGTGGTTGATTTATAGCCGACTGGCGTAAAAGGTTGTCAACCTTTTAAAGGTTGACAACTTTCGATTTTGCGGGGTTTAGACGGCCGCGAAGCGAGCAGATCACGCCCTCCATCCCGAAAAAAACATTCTTCACGATTTCCAGGTGACCGATTCCCCCGATCGGTCACTTTCATTTACATTTAACCCTGTTATGAAAAGCATCACCGTATTTTGCGGCTCCAGCAATGGCAATCAGGAAACCTTTCGCCAGCATGCCTACAAACTAGGCCAAACCCTGGCCGAGAAAAAAATCCGCCTCATCTATGGCGGCGCCTCTATCGGGCTCATGGGCGCTGTTGCCGATGGCGCCCTTTCAAACGGAGGAAAAGTGACCGGCATACTCCCCCACTTCCTTCAGGCAAAAGAGATCGCCCACCATGGCCTCAGCGACCTCATCCTCGTTGATAGCATGCATGAACGCAAAATGAAAATGCATGACCTCTGCAACGGTGTGATCGCCCTGCCAGGAGGATTCGGAACACTGGAAGAACTTTTCGAAATGCTTACCTGGGGACAACTCGGCCTGCACCACAAGCCTGTAGGCCTGCTTAACATCAACGGTTTCTATGATCCACTTATCAACCTGATCCAGTCCATGGTCGATAAGGAATTCTTAAAAGAAACCAACCAGCAAATGTTGCTCATCAGCAACAACGCCGAAGACCTGTTGAAAAAAATGGAAACCTATACCCCACCCGCTGTTGGTAAATGGATCAATAAAGAAACTACCTGATCACTTGCAAAAGCTGTGATCCACGTACTCTTTGTTGCCTTTTGAATTGATGAAATAACATCCGCCTTTCGGACCCCTGATGTAACGTCTCTTCGGGCCGGACGCATTGCGGGCACGCTCCTCCGCCGCTTCAGCTTTTTCAAGTTTCGCCTTATACGCAGGGGAAATTTCAAATTTCGTATACCGCCAGTTATTTAAACTCTGAAGCAACTCTGGCTCCGCCGGGGGATCAAATTCTTCAAAATCAAAGACTATATCGTCTTCTTTAATATACCCCTTGTATTCATAATTCTGAAAGTGTATTTCAATGTAACCGCTCTTGTCATTCTCCACTTCAAAACTACGAACATAACTTCCACGGTATAGCTTCCCTATCGTCATGCTGGCAGCCGATGGTTTCTCTTTTACCAACACAAAAGGAGGATTGATGAAAGTATACCCCTCCACCTGTTCTGCAAACCTGATACTGTCTGCATACCTGGCTTTTTCCTTTTTCACACCATCCTCGCGGAACTGCTCATACTGATCCGCGTACGTCATGAATGCGATGTGCTCGTTCAAATAATATTTGAAGGGGAATTCCGGTTCACGATTAGTTACGAAATCTTTGTACCACTGCATCTGGTTACGGTCCGTATAGCTGGGTAAACCTCCTTCATCGTGCCATTTCCGGCAACGATCGAGTAAACGCTGCGCACCACTAATATCATTTTTGATACTGGCAGGCATTTTATCTTCCGGGATCCTTAGTATCTGGATGGGGTTGTTATTGATCTTCACCTCGCTGAGGTAAGGGGTGACATCAAACTGTCCAAAGCCGACAACGGTCAGCAAGATGGCATAGAAGGTGAGAATGGCGGATTTCATCAGACTGGATTTTAGTCGCCCAAGGTAGAAAGAGATTGGTGAAAGTCAAAGCCAGCCGCTATATTATTGACTTTTCTGATGCCCTTCCGCTACCTCATTCCAGCTCCCTCGGCGGGCGGCTTCCATGTTGCTCCTTGCCCGGGCGTATCACCAGCCGCAACGTCGGATCATTTGTCAGGAAACTCCACAGCCAGCTAAAGGCCAGTTTCACCTTATTCCTGAAACCGGCAATGGGAATAATGTGGATGAATAGCCAGGTAAGCCAGGCAAAAAAGCCCTTGAAAAAAACGCGGGGCAGGTCAACTACCGCTTTGTATTTTGCAATGATGGCCATACTGCCTTTGTCATTGTATCGGAAAGGCTTGAGCACCTCGCCCCTGGCGAGCCGCTTAAAATTCTGCCCCAACAGTATCCCCTGCTGGATCGCCACCTGCGCCACCTGGGGATGGCCGTTCGGGAAATTCGGATCTGTCACCTGGTAACAAATGTCACCGAGAGCAAAGACATTACTGCTTCCCTTCATTCTGTTATATTCATCCACCAGGATGCGACGGCCCCGGCCAATGCAATCCGCCGACAGGCCCGGTGCTTCACGCGCGATCACACCGGAAGCCCAGATCAGCGTGTTGGTTTCGAGCTGGGTATTATTCGCCAGTAACACCTTCTCTCCGTCAAAACCCTTGACAGCAGTATTGAGCAGCACTTCCACGCCAAAATTCTGCAACACTTTATAGGCTTCTGCCTGGGCTTTTTTGCTCATCGGAGCAAGCAGTGATGGCCCTGCATCAACAAGATATATCTTGCCCGATGTAGCAGTCAACTCGGGATAATCCTTCTTTACGATATTTCTCCGCATTTCTGCCAGCATACCCGCAACCTCCACACCGGTGGGACCACCACCTGAGATCACGATGTTACGAAGCAATTCCCGGTGGCCCTCTTCTTTCGTATTGATCAGCTTCTCCACCGTCAGCAACAAATGATTCCGGAGATTTAATGCATCATCGATGTTTTTGAGCGGGAGCGCATTCTTCTTCACATCCTCCATCCCGAAATAATTTGTCTCACAACCCATGGCCAGTACGAGGTAATCGTATTCAATAGTGGCAACATCTGTACGGATGCTGTTGTTTTGAATATCTATATGTTCCAGTGAGGCATAATGAAAACGGAGATTCTCTTTCCCCTGGAACATTTTCCTGAAAGGATAACTGATATTTGAGGGTTCTATAAAAGCAGTGGAGACCTGGTAAATAAGCGGAGGAAAGAAATTATAATTATTCTTGTCGACGAGGACAACATCATAATATTCCGATCCTGAGAGTTTCTTTGCGAGATTGATGCCTGCGAATCCACCACCTACTACTACAATTTTTTTCTTTTCCATAATCATCGTATTGATTTGACAAGGCCAGCCATATCTGCAAAATTACGCAATAGCAAATTCTGCATCGCCTTGATGATTTTCATCGCTTTTAACCACCGGTCCACCAGGAAATTGAAACGCGGGAAATCTGCAAATTGTCCTAACTTACCAGTCACACGTTTGCTGCTATGAGCCGAAGATTAGTTGCCATCATTTGCCTGTTCATTTTCATCATCTTTCTTGCCATCTCCTGCATGGGCGGCAATGACGAACGTCAGTTACCTGATAAAGTGAGCTATAATTTTCACATCAGGCCGATTTTATCCGATAAATGTTTTGTTTGCCATGGCCCCGACCCGGGTCACCGACAGGCAGGCCTGAGGCTGGACATTCCTGACAGCGCATATGCCCCATTGAAAGAGACGCCCGGTGGATTTGCCCTGGTTCCAGGAAAACCACGTGATTCCGAACTGTTCAAACGCATTTCCTCCGACGACACCAGTTTCATCATGCCAACGCCCGACTCTCACCTGGGGGCACTAAGTCCCTACGAAATAGCACTCTTCAAAAAATGGATCGAGCAGGGAGCTGTGTATGAATCTCACTGGGCGTTTATTGCGCCCGTTAAGAACAAGCCTCCAAAAGCGGATGAGGATTGGGTAAAAAATGAAATCGATCATTTCATCTATGCAGGCATGAAAGACAAAGGTCTTTCTCCGAACGATGAGGCCGATAAAGAAAGACTGCTCAAGCGCATATCACTTGACATTACCGGCATTGTTCCCACTGTAGAAATGATGGACCGGTTCATGAATGACAAGAGCCCTGATGCCTATGAAAAGATGGTGGATGAGCTTCTCCAGCGTCCCCAGTACGGTGAAAAAATGGCTATACAATGGATGGACCTCGCACGGTATGCGGACAGTTATGGCTACCAGGATGATAACATACGTACACAATGGCCATGGCGGGATTGGGTCATTCATGCATTCAACCGTAATATGCCATACGACAGTTTTATCACCTGGCAGCTTGCAGGCGATATGCTGCCCTCTCCCAGCAAAGAACAGATCCTTGCAACCGCATTTCTCCGTAACCATAAATACACGGAAGAAGGCGGCGTAGTGCCGGAAGAGTATAGGATCGAATACCTGCTGGATAAAACAAAAACCTACAGCAAGGGTATCCTTGGCATCACAGTGGAGTGCGCACAATGCCACGATCATAAGTACGATCCCTTTTCACAAAAAGACTACTACTCGTTGCTCGCTTTCTTCAATAATACCCGCGAGGAAGGCTTTGAAGGTGATGTCAGCACATCCAAACCGGCGAAGACTCCCATCCTTGCCATCAACAGGGAAGAACGTCAATCACTGCTGAACTTCATCAATACAAAGGATACAGGTATCATGACCGTATCAGTCATGGGTGAACTCGACACCATGCGTCAAACCCATGTCCTTAACCGCGGTGTGTATGATCAGCCGGGCGAGATCGTTCAGCCCGCAGCCATTCGCTCCGTAATGGCATTTGATACTACCCGATTTGAAAAGAATCGGCTCGGTCTCGCGAGGTGGACTACGGACAAAAGAAATCCGCTTACAGCAAGGGTTTTCGTGAACCAGGTATGGCAACAGATATTCGGTAAAGGTATTGTGAAGACATCAGGAGATTTCGGTATGCAGGGTGAACTGCCGTCGCACCCGGAACTGCTGGACTGGCTGGCGGTTGACTTCATGGAACATGGGTGGAATATAAAAAGGCTGATCAGGCAGATCCTCACCTCCGCCACCTATCGCCAGTCTGCACATGTGACAGAGAAGCAATTGAAAATTGATCCGGAAAATATTTATCTATCGCGATCGCCGCGAACGCGACTGGGGGCCGAACTGATCCGCGACATGTACCTGGCAAGCAGCGGGCTGCTTGTTCCTGAAATTGGTGGCCCGAGCGTGAAGCCCTATCAGCCCAAGGGCCTTTGGGAATCCACAACATCCGGAAGAGGCGTGCTCGCAGTGTACAGGCAGGATCATGGCCCTGCCCTATACCGCCGCGGGTTGTACTCCTTCATCAAATTAACTGTGCCGCCGCCTAATATGATCATGTTCGACGCCAGCAACCGGGATCAGTGCGAAGTGAAACGTCTGCAAACGAATACACCCCTGCAGGCCCTGATCATGATGAATGAACCCGCAGTGCTGGAGGCATCGCGCGTACTGGCGCAGCATCTACTTACGATACCCAACAATGATTCAAAGAATATCACGCTTGCGTTCCGAAAGATCATTTGCCGGCAGCCAACTAAAAAAGAACTGGAGCTGCTCACCACGTATCATGCGGAACAGTTGCAGCTATTTAGAAAAAAAGAACTCGATGCTGCCAGGTATTTGAAGGTGGGTGAATACCCCATGGATGGAAAAATTAATAACGAAAACCTTGCTGCGATGATGAAGACCATCAGCACCATTTACAACCTTGAAGAAGCGATCACGAAGAGTTAAGGTAACTGTGCTGAGCAAATCATTTTTTATGGAAAAAGAAATACTGGAACGCCATCTCAACATGAACCGTCGCCGGTTCCTCACCCGGCTCGGCCTGGGCGTAGGTGGTGTGGCGCTTGGTTCGTTGCTGATACCTGACCTTTTCGGAAGCAAGAACCCCGAAGAGGCTATCATGACCGGACTTCCGCAGTTCGCACCCAAAGCCAAACGCGTCATTTATCTTTTCCAGAATGGGGCCCCATCGCAACTGGATCTTTTCGATTATAAACCGATGCTGGAAAAAATGCATGGCGAAGATCTTCCTGCATCCATAAGAATGGGTCAGCGTCTTACCGGGATGACCGCCAGCCAGTCGAAATTTCCATTAGCCGGGTCCTACTTCAAATTCAATCAGTATGGCCAGTCGCGGGCATGGGTGAGTGAACTAATGCCGCACACCGCTGCAATTACGGATGATATCTGTTTCATAAAAACGATGTATACAGAAGCGATCAACCATGATCCTGCATTGACGTTTTTCCAAACGGGGGCACAGGTAGGGAATCGTCCGAGCATGGGCTCCTGGCTGAGCTATGGCCTGGGTAGTGAAAATAAAAATCTGCCGGCGTTCTGCGTATTGTTATCGAAGGGAAAAGGAAATGGGCAGGGTGTTTATTCAAAATTATGGACAAATGGATTCCTTGATTCAGTTCATCAGGGCGTTCAATTCAGCAGCGGTGAAAATCCTGTGTTGTACCTGAACGATCCTGAAGGCATGGACAAGGTTGACCGCAGGCGCATGCTGGATAAACTGGCAGCGCTTAACCAGGAATCCTATAAAGAATTTGGAGACCCTGAGATCAACGCTAAAATCCAGCAATATGAAATGGCTTACAGGATGCAGACAGCCGTGCCGGATGTAACTGACCTTTCAAAAGAACCGGAAAATATTGTCAGGCTGTATGGTCCCGATTGCCTGACACCGGGTACGTATGCGGCAAACTGCCTTCTGGCACGTAAACTATCGGAGAACGGTGTAAGGTTTGTACAACTGTATCACCAGGGTTGGGATGGCCACGATAATTTACCCGGGCAAATAAAAGGACAGTGCCTTGACACCGACCAGGCATCAGCCGCATTGATCACAGATCTAAAACAACGCGGTTTGCTGGATGAAACGCTGGTGATATGGGGCGGCGAGTTTGGCAGAACAAACTACTGCCAGGGGCCATTGACAAAAGAAAACTATGGCCGCGACCATCATCCACGTTGTTTTACGATCTGGATGGCCGGTGGCGGAATAAAACCCGGAACCGTATACGGCGAAACAGATGACTTCGGATATAACATAGCCCGGGATCCGGTGCACGTGCATGATTTTCATGCCACCATCCTTCACCTGATGGGTCTTCATCATGAACAACTTACTTACAAACATCTTGGCCGCCGTTATAGATTGACGGATGTAGCAGGAAAAGTAGTTAACGGTATATTGGCTTAAACTAACTTACTATGAACCGCAGAATTTTTCTCCGCAATGCATCACTTTCCGCCGGCGCCATTTACATCCCTGGTATCATCCGCGGTCTGGCGGCTGATGTGGTTCTGGGTCACAACAACAAACGATACAGGCTGGACACAAAATGGAGCCGGGCCAACCCCGCAAAATTTCCAGTAAGGGACTGCCATGAAATGGTACAGGACAAACGCGGGCACATCATCCTGCTCACGAATGAAACAAAGAACAATGTCATTATTTATAATAAAAGCGGTAAACTGATATCAAGCTGGGGACATGAATATCCGGGTGCCCATGGGCTTACGTTATTCAATGAGAATGGCGATGATGTGCTATTCATTTGCGACAATGACAGGCACCAGGTAATCAAGACAACGGTGGATGGGCGCGTGCTGATGACATTGGACTACCCGAAAGAGACCAATCAATACAGTAAGCAAGAAGAGTATATTCCAACAGAAACAGCCATCGCACCCAATGGCGATATCTATGTGGCGGATGGTTATGGGAAAGATTTTATCGTGCAGTACGACCAGGCAGGCAAGTACATTCGTCATTTTGGCGGACGCGGTGAGGGCAATCATTTCCTGAAAAATGCACATGGCATCTGCATTGATGACCGCGACAAATCAAACCCCTGCCTCGTCGTAACCTCGCGGCAGGAAAATGCATTCAAACGTTACACCCTGGACGGACAATACCTCAACACCATCTCCTTACCAGGAGCCTGGGTCTGCCGACCTGTTATAAAGGGTGACTACCTTTATGCTGCTGTGCTCCAGACCGATTCACAGCAAAATAAAAAATCAGGTTTTGTCATAGTACTGGACAAATCATATAAAGTTATATCAAGCCTTGGGGGAAATTTACCCATATACCAAAATGACGTTGCGGGGGAAATGCACCAGACGGAACAGGTGTTTCAATATCCCCATGATGTATGTGTGGATGATGAGGAGAACCTGTACGTGGCACAGTGGAATTCCGGCCAGGTATACCCGTACAAACTGCGGCTGGTGTAAGGGGCCAGGAAATATGATCGAGGGCATCAACCATTACTAACCAACTTTCATGGAGCGAACCAAACAAGTACTGTTCAATAGTGTATTTTTTCTCAATTGTGCCTTAGTTTTCCTTGCACTTGTTGACGAGCGTTTATCCATACCTGCCTGGCTGCAGGTGGCAGGCCGGATGCACCCGATGGTGTTGCACTTCCCCATTGTGCTAATTATCTTGACCGCAATTGCTACACTGTTCGTTTCCTTATATCGCAGAGAAGCCATACCCGCACATATCAGTGATATGCTGTTGCTGATTACTGCATCTATGGCAACAATCACAGCGCTGTCCGGCCTGTTTCTTTCGCGTGAAGATGGTTATGATCCTGAAGTTCTAAGTTGGCATAAATGGAGCGGTGTGATCATCGCGTTGTTTATGATGCTCTGGTACATGCTTCGCAAATGGCTTTACGCAAGCAAGGCTATCGGGATATCCTTTTCCGCGGTGGCAGTGATGCTTGTGTTCGCTACAGGCCACCAGGGAGCAGGCATTACACATGGGGCAAATTTCATATTCGCTCCATTGACCGTTGAAGAAAAAATTGTTCCTGTATCGATGGAGCAGGCCCTGGTATATGATCATATTGTACAGCCCATACTTGAATCCAAATGCTATTCCTGCCATAATGTGAAGAAAGCAAAAGGCGAGCTTGTAATGGAAACGGAAGCCTTGTTACTCAAAGGTGGCAAGAGCGGAGCGCTGTGGGATCCGGGCGCAGGGGATCTCGGTTTGATGCTGCGGCGGGTACATCTGCCTTTGCAGGATAAGAAACACATGCCCCCAATGGGCAAACCCCAGCTAACCGACGAAGAGATCGAGATACTGACGCATTGGATAAGAAAGGGCGCGGATTTCCGGCTTCGCGTAGCAGAACTGGAAGACGGAGATACATTGAAGCTACTCGCTGCAACCCGACTTGGTCCAACGTCGGAAGCTGCCTATAATTTTGCTGCGGCAGATGCAACTACTGTAAAGAAATTGAATACAGTGAATCGCGTTGTGGCAGAAGAAGCGCTCTCATCACTGGGATTGAACGTCAGTTTTTTCAATGCGCAACTCTACCGACCGGAACATCTGCAGGAACTGTCAGCCATAAAGCAACAGGTGGTTTCATTAGACCTGGCAAAAATGCCGGTGACAGATGCAGATCTGGGTTTTATCAGCAGCTTTGAAAATCTCCGCCGGCTTAACCTGAATTTCACCAACATCACGGGTGCAACACTTGGTGAGTTAAAAAAATTAAAACACCTCCACACACTTGCATTGTCGGGAACGAAGGTGGAGGCAAATGCGTTACGAACGGTACAATCATTTCCTAAATTGAAAACGTTGTATGCCTGGAATATTGCGGTACCAGAAGCGGAGATGTCACGCATCATTGCCGGATCAAAGAGGGTGAAGATCGAGACTGGCTCCGCCGGCGATACATCACGCCTGAAACTTTCACCACCGGTTTTGAAAAATGAAGAAATGGTATTGATAGCAGCCCAGCCGCTGCTGCTAAAACATTACATCAATGGTGCCGAAATACGCTACACGCTTGATGGTACGGAGCCGGATAGCATAAAAGCGAATGTATTCACAGGAAAAGAAACGATCGATGGCAATGTACACCTGCGTGCAAAAGCATACAAAGCCGGGTGGACGAGCAGCGACGAGATCGAAGCAACATTTTACAAATCGGGCTATCGGCCGGATTCATTGATCTTCATAACTCCACCTGACCCGGGGTATGCGCCCGACAGTAAACTATTAGTCGATCTTGTAAAAGGCGAAACAAACTTCCGAAATGGTAACTGGCTTGCCTGGCGGGCAAAACGAATGGAAGTGTTACTCCCATTTCATGAGCCTGTTAAATTGAGCAGTGTAACCCTCAGCCTGTTACTCGATATCGGTAGTTATATTTTCCCACCTGCTTCTGTTGAAGTGTGGGGCGGCGACGATCCTGCAAAACTAACGTTACTGGGAAAAATTAAACCACTCCAGCCCACGAGGATGCAACCGGCAACGCTTCGGGGTGTGGAGTGTAAATTTGCGCCCGCGTCTGTAAAGTATTTGCGTATAGTCGCAAATCCGGTGGCATCATTGCCCGGCTGGCATCCTGGAAAAGGAGACAAGGCCTGGATCTTCGTTGACGAATTAATATTGAACTAACCACGTCCCTACCGCGATCATCACCAGGGAATTTCACCGGTCGCGGGATTGACTTCCTCACTGAAAAATTTACCTGTGGGGCCATCCTCGCCAATGAGTGCGTATTTCAGGATTCGCTGACCAGCATCCGACAGTTCACCACCCATGTAACCGGTGAAGTCAGTTTTCGTATAACCGGGGCAAACGGCATTTACTTTGAATGCCGTATTCCTAAGTTCATATGCAAGTTGTACTGTGTACATGTTCAGGGCAGCTTTGGATACAGCATACACGGCATATTTGGCATAGTTGTAAGCGGGCCATTCCGGATTACTTTGTAACGAGATCGATCCTACGCTCGAGCTTACATTCACAATTCGCGGCGCATCTGAACTTTTCAGCAGGTCAATAAATGTCTGAGTAACCCTTGCAACACCGATGATGTTGGTACCAAACGCATCGATATATTGGTCAGCGGTCGCAGCAAGCGGTGTATATGGAGGCTGCCCGCCATTGATTCCCGCATTGTTGATGAGTACATCCAATACATGCGTCTGCCGGCCGATATATTCGCGCGCATTTTTCACTGAGATTTCATCTGTCACATCCAGCTCAACTGCTTCTACGTTATTAAGTCCTTCGGTTTTCAGTTGCTCAACCGCTGCACGACCTTTCTGCAGATCACGGCATCCCAGATAGACGTGGCAGTCCCGCTGCAGGAGTTGTCGTGCTGTTTCAAAACCAATTCCCTTGTTTGCTCCGGTAATCAATACTTGCTTCATGTTTCATAGTTATTTACAAGAGCAAAATTGAAAAGATCTGCAACTGCCGGATTTACCAATTGGTAAAAACTCAGCGGGCATGTTTCCTTATGCGGCTGAGGGATTGCTGGGTGACGCCGAGGTAAGACGCAATGTAGGCGAGTGGTACGCGGTTCAGCAACGTTGGATGCGTTTCCATAAAATTCCTGTAACGGGTTGTCGCATCTTCCGATATCACCGGGCCTTTGCGGGATTTCAGGAACATGCAGGAATAAACCATTTTACTTTTGATATTATTCCATCCGGGTATATCGCTGGAAAGCGACTCCCAGTGCTGCTTTGAAAAAACAAGCAACCGGCAATCGGTGCAAGCCTGCAGGTGTTCCGTGGAAGGTTTGTTTGCTTCAAAATTGATGTAGTCAGATACCAGGCTGCCTTCACTGATAAAACAACGTGTGATCTCCTCACCTGGGTCCGTAACATAGAAGCCCCTGACAACGCCTTCCAGCATAAACCCCACCTGCCGCGGAATTTTGCCGGCTTCAGAAAAATAATGGCCCTTTTTTAGGTCAACATATGACGCGCGTTCATGGATCGCCGCGCGCATTGCAGGGCTGATCTCACCAAATTGTGCGCTGTAGGCGATGAAGGTTTCCAAACTCATTTGGGGTCTGCGGATACGCCGCAATGGACTGTGAAATTATCATCTTTTCATGATCCGTGTCGCGACATTGATCAAAGTCAAGGTTTTTTCTTGCGCACGGACATTTCCCTGGTTGCAGGTGCTTGATAGCTTTGCATCATGTTCGAGCCATCGACCTCACGCGCGTAGAGGAGTGTGGTTACCTAACAAACAAATAGCGAGGATATTCCTTATAACAGTGAGGTTCACCTGATAAAAACTAAGCTATGAAACATGTACAACTGACAGATTTGAATTGCAATATAGACACGGGAATTTGTGAAATTCCAATGGACCAATCCGGTAAGGCGGAGGCGAAGACCGTGAAGCCGGTCAAGCTCTTGTATTTCACAGATCCAATTTGCTCATCCTGCTGGGGCATCGAGCCACAGTTGCGTAAACTTAAACAGGAATACGGCGACTATTTCAATATCGAATACCGGATGGGAGGATTGTTGAAGAGCTGGAATGAATACGGTGGCAAAGACGTATCCGGACCCGCCAGTGTTGCCCAGCATTGGGAAGAAGCTGGTGCTCATTATTCGATGCCGATAGATGGTGACGTGTGGAAGGAAGATCCCTTGCATTCATCCTATCCGCCTTCGGTTGCCGTAAAAGCGGCACAAATACAGGGACCAGAAAGTGGCTATCGCTTTTTACGCAGGGTAAAGGAAATGGTCTTCATGGAAAAGAAAAATATCACCCGGATCGAACACCTGATACAGGCAGCGGTGGATGCAGGTTTGGATGTAGAGCAGTTCGAACAGGACCTTGAACTCTCGGCTCCAGGTTTATTCGAGGATGACCTGGCGATGGCGAAAGAATGGGGTGCCCGCGGCTTCCCAACGATTTATTTTATCGATGGCGACGATAACCGCTTCAAGGTTTACGGCAGCAAGCCATACGCAGCCTACGAAGAGGCCCTGATGAAATTGCTGCCGGCTATGACTGAAAAAAAGAAGCCGCAATCTTATGACACGATTTTCGACGGGATAAAGACGGCGACGCTGACAGAGTTCGCCGTATTCTATAACCTCGCTCCTGAACTGGCGGAAAAGATTCTCCAGGAAATGGAATCGGAGAAAAAGTTGATTCGGTTTACCTCGAAAGCCGGTGTGTTGTGGAAATGGATAAAAAACTAAAAACATGAAACGAGAACAATTCATAAAATCGGTGGCTGTTGGGGCTGCAGGAATTACATCCTTATCAGCGTTCAGGAGCTTCACCGCGTCGTTGAAGGAAGATGATCAACTCATGCCTGTGTTGTTTGTGGGGCATGGATCACCGATGAATGGCATCGAGGATACGGAGTTCAGTCGTCGGTGGACAAAAATGGCAACGGAGATTCCCACTCCAAAATCGGTGTTGGTCGTATCTGCGCATTGGTTTACCAAAGGAACCAGGATCACGGCAATGGACTTCCCAAGAACGATCCATGATTTTGGCGGGTTTCCCCAGGAGCTGTTTGATGTACAATACCCCGCCCCGGGTCACCCAGTCCTGGCGGGCGAGACAGCAGCGCTGTTGAAATCGGCGAAAGTCGAGCTGGATCATGACTGGGGGTTGGATCATGGCACCTGGACGATCGTTCGGCACATGTATCCCGATGCGACGATCCCGGTTCTGCAATTGAGCATTGATTATACGAAGGGTGCGCAATACCATTACGAGCTGGCAAAGGAATTATATGCTTTGAGAAAAAAAGGTGTCCTGATCATCGGAAGTGGTAATATGGTGCATAACCTCCGCATGGTAGCCTGGGACAGGTTGAATGATGATGCGTACGGTTATGACTGGGCATTGAATATAAACGAGCGGTTCAAGTCGCTGATAGCCGATGGTGATTTCAGGCCGCTGATCGATTATAACAGGTTGGGCAGGGATGCAATGCTGGCGATCCCAACACCTGAGCATTACCTGCCGTTGATGTATAGCCTGGGTGCGAAAGGCAGCAAAGACAAGATTGAATTTTTCAATGACAAGGCGGTGGGTGGTTCGCTGACAATGACTTCAGTGAAGATTGGTTAGCGCTCATAATATGATGAAAATTGAATAACAAAGATGGTGAGAATAAAGGTTGTGTTGTAGGTTTTGTGGAGGGTTGAAAAACAAGGTCAGACTGGTTCTGGCCTTGTTTGGTTTGGGGGATGAAAAGCTTTCGAGCGGCATGATCGCGATGTTCATCTGGATGGCCCGATCGCTGTTGAGGATGCCACTCAGCATGGCAACGCCTTGTTCTGTAAAGGCATAGGGCAGGTATTTGCTGTGCTGCCCCTGGTTCTATTTATTGTTTCGTTTTGCAACCTTGATAGTGTCGCATCCTTTTGTTCTAAGGTTTCAAAATGCAACCTTAGAGCCTCATACTCCTCACGGGTCAGCTGGAACATGAAGTCAGCCGGAAACCTCCGAATATTGCTTTTTACTGCCAGATTCAACGCTTTCGTCTGGGTTTGATATAAGTCAGCCAGATCGCGGTCAAGCGTGACCCGTTCACCTCTAATGACATAGATCCTGTTTTGGATACTTTGAATAATCTGCATGATGGTGAATTATGGATTTATTTATAACCGCAAGCGGAGCAATCTGCCCGCATTCCGCCCCGGACGATCAAAGGGAGGGCTATCTCAAATTCGCTGCAAGCTAAGGCACTCATCTTGCGAAGGTCGTTTAGCATCTCTTCAGACAACTGCAACCAATACCGCAAAAGCGGTTAATCACGGTTTAAGTGTGAAAACTGCGAAAAGGAACCAGATACTGTATCCGGAGCTACGGTTCCCTATATTCAATAAGCGCCATGTATTTCTAACGGCGTCGATACAACTTGCTTACACTCTTTGGGTCATTCCCTACATAGTTCCTGATTTTGGCTTCGTATTGTCCCGGTTTGGCTACATCCGGGGAGTTGGGCAGACGGAGATTTGCTTCAGTAAAAACAAGAACATGTCAAAATCAAAAAACAAACAAGAAATGAAACCTGCATCAACTCCCATCAGTTCCTTCAGCCCGGTCGTATTGCCAGTCGCTGATCGTTATGCCGACCTCCAAATGAAAGTCACTTTCCCCGCCAGCGGAGAAAACCTTCCTGTCATTCTACTTTCTCACGGCCATGGCCGGTCCAACTTTCTCTCCTCCTACCGGGGTTACGGACCAATCGTTGAGTTTTTTGCCTCCAGTGGCTTTGTCGTGATTCAGCCCACGCACCAGAATTCAAAGACCCTTGCACTTGATCCATCGCTGCCAGAGGCGCCGTTGTTCTGGAGTTCCCGGGCAAAAGATATGCAGTCGATCCTTGATAATCTTGAGACGATCATTGCGACTGTACCAGGTTTAAACGGTCGTGTTGATAAATCAAAAGTCACCGCGATCGGTCACTCGTTGGGCGGACATACTGTAGGTATGCTTGCAGGAATGGAAGTCACCGATCCTGCGACAGGAAAAAAAGTAAATGCTGCGGAACCAAGGCTGAAAGCTAGAGTGCTCATTGGCGTACCAGGCGGACCAGCCGGATTGACTGACCATGCCAGGCAGCAATATGCAGTACTGGCAGCCAGCGATTTCAGTACCATGAATTTATCCGCACTGGTTGTGAATGGGGACAAGGACAAAAATCCGATGTTCTCTGATGTCGACAACTGGCGCGCTGATGCCTATCATTTAAGCCCCGGGCCAAAAGACCTGTTCACCGTATTTGGTGCAGAACATATCTTCGGTGGTATCTCGGGTTATGATGCGGCAGAGACAACGGATGAAGACCCAAGTCGCGTGGCGTTCGTTTGCGAAACCATCCTTGCCTATCTTCGGAGTGCGCTTGATGAGAAAGACCAGAGTTGGGAACAAGCCAAACTGGCCTTGAACAATATCCCGGGTTCAAAAGGACAAATTGAAAGTAAATAAGCGATCCGTCGGTTATGAAGAATGATATTTCTGCAAACAAATTCGATTCACTTTCCAGGGTGCATAAGGTGCTGGGTTTACCAGCACCTCTGCATCCCCTGGTAAGTCTTGTCAATAATGCCGATGGAGCTGTACAACTGGACAGGTTGCCCAAGCCGCATGTATTGAGCTTTTACAAGATTGCCTATAAAATGAACTTCCATGGGAAGTTGAAATATGGACAGCAGTTCTATGATTTCGATGAGGGCGGGATGTTTTTCGTAGCGCCGAATCAGATCACGGGTGCTCATGAGGAGATCGGCGATCAGTCTGGTTATACGCTGCTCTTTCATCCGGATTTCCTGCTGGGCTACCCACTTGCCCGGAAAATAAGCCAGTATGGATTTTTTTCCTACTCGGTGCATGAGGCGCTGCATTTATCTGAGCGGGAAAAAGAAACGATTATATCTGTCTTTCAGATAATCGAGGAAGAACTAAAAAGCAGGATAGATGATTTCAGCCAGGACGTGGTTATCTCGCAGATCGAGTTGCTGCTGAACTATTCAAACCGGTTTTATAAGCGCCAGTTCATCACGCGCAAGGCCGTGAACGCCGATCTGCTTCAACGCGTGGAAGAGGTGCTGGACGAGTATTTCCGGTCGGAGGAGACCCACACCTCGGGACTACCGACGGTTCAATACCTTGCCGACAGGTTGAACGTGACTGCAAATTACCTGAGTGATATGCTTCGTGCCTATACCGGCCAGAATGCCCAGCAGCATATCCATTTCCGGTTGGTGGAGAGAGCAAAGGCACGGTTATCGACAACCCGGATGTCGGTGAGCGAAATTGCCTATGAGTTGGGCTTTGAGCATCCGCAGTCGTTCAGCAAATTTTTCAAGCTCAAGACGAAATTGTCGCCGGTGGATTTCAGGCGATCGTTTAATTGAGACGGATAAATTTTTATATACGGAAAAGATGCAGCATCATTCGCCGGTGATATAGATGCAATATTGCAATATATTATCATTCCAAAGCAGAATCTACAGACCGTTTTAAGATCACATCACGCAAACGCTCCTCGTGCGTATCACCCCATTGCCCAAGTGTGGCGATCACAGGTATCAATGTCTTGCCAAATTCTGTGAGGTTGTATTCAACTTTGGGTGGCACAACCGGATATATTTTCCGGGTAACAAGTTCATGTTCTTCCAGTTCCTTCAATTGCATATTTGATACACGCCTTGTTGCATCAGGGATTTTCCTTTGCAACTCGCTTGGCCTTTTATGGATTGGGAAACCACCCCGCAGGCTAACATGCCGCAAATGATAGAGAAACGAAGTGGTGTGATCATCCATATTGCTTCGATCCAGGGCAGGCTACCCCTCTACGATTCTACCCTGCCTTATGCAGCCGCAAAAGCGGGATTGATCAATTATAGTAAAAGTCTGTCGAATGAAGTGACGCCGAAAGGTGTTCGTGTGCTGACGGTATCGCCAGGGTGGATAAATACCACAGCATCGAAAGCGTGGCTGGGAGAGATTGCAAGAAATGCAAACAGCACTGTAGAAGAGGCCCGGCAGGGTGTCATGAATGCACTGGGCGGAATACCGTTCGGCCGACCTGCAGAACCTGAAGAGGTGGCGGAACTGGTTGGCTTTCTTGTTTCCCCAAGAGCAAGTTATTTGACCGGGACGGAATTCGTCATTGATGGCGGTACTGTACCAACAATTTAATCATCCTTTAAAGCAAAGAAAAATGAACTTACCGAAAGTATTGAATGACCTGGTGACAGCACAAAACAACTTTGACAGTGCTGCTTATGCAAAATGTTTTTCAGAAACGGCGGCTGTATTTGATGAGGGCAAAACTCACACAGGAAGAAAAGAAATAGAAAGTTGGATCGCAGATGCCAACGACCGATACAAAGCTGTTATGCAGCCGATTGGCTTTGAAGAAAATGAAAAGGAGAGTCTTTTAAAAGCGGAGGTTTCGGGCTCGTTTCCCGGAAGCCCACTGGTAATGACGTATCATTTAAGGATAGCCGATGACTTGATACAGTCGTTAAAGATAACAGCCTAGACAGGAATGGCTGGGTTCAGCCGTTCACTTTCTTTCTAAAATGGATCATGCTTATGCTTTGTTTGTAACTCATAGCCCGGATTTTTTGAATTTTCAGATTTGAATTTTCGAATGTTTTGTTTATTTTGAATATTTCGTTTATCTTTGAGGAAACCCGTAACATGAATGTTTCAGCGCCCATAAGAAAACCCTCAAAGCTTGATCAAAAAACTGCCATCGCGTCTTACAACTCGTTAGCATCTGCAATTGAACAAATTAAGTCGGACCAACCGGAGATTGAAATTGAAGAAACTGCCGATAAGATTAAAATTCCCTTACCGGCGTTGAAGCTTTTAGGAGATATTCTGAAAGCAATGGGTGCAGGTAAAATGATTTCAATCGTTCCGGTTGCGACTGAAGTGACGACACAAGCAGCAGCTGAAATACTTGGCTGCTCCAGGCCCCATTTAGTCAAATTGTTGGAGGAAGGAAAGATCGCATTCACCAGGGTGGGAAAACACCGACGGATAAAGTTTGATGATATTGTGAATTATCGCAAGGAGATGAAGCAACAACAGAAACAACATATCATCGACATTATGAACTCTGACGAAGAAACAGGTCTCTATGATTCATAGTGTTACGTTTACTGCTGTGTTGGATACAAATGTTGTATATCCCATGATAATGCGGGATATACTTTTGTGGTTCGCCCACTATGATCTTTATACACCGAAATGGAGCGAACATATTTTCGACGAATGGAAGAAAATAATGTTGGAGAAAGGGGTAGACGAGGCTGAAGCCGATAAGCGGGTAAAAAAAGCCAATCTGGCATTTCCCGACGCTTTAGTTCAGAATTATAAGGGGCTAATCGATAAACTCGAACTCCCGGACATCAACGATCGGCATGTTCTTGCGGCAGCAATAAAGGTGAATGCAAATTTAATTGTCACCAACAATATTAGAGATTTCCCCGAGGAATATTTGCAATCATTCGGCCTCAACGCGAAAACGGCAGATGATTTTTTAACTGATATCATCGACCTCAACCAGGAGCAGGCAATAGCAGCGCTCAAAGAAATGGTTTTAAACAAAAAAAATCCCAAACTGGATGAATTTGAGGTATTGGATCAGCTAAGGAACGCCGGCCTGAAAGACACGGCTAATTATCTCCATGCCTTTTTGTAAATGATGACCCAGCCTCAGTTGTGTCTTTAGCGGATAGGTACACAATTGTTCTATGTTACAGCTATTCAGCAATGGATGAAATGAAATTATAGGTTCAGATAGTCTTGCATAGATATCTGTTTCGACATTTTTTGGGTAAATAATTTACAACGGTTGATTTCTACACTTTCTTCTTTCAGCTCGCTATAATACCAAGACCAGCTCATATCGTATCTATAGTTATGAAGTTGGGAATTGCTTGGCTGACGGCGTTATTTTACAGCATACCTTTACATTCATCCAGCAGATTCTCCAACCCATCATAGATTTGGTTGTTGTACATCGTGTTTTCCGACCAGTTCTTTGATCTATTTCGATTGCTCTTTCAGGTCATTTTCCCGCAGCAGAATCTTCCTGATTTCCACGAATGCACGCATGATGGCGATGTTCATCTGGATGGAGCGGTCGCTGTTCAGGATCCCGCTTAACATCGCTACGCCATTTTCTGTAAATGCATAGGACAAGGTGCTATACTTTCGTCTGATCTGGGATGAGGTCACAATTTGTGACCTCATGGCAATCCAATCAGAATCAGTTAGCAGGAACATAAAATTTTCCGGAAAATGTTGATATGTCGTTTGACAGCCTGTTTAGAGCCGATAGTCAAACGCAGAAAACCCTACCAGTCGAGACTTTGTAAGGTTTTTGTGCTTTTTTTTTCGCAAAGATGTTGCTGGAGTGTAGCCCCGACAGTTGAAAACTCGAACCTTTTACTGCAAGATTTACGGGATTTACAGCCATTATTGGGTATTACCGGGTAAAACTGACCATCAAAAAGTTCGAGTTTTTCGAGGTGTATCTGCGAAAGAATTTATGTAAATACTGATCACATTACGTCATAAAATGTCAGCAGGTTTCGGTGATTATCGACTGCAGGGAATTCTTTGTGACCCCAATACTGTTCTTCTACTTTTGTATCTGAACTATGTAATACCCCTTGCTTCTTATATTTTTCATACAGTTCTTCAACAGCTTTTACTTCAATTCTACAACTTGCTGTACCGGAAATAAAAGTTTCTGCACCTGACCAGATTGGCTTTATGAATAAAAGAATACTTCTCCATTTACAAGACTTATCACAAGCCTGCTAAAGATGTATTTTGATTTCATCCCTGACTGAAATAGCAAAGGTTTCTTCTTGATGCCTTATTGAAAAACAAAGTTTGTTTTTTTGTATAGTAATCACATGATTGATTGATTGATACTCTTAACAGGTAACGCTGGTATCGTCTTTTGCATCTTCATGTTACTATCAGTTTAGTATGGTAGTTTGTTCAATTTGCATCTTCATTTGTTTTAGCATGGATTTGCGGATAAGTTGGCTGAATGGCTTTATAAAGAACCAATAGTACTTAAACTTTGACTTCATTGCTTTACTACCGCACCAAACCCTGGTTTCTGTAGAAATGATATGTTGTGAACTGCTCTTTTCTTGTAGCTTGAAATTGATGACTGCTTTTATAATACTACCATCGTTCTTTTGTAAAAACTCTTTAGAAGAAACATTTGAAAGGCAGTTATTGAACATGGGATTGTCTGTAACCATTCCAAAAAGTATCTCCTTGCCTGGCTCTTCATCGAGTTTGACAAAACCCATGTTTGTAAGATGCTCTATTGAGTAAACTTCCTTTGGCATTCCCCTTAGCCAAAAAAGAATTTTAATCAAAGCGCTGTTACTGAAATCACACTGCAACATTTTATGATAAATACCTGTAACAAACCTGTTTACTTCAATTGAATGAAGCTCATTGAAATGGTAAGATGAAAGGTATTTATCTATCAGCATTACTTTATGTTAGGAGCAGCAGGAAGTGCCTGCCTGTATAGGTGGACATTTGACAGTACCATAAGTACAGAACACACAGCAATCACCATGCTTCGGCTTTAGGATGGTCTCACAATTTTTACATTTGTAGAAGTATTGACAAGCATCTGTCGGCATGGTTTCTTCTTTTTGAAAACCACAGTTTGGACAAGTTATTGTTGACTGTACCGTTACTGTCTTTTCCATCTTTACCTCTTCTCATTAATTCGTTTGTACTCTGTTACCTTGTAGCCTGTTTTATTGATAGCTGCCTCGATTGTTTTCAAATCTACTTTTGAGCCATCAAAAGTTACTAAGCTGTTCTTTAATGCATAGGATGTTTTGTAAGCTAATACACCCGATACTGTAGAAAGCTGTGTGTTTACATGCTCTTCACAACCTTCGCAGGTCATGCCTTGTATTGTGAAGTTTGCCTGTTGTTTGTTGCTGGTCACTGCAACTGTTGTTGCCTGTGCTTTAGGTTTAGGATAAAATACCTTTGCATATAGTGGAAAGGTCATCATCAGAATTGCAAATACAGTAATTATGCTAAGAAATGATTTAGCTTGAAGAAATGGGGTCTTCTTTGTTGTTTCGCAATTGCAATCCATCTCGTTTGTTTTTGAAGGATTTAGTTTTACATACCAAGAGAATGCAAGCACTGCTATGGATAGTCCTATTAGGTAGGGTCGTGCAGGTTCTATCCAGGAAAAGTTTGCTGCAATGCTGCTGCTGCCTGCAAGTAAAGCAAAAACCGGTGTAATGCAACAAAGTGATGCTGCAATTGCCGATAGTACTCCTGCACTTGTGAAAGTGCTTGATGATTTTATACTTATCATGTTGTTTCCAGTTTTTGTGTTTGCTGATTGATGTGCTTAAAGAAAGGTTTCAAAATCTTTAGGTTCCCCTGTGTAAGGGAATAATAAATTGTTTGTGCCTCCTTTCTTGTTTCCACGATATTTCCAGCCTTCAATTTCCTTAAGTGCTGTGAAACTGCGGGAATGCTCATGCCTAAAATGTCAGCAAGATCGCAAGGGCAAAGCTCTTTTTCTTCTTCCAGTAGATAAACAATTTTAAGTCTGACTTCATTACCAGCCAATGCAAGTATGTTTGAAAGGCTTCCAAATGAATTCTGTGCTGCCTTTATTTTGCCTTTACAGTTCTTAATCTGCTCCTGGTCCGCAAATAGCCTGATGCAACAGTTTTCATTCATGGAGCGAAGGTAATTAAAATAGGTATTTAAGCAATTGCTTAAATACAAATGAATGTTTTTAAAATTGTTTTTTATTTCAACCGCAACAACTTTGCATTGATAGCCACAACAACAGTACTTAAACTCATTAACACTGCACCCATTGCCGGGCTAAGTATGAAATACGGATATAATACACCTGCTGCTAATGGAATTGCTACTATGTTGTACCCCACTGCCCACGCAAGGTTCTGTATCATTTTACGGTATGTCTTTCTGCCAAAGTCAATCATCTGTACCACGTCTTTGGGGTCGCTGTTAACCAATATGATGTCGGCTGTTTCTGCTGCTACATCAGTACCACTACCAACTGCAATTCCAACATCAGCCTGTGCCAACGCTGGTGCATCGTTTACTCCGTCCCCGGCCATAGCAACAATCTCTCCCTTACTTTGAAACTCTGAAATTTTCTTCTGTTTCTGATGGGGCAATACATTAGCTAAGTAACCATCCATGCCTAACTGTTTAGAAACTGATGCAGCAATTTTTTCGTTGTCTCCTGTAAGTAGAAATGATTTTATGTGCAGTTGCTTTAGTTGTTCAATTGCTTCTGCTGAAGTTTCTCTCACAGTGTCAGCAAGTGTAATGATCCCTGCAGGTTCTCCATCTATCAACAAAAAGTTTACAGTCTCTGTATTTTGATTTATGTCTGATGGAATATCAGGAAGCTGCTTATTTTCTTTCGAGAAGAAATTAGGACCTGCTGCAACTACCTGTTTGCCGTTTACAATACCACTTACACCAATACCTTGCATGTATTTAAATTCTGACGACTGCCAAAGTTGCAAATTGGTTTCTTTCAACTTTCTTAGAACACCTTTTGCTATATAGTGCTCGGAGTGCTGCTGAACAGCGGCTGCATGTTGAAGTATATCGTTGCTGCTGAAATGGGGTGAAATGCTGATTACCTTTTGAACTTCATGTGAGCCTTTGGTGAGTGTGCCTGTTTTATCAAAAATGATGGTAGTGAGCTTTCTTGCATTTTCAAAGGCAGTTCTGTTTCTTATTAATAAACCATGTGTTGCTGATGCAGAGGTAGATATTGCCACCACCAAAGGTATAGCCACGCCCAAAGCGTGTGGGCAAGATGTAACCATTACGGTTACCATTCTTTCTAATGCAAATGCAAGGTCATGCTGTGCATACCAAACAATGAAAGTGGCTACGCCTACTATAATGGAAAGGATGGTAAGCCATTTGGCAACTTTATCAGCAAGGTTCTGTGTCTTGGACTTTGCATCCTGTGCAGACCGCACCAATGTGATAACCTTATTGAGATAACTGTCTTTTCCTGTGCCAGTTACTCTTACTTTTAATGCTCCATCTCCGTTAATAGCACCTGCTATTACCCTGGTGTCCTTTTCTTTTTTTACTGGTACACTTTCACCGGTTAACATGCTTTCATTCACAAAAGACGTACCTTCTGTAACTATTCCATCTGCTGGTATCTTTTCTCCGGGTTTGATGATTGCTATATCTTCTTTCTGTAAATCCTTTATGCTGATGTCTTTTACTTCACCATCTCTTTCTACATGTACATCGGATGGCAATAAGGCCACTAATGACTGTAATGCATTGGATGCTGCCATTGATGAACGCATTTCTATCCAATGCCCAAGCAACATGATGTCGATTAAGGTTGCTAATTCCCAAAAGAAATCCATCCCCTGCAAGCCAAAAACGATAGCCACACTATATACATAGGCGACAGTTATAGCAAGGGCAACCAATGTCATCATACCAATGGCATTGTGCTTTATCTCTATTATCAACCCTTTCAGAAAAGGCATTCCACCGTAGAAGTAGATAACACTACCCAGTGCAAGCAATACATAGCTATCTCCTGCAAAGCGAATGCTGAAGTTGAACCACTCCTGTATCATGTGTGAGAGCAGCAGAACCGGAATAGTCAGCAGTAAGCAAATCCAGAACCGTTTCAGGAAATCATGCGTATGGTGACCAGCATGTTTATCGTGTCCACTATGTTCATGTGGTTCATGCTTTTTCGATGAACTTTTTTTAGCTTCATGACCATGAGCATGATCGAGTTGCTGGTCTTTATTTGAATGATGGTGTGAGTGTTCGTTATGGTTATGGGAATGTTCCATATAAAGACTTTTCAACTTTAAATTGCTAAATAGATAAACAGGCCGACTAATGCCAATAAACTTATCCAGGCAGTAACCCAAAGCAATTTTGCCATATGTCCAACTCTTTCTTCCTTCATCTGCATTATATACATACCTGTGACATGAATAGCTGTACCTGCTATAAGCACTACTAAAAGAATTGTATTATCCAACGATGCACCCCATTTGGCACCAACACCAAAACCCAACAATCCTGCACCCAAAGCAGATGCAGATTGTGCCAGCTTGAAACTATCAGATAAATCTTTCATGCTACTAATCTTATTTCATAACAGTAAATGGCAGCTCTACTTTTATCTTCTCCCAAGCCACTGATAATTTGCCTGTTTTAACATTTCCTTGTTCTACGAAGTATTGCAGCCGCTCAGTATGTGCATTCTTCTTCGGCTTTACTTTAACTCTTACTACATCACCTTTTTCTTCGTACTCAGAAGCTAAATGTTGCTGCCAGTGTTTATTTAAAATCAGTGTCCATTCCTTTTTACCCGGTATAGTGAAAAAGGCATATTTACCCGCAGGTATTATTGTTCCATTAATTACAACAGGATTGGAGAAAGTGACAGTTGTTGCATCATGAGCTCCTGTAACCCAAACTTCATCATAAGGAACCAAGCCACCCCAAATAACTCTTTTACGAACACCAGGTGAATGATAAGCAATCTTAATACTATCACCAGAAACTACGCCAACCGCCATTGATTTGATGCTTTTCTTTGTGGTGTCTTTTATCAGGTTGGGGTTGTAGCAGACCTCTGTCTGCTGTGCATGGATGCTAGCGATGCCAAAAAAGAACGATAAAATAGAGAAGATTAATTTCATGTTTTATAGTATTAATGATTATGCCCTGCCATCGGGTCAGAGCCTCGTTTAAATGTATATTCACTATGAAGCAGATAAGTGCCACTTACTACTACGATGTCACCCGGGGATAGTCCTGATTGTATTTCAGTTAATCCATCGCTTTCCAAACCTGTTGTCACCATCTTGCTTTTGAATTTGTTCTTACCTGTCTGCACCCATACGATAGCTGCATTAGCTTCCCTGATGATAGCATCCGTAGGCAGCGTAAGTGAGTTTCTGCTTGCTGTTTGAACTCTTACTATCGCTGCCATGCCCGGTCTTAAGTTATTGCCACTGTTTGGAACCACAACCCGCAGCAGGTTTATTCTTGTTTCTGTTGGCACTTCTGGATTGGCAAATTCAATGTTACCTCTTATTGGCTCTGTTGCACCCGGCACTTCCACTGTCGCCAAAGCACCCCGTGGTATCCTGTACATCTGTGAAGTATATACCTGTGCTTCTGCCCACAAGGTTGAAAGGTTTGCAAGTTGAAGCACTAAGCCGCCTTCCATTACATAACCGCCTTCAGTAACATTCACAGATGTAACATAGCCGCTTTCTGTACTGTAGTAAGTAGTGGTAAGTGGCGCCTGCTTTTGTGTTTCCAAAGCCTTAACCTGGTTTTCCGTCATTCCCCAAAGACGCAGCTTGTTCCTTGCGCTTTTAATCAGTTGGTCAAAGTCAATAACTGATTGTTCATCAAAGAGGCTTCTTCGCTGTAAGGCTGATATGTATTCCTGTTTGGCATTGTTTAGTTCTTCGCTGTAAATTTCATAGACTGGGGCACCTTTGGCAATATAATTTCCTGTGGTTTTTACATATAACCGTTCTATACGCCCCATTACTCTTGCATTTACTGAAGCTGTTTGTGCTGCATTTATATTTAGTGTACCCGTCAACTCAAATGTATTTCCTATATTACTTTTTGTAATTGTATCAGTGCGGATGTTGCCCAATTGAATTTGCTGGTCGCTTAACTCTATATCATCGGCATTTACTACGGAACTCTTTTTTACAGCCGTCAGCGGCATTCCGCAAATAGGACAGTTGCCCGGCTTATCTGATACTACCTGTGGATCCATTGAGCAGGTGTAAAACACATCGCTGTCTTTTGCCACTTTTTTACCGCCGCAAGAGGCAAGCAGTATAAGCGAAAGGAGTATGAAGAATATTCTATTCATTGTGATTTGCTTTAATGAAGGCTTCATTATCTACCAGATATTGGGCATTACCAGCAACGCTATCTTTTTTCTCCAGTCCTGTTAAAACCTGTACATGCCTGTTTACTTCGATACCTGTCGTTATCCTGGTTGCCCTGAAACCTGCCTCTTCTTTTTTGAAGACAATTTTATCTCTACCTAATGACAAGACAGCTTCTTTTGGCAGCCACCATGCCTCTTTTGGTTCAGCAAAAACATTTGCTGTTACCCTGCTGCCGATCGGTAACTTCCGGCTAGCATTATTAAAGTACACTCTTGCGGCTACTGTTTTTTTACCTGTTCTGAAAACAGGCTCTATGTAGGCAATCGTTGCCCTGAAATTTTCTGAAGGAGCAGTCTCAGGCACTATCCTTACCGGGTTGCCAACCTGTACCAATGTTTGTTGTTCTGGATAAATGTCTAATAGTATCCATGCCCTGCTTTGATTATAAACTGTAAATACAGCCTGTCCGGTTTGCACATACATTCCTTCTTTTATACCCAATTCCTGACTTGTTATGGTAGCCTGCTGCATGTTATCGGCAGTTGTACCATTCGTTGTATTGTTTATATCTGTAATAAACCCACTGTAGCTGCTAAAAACGGGTACTGAATAAATGGCTATTCCTGTACGAATTATTGTTGCTACCTGTCCGGAAGTCATGCCCATAAGCCTTAACCGGTCCTTTGCTGCATTTATTAGTGAAGTATTGGTGGGATCATTGCGTAAAAGAAACAATAAGTTTTGCTGAGCGGTCATTAGTTCCGGACTGTAGATGTCCATAACTCGCTGTCCTTTCTGTACTGGCTGGTATTTGTAGCGGACATATAATTTTTCAATCCTTCCATTTACCCTTGAAGAGATGGCACCTGCCTGCCGGGTATCATAAGCCACGGTGCCCACCACATCCAGCTCAATGTCTTCTTCCTGCTGCTTCAAAGTCGTTACCACAATGGTAGATACAACAAATGAATTTACAGGTTTGAGTAGGGCTTCTAACTGTACATCTTTTACAGCTTCGGAGCCTGTTTCTTTTTTTACAAGGTCCATACCGCAGATAGGGCAAGTGCCTGGTGCGTTGCGAATAATTTCGGGGTGCATGGGACAGGTGTAAGCGTCCTGTTGCTGCTCATGTGTTGTATGGTCTCCTTTGCCTTTATCGTTGCATGAAGTATTTCCGATAACCACAGATAAAACAAACAGAAGCACAATATGTAAATTCAGTTGTTTCATTATTCTCGTATTTCAAGTATTCTTTCCAATTCAACCTGCAACGACAGTAACTGCTGCAATTGGTCAAGATATTCAACTTGTGTCATGTTAA
The DNA here is from genome assembly GCA_023430465.1 of Bacteroidota bacterium. Classification (GTDB taxonomy): domain Bacteria; phylum Bacteroidota; class Bacteroidia; order Chitinophagales; family Chitinophagaceae; genus JAEZAM01. The sequence goes on along the minus strand of JAEZAM010000034.1, from coordinate 56,448 downwards.
GCGTTTCCCAGGCATCAAACAACATAAACAGTTCTTCGGTATTTTGCTCATAACCGAGAAGCATTGTTTTATAATTATTACGAAGCGCTGGAATGATGTTGTTCTCGTAAAGCCTTATTTGCCGCTTCTTCGTTTCAACTTCGGTACGCATTCCGTAAGCCATGCCCCGGGCTTCGTTCACAATCATTTGACGCTGGCTGTTGATGGCTTCAGTTCTCCACCGGTAGCTTTCAATGTTTGCTTTTGTCATTCGTGAAGCCCAGGGAACAAATGGTAGCCTTATCATGCCCATCAATGTAAACTGCTGTGGCTGACCACCGAAGGCAAACATATGTTCGAAGCGGATGCCGAACTGTGGTTTCAGGTTTAGCCGCTCTGCTTCTGTCCTTAATTCGTTTGTCAATGCTTCCCTATCCAGCGCCTTCAAATCGCTCCTGTTCTGTAGGAAAAAAGCACTGTCGAAAACAAACGCATTGTAATCCTTCAGACGGATTGTAGTATCTATAGTAAAATCGACTTCGGTGTTCCTGAACATCAGAGAATTGATCACAATCTGCCGCTGCCTGCTTTCGTTATCATACATCAACCTCATGTTCTCTATATTTCCTAATGCTGCTTTTGCTTTATAGTAAGCATTGAGCTTGTCTAATCCATTGCGATAACGGATCTCAGCATTTTTGATCATAAAGTTCAACACCTTCTCATTCTCATCAAGCACAGCTTTTTTCTTGTCAATAATCACCCACTCATAGTAGGCTTTTTTTGCCTGTGCATATAAATCGTTCAATGCAGCTTTGCGCTGCTCCTTCGCTGAACCTGACATGCTTTGCATGTAGGCGGCATCTGCATTCAGCTTTCGCCTGTTGGGTATCATTTGCTGTGCAGAGATCATAAAGCTGCCCATGCCGGGTTCCATGTCGCTCATTTTTTGCCAACGCTGCGGATTATAAGGTGTCATAAAAAAGCCTGCACCCACTTCGGGAGGCATCCAGCTTTTTGCACCCTTTGCCCCTTCATCCATTGAACGGATGTCAGCCTCGTACATGCGGCTTATAGGGTTGTATCGTTCAATACTATCAAGTATGGTTGACAGCCTTGTTTGTGCAGTAGCCCAAATAGAGCTTGCCAAAAACAGTAAGGCCAAGGCATATTTCAAGAGGCGTTGGGTGATCGTTTTGTTGATTTGTTTATTCATTTGCCATCTCCTGTATTTGAAGTTTACCATGTTTTTTCAGTTCTCTTTCCCTGATCATTGCATACATTACCGGTAAAACAATGAGGACGAACAGTGTTGACGTAATCAGTCCAAATACGAATGGAATGGTGATGGGTTTCATGACATCACTTCCCGGACCTGTTGCTAATAAAATGGGCATTAAGCCAAGTATATCAACAATTACGGTCATTAATTTGGGACGAAGGCGTAACACTGCACCATCATATACGGCATCTTCTACCACTTTTTTATTTACTGGGTTGCCCATCTCTGTTGCTCTACGTACTTTTTGGTAAAGCGAATTATTCAGGTACACCAACATAAGCACCCCAGTTTCCACAGCAATACCAAACAAGGCAATAAACCCCACTGCCACCGCCACCGAAAAGTTTACATCAAAGAAGTATAAAGAATAAGCACCCCCGACCAATGCTACCGGAATACTGGCAAGCACTATCAGCACTTCCCTAAAGTTTCTGAAAGTGAAGTAGAGTATGATCACAATGATGAGCAAAGCAACAGGCATAATGATCATCAACCTGTTCTCAGCTCTTATCTGGTTTTCATACTGACCACTCCAATCAAGAAAGTAACCTTTGGGTAAACGCTTCACAGCATCTTCCAGTTTCCGCTTTGCTTCATCCACAGTACTTCCCAAGTCTCTGTCACGAACATTGAAGAGCAAGGTTCCCCTAAGCATGGCGTTCTCCGACGTGATCATGGGAGGACCTTCGGCAACCGCAATATCTGCCAATGCACTTAAAGGAACAGGGCCACTGTTCATTGTGATAATTGGCAGTTGCTTTAGCTTGTCTATTGTGCTTCTGAAATCCTGTCCCAACCGGACGGCTATACTGAAACGCCGTCTTCCTTCCACTGTTTGTACAATGCCTGCACCACCAATAGCTGTTTCAATAAACATGTTTACATCATCAATGGATAAGCCATACCGCCCTAACTCTTCACGGCGGATATTTATGTCAACGTATCTGCCACCGGTGATCGGTTCAACGTATAAATCTGCTACACCTTCTGTTCCTTGCAAAGTCCGCCTGAACTCCTGTGCCAGGCGATTGATGGTATCAAGACTTTGCCCGTATATCTTAACTCCCACATCTGTTCTGATACCTGTGGAAAGCATGTTGATCCGGTTGATGATGGGTTGTGTCCAGCCATTGATAACACCTGGTATTTGCAATTTGCTGTTTAGCTCATTAATGATGTCATTCTTGGTAATTCCTTCCCGCCATTGTGATTGTGGTTTCAGCAAAACGATTGTTTCAATCATACTGATGGGAGCATTGTCTGTAGCTGTGTTTGCCCTTCCCGCTTTTCCTAAAACATTTTGCACTTCCGGTACTGTAAGCATCAGCTTGTCCTGCACCTGCATTATTCGCTTTATTTCAGAATTGGAAACGTCAGGCATGGTAACGGGCATGAAGAGTAATGATCCTTCATCTAATGGTGGCATGAACTCCCTGCCTAATTGCATTACGAGGGGAATGCTTAACAATACCAAACCAAAAGCAATTGCGATGGTGGTTTTTTTCCAATAAAGACACCAGCGAATAATTGGTGAATACAGAAAAATGAAGAACCTTGATACAGGATGCTTGCTTTCAGGCTTTACTTTTCCTTTTAGCAAATAAACCATTAGAACCGGCACCACTATTACAGCAACGAACATGGAACCGATCATGGCAAATGTTTTCGTCCAAACAAGTGGAGAGAACATCTTTTTCTCCTGCCCTTCCAGGAAAAGAATAGGGCTGAAGGAAACCAGCGTAATCAGAATAGCACTGACAACTGCCTTTGCTACCAGCTTTGATGAGCTTTCTATTTTTTGCTCTCTTTCCTGTTTAGTCATGTATGTCGTCTGTTTCACCGCTTAATGTTTTCATTGCATTTTCAACCATTACAATTCCTGCATCTACCAGATCCCCTACCGCCAGTGCCACGCCTGCCAATGACATGATGTTGGATGTGATGCCAAACACTTTCATCAAAATGAAAGCGATAAGCACTGACAAGGGAATGGTAATAACCACGACCAGCGCACTGCGTATGTGTAAGAGGAATATGAACAGGACGATGGCAACAATTATGATTTCTTCGATTACTGCATCTTTCAGGGTCGCGATGGTTGCTTCTATGAGGTCAGAACGGTCGTAGGCAACTTTGAACTTCACGCCGGGTGGCAACCCTTTCTCCACATCAGCTATCTTCACCTTTACACGGTCAATCACATCTTTTGCATTTTCGCCGTAACGCATCACCACTATGCCCCCGACTTTTTCACCTTCGCCATTTTCTTCAATAATTCCCAGGCGAAGCTCACCACCCATTTGCACCGAACCAATGTCTTTGATGCGTACCGGAACACCGTTGAGGGTAGCCACAGAAATTTCCTCTATTTGCTTCAGGTCTTTAATAAAGCCTAGGCCACGGATAATATAACCAATGTCAGCTTGTTCAAACTTGCTGCCACCTACATCATTGTTATTGGCTTTGATCTTGTTCACTACATCCATAATCGGTATGTTGTAGTACTGAAGTTTCAAAGGATCTATGATAACCTGGTACTGCTTTTGAAAGCCTCCAAAGGATGCCACTTCACTTACACCTTCTACCGTTTGGAGGGCAAACCGTATATACCAATCCTGCAAGGCTCTTAATTCGCCTAAATCATAGCCCGGAGCATCGAGTGTGTACCAGTAGATATGTCCTAATCCTGTACCGTCGGGACCTAAAGTAGGGGCTATGCCTTCAGGTAATAAACGCTGTGCATAGTTGAGCCGTTCCAGCACTCTTGTACGTGCCCAATAGATGTCCACATCATCATCGAAGATGACAAAGACAAAGCTCATTCCGAACATACTGTTCGCCCTGATGTTCTTTACTTTTGGTATGCCTTGCAGATTGCTCACCAGTGGGTATGTAATCTGGTCTTCGACAAGTTGTGGGCTTCGTCCCATCCATTCTGTAAAAATGATGACCTGGTTCTCCGACAAATCAGGAATAGCATCAACGGGTGTGGTCTTGACAGCATAAATGCCGTAGGCAGTTATACCGGCAGCAACCAGAAGCACAATGAAGCGGTTGCGTAACGAGAAATCAATTAACCAGTTAACCATTTATAGTGATTTACTTTTCTATTATTTCTTCCACTGTACCGCAATTCAGCATCTTCTCACCGTAGTATGGGTTCTTTACTTCTTTGCTTTCGCTCAACCACATAGCTCCTTTATCATTCAAAGCCATTGGGCAATGCTCATGATAAACTGTTTTGCCGGCACCAAAGGACTTGGCCAATTCATAAGCCTCAGTAGACAATGCAGCAAAATGTTCCCGCTGCTTTTCTATTTCATTGGCAGCGGCTATGTTGCTTGCAGATGTCCGAAGGCTGCTGACGCTCTTATCATATGCCGATTTTTGCTCACTCGGCAACAGCGATTTGTCGAAGCCTTTAATGACTTGCAGCAAAGTATTTGCTCCATTTTTGGCTTCTTCAGGATTGCTGTTCACCAAAGCCGTTTTTACATGGATATAATGGTCGAATACTTCTTTTATATGAGAGGAGACGGAAGCATCAAGGTTAGCGAAAGCAGGCTTTATCTCTTTGAGGTCGTCAGTTGCCGTGGTTGTCGTTTCGGCTGCTTTAGTTTTATCGTGGTTTGAATGTTCGTCCTTTCCTTCATTAGCGCAGCTTGCAAAAGCGAAGGATACAAGCAGGGATAATATAAAGTGTTTCATAATAGTCATTTTAATGGTTAATTGTTTTCTTTTCTTTCGTATTTGCAGCAACCCGGCAGTTTATTATACACCACATCCTCAGCTTTGTATTTTTCAGTATCGTGCCCTACTGCTGCAACTTTCTTTTGAATGTCATCGTTACTGATTTTGGCAGGATTATAAGAAACAACTAAAAGTTTTTTTTCACCATCCCATGATGCCGTTGAAATTCCATCATGCTTTAAGGCTTTTTGAATACGGTTTTTACACATGCCACATTCACCCGAAACTTTAATGGTGTCTGTTTTAAATTCTGATGTTTGAGAAAATAAAGAAGTGGATGCGAACATACATGCTGCAATGAGCATGAACCTGAATGATTTCATGATAGTATATTTAGAACCAATAATTGGAGTAATGAGAATATGGAAATGCAGAAAGCCCGGCAAACATTGCCCGGCTACATGTAAGTGCAGGTGTTTAAATTCGGAAAACGCAGTTGCGTTTGTAGATGGCTAAGCCGCAACTTCGGGGTGGAGCATGGCTCCTGGGGTTTTCTTCTGTAACGGTAGAAAATGTTACAGGTGGAATTTGATTAAAATATACAGGTAAGGCTATTGCCGTTAATTGAATCGCCTGAAAAGCAACGCCGGATTTGTAATGATCATTTTCGAGCTTTACCTGCTTGTGTTCATCTTTGCAGCAACCGTTATCAGTTTGCTGGCTCTTTTCCATGCCGCAGTTGCCGCACTGGTCTTTTTCACTATGCCACAAGTTTAATTCAACCAATTTATTCATGCAGTAATGCATGTGAACCGTAGCTCCCGTGGTAGTAGCTAAGTACAGAACGGCTAATATGGTTGCAAAAAACTTCTTCACAGCTTAGCTGCAAAGGTATAAATTTTAATTCTGAACCATTTTATACAATTTTGGAAAGGTTTTATAAAATATTGGTATTGATGGCTATTTATGATTTGCGATCCAGTTCTGCAGCTCCTGAATTTCTTTAGGCTGTGTTTCTGAAATGCTTCGTGCTACCTTCTTCAATTCTTCGTTTTTTCCCACTTTCAGGTATTCCTGCGCCATCTTAACCGCATCCTGGTGGTGGGGTATCATCATGCTGGCAAACATAGCATCGAGTGAGCTACTTTCCATTTTTATATCACTCATGGGTGTCATCATGCCCATAGTCCTTTGTCCGTAGTCGGAGTTGCCGGTTGGCTGCTTTCCCTGCATAAACTGATCAAATTGGGCATTTTCCTTTTGTTGCTCATCAATCATCTTCTGAGCCATTTGTTTCATTTCCTCATCAGTACCGCCTGCCACTTCAGATATAGCCATGTCAATAGCACCCTGATGGTGGTGTTTCATCATCATGGCAAAATCATAGTCTGGGTCTCCCGTGGGTTTCATACTATGCATCTGTTGCATACTATTATCCATAGCATCGTGCATGGCCTTCATGTGGTTTTGACCACTAGCATTATTATCGGTGGTGATATGTGTTGTGTGGCTGGAAGTATCCGAATTAAAAGACTGGCTATAACATCCTTTCGTATTTCGGTGGCACCTACGAATCCGCAGCCAGTGATGAACGAAAGGAGTTTAAAAAACTAATTGAATACTGTAAGAAGCAAAAGCTATCCTCTTTAAAGATAATTGTTTATAGCCTTGATCGCTTTAGCCGTACAGGGGACAATGCCATTTGGCTTTCCCGCCAACTTCGGGATTTGGGTATCCAAATCGTATCTGTAACTCAGCCCATTGATACCAATAACCCGGCAGGGGTGCTTCAACAAAACATTCTTTTTCTTTTCAGCCAGTACGATAATGACCTAAGACGTCAAAAAACCATTGCCGGTATGAAAGAAAAACTTCTGCAAGGCATTTGGCCCTGTGGCGCACCGTTGGGTTATGATAATGTCACCATTAATAGTGAAAAGTCTATTGTCATTAATGAGAAAGGCAAACTGCTTCGTAAAGCCTTCCTTTGGAAAGCCAATGAAGGCATTTCAATGGTAGAGATTATTAAGCGCCTGGAAACACAAGGATTAAGAGTTTCCCATCAGCGCATGAGTGAAATCCTGCAAAATGCCTTTTACTGTGGGTTGTTGTCTCATTCTCTGCTGGATGGTGAAATGGTTGAAGGCAAGCATGAAAAGCTTGTTTCAAAAGAGTTATTTCTAAAAGCAAATGCCGAAAAGTCGAAAATTCCACATGGCTACAAGGCAAACCCCATGAATGAAAACCTGCCGCTAAAGCTGTTCTTTAAGTGCGAGAGCTGTAAAGAGTACCTCAGGGGGTATATTGTAAAAAAGAAAGGACTTTATTATTACAAATGTAACCACGGCAGCCAGTGCTCTTGCAATGTAAGCGCCAAACAACTCCACTCTCTTTTTGAAGCAATCCTGAATGAATTGAACCTTACCCAAGAAGATGTTGACCATTCAAACTTCAGCTAAAGAAAATCTATACGGCACTGAATACGGAAAGAGAAGAGCATTTGCAACAATACAAGCTCAAGTCCAAAGAACTAGAGGACAAGATTGAACGGCTGGAAGAACGCTTCATTAATGAGGAAATCAAGGCTGATCTGTACGAAAAGTTCTCGGCTAAGTTTCGCAAAGAAAGGGAGGAACTGGAGGCAATGGTTAAGATGACCCCATTCACTAACTCGAACCTTGAAAAATACATAGACCGCTCACTTGATTTTCTCGTAGAACTCCCGTCCCTGTGGGCTTCCAGCGATTACAAGAGGAAACAAGAGCTGCAACAAACCATCTTTCCCGAAGGAATTTACTTTTCTAAGAAAAAAGGCGAAACTCGAACCACAAGAATCAATTCACTATTTGCGCTGATTGCCCGTCAGAAGGGCGTTTTAGAGGAAAAAGAAACCGGAATTTCTGAAGTGATTTTCAAAAATTCCGGTTTGGTAGCCTCGACAGGAATCGAACCTGTATCTGGAGCTTCGGAAACTCTTATACTATCCATTGTACTACGAGGCCAAAACCGCCTTTTTCGCCCTCCACACACCTAATGTATCAGGCCGGGAGCATTGCTCGCGAAGATCTTGACGGCAATAGCGAGCAATATTACGCCAAAAAACTTTCTTACCGCCATCAAACCCGCCGGGCCGAGAAATTTTGCTATCACCCCCAACGATTTCAACACCAAATAGATGATCACCAGGTTGATCAAAATCGCGATCAGCAACGTCGTTATATTATAATTCGCCTTCAGCGACATGATCGTCGTCAACGTACCCGACCCGGCTATCAGCGGAAACGCAATCGGCACCACCGTCGCCGTCTTCACATCCCCATCGCCCTTGAAAAACTCAATCCCCAACACCATCTCCAACCCCAATATAAAGATCACGATCGACCCGCCCACCGCAAAAGAACCAATATCCAACCCCAGCAATTGCAAAAACGGCTCACCGATATATAAAAATAATATCATGAACCCTCCCGATATCAGCGTTGCCCGCCATTCCTTCATCCCGCCCATCTTCTGTTTCAGCGAAATAAGGATCGGCACCGAGCCTATGATATCGATGACCGCAAACAACGTGAACGTGACCGTTAATAACGACTTGATTTCTATACTTTCCATGGGTGGTTTTTACAAAAATACCATTCCCTCCCATAATTATACGTTTCCCCCCGCCGCTCCCGCTCCCGCATTTCCACTTACCGGCATTTCCACCCTGCCCGCCTAATCCACTGCCGTTTTCCCCAAAAAAAAGCTAACCTTGCCCTGCATTATGATCGCCTTTCTCTCCATCCTACTCGCACTCGTTGCCCTCGTATTCCTCTATCTCCGCCGACCCCTCTTTGGCGCAACCGCCACCGGCCGCCGACGCGAAGCCATCCTTCAATCATCCAATTTCAAGAACGGCTCTTTCGTCAACCGGTCCACTACACCCCCGCTGACAGAAGGCTTTTCCATGGCCCAGATCATCCTGGATTTCCTTTTTAAAAAACGGCCCCGGTCAAAACCCGCACAACCCGTACCTGCTATCCATACTGATCTTAACAAATTGCCGGCCGGCGACTGGTTCGTATGGCTGGGTCACTCCTCTTACCTTATCCGACTCGATGGGCTGACCCTGCTCATCGATCCCGTTCTCAGCCGCTACGCCTCCCCCATCCCCGGCGCCAACCGCGCGTTCAAAGGAACGGACATCTATACTCCGGATGACCTGCCGCCCATCGACTATCTCTTCATTACCCACGATCACTACGATCACCTGGATTATCCAACTGTCTCCAGGATACAGGGAAAAGTGAAGAACGTTATCACCGGCCTTGGCGTTGGTGCCCACCTGGAGAAATGGGGATATGCCCCGCAAAAAATAACCGAGATGGATTGGGATACATCCATTTCCATCGACAACAACATCATCGTGCATGGATTGACAGCACGTCATTTTTCCGGCCGCAGTTTCAAACGCGATCAAACTCTGTGGATGTCCTTCCTCCTGCAGACTCCCACGCGGAAGATCTACCTCGGTGGCGATAGTGGCTACGATGTGCATTTCAGGGAAATCGGTGACCTCCACGGCCCTATAGATCTGGCCATTCTTGAGAATGGGCAGTATAACGAAGCCTGGAAAGCCATTCATTTCCTTCCCGGAGAAAATCTCCAGGCCGCCAAAGACCTGCAGGCAAAACGCATCATACCCGTACATTCGATGAAGTATGCACAAGCCATGCACGACTGGGATGAGCCCTTGAAAGAAATGATCCGGCTGAATGAATCATATAACATCCCGCTCCTCACACCCATGATCGGCGAGCCGGTTGACCTCAATAATTACAGCCAGGTTTTTCCGGAATGGTGGAGCGATTCGGAAGCCGGGCCGGTAAATAATCAATCATCACACGCAAATTGATCAAATGACACTCACCGAATTGATCACTGCTATTGAACTAAAACACAAGGAGACTGGCGTTACCATACATCCGCCCGCCACGCCAGCCGACTTAGAACAAGCTGAGGCAAAAATCCGGTCGTGGCTTCCTGCCGACTTCAAAGAGTTCTATTCTATTTGCAATGGGTTCCGCTGTGTAAAAGACAACTTCAGCATCGTTGAGTTACGCAGCATTTTCGCCGATAGCGATTTTGGGAAAGACTGTATCATCTTTGCGGAGCATTCCGTCTTCGCAGACGTCTGGGTATTCCGGAAACTTGACGATGACAACTACGAAATATTCTTCAGTGATGATGAAGAAACCACGCTGACAACATCGCTGGAGGAGTTTTTGCGCCGCCTGCTTCAAGGCCATCTATCTGAACCTGGCGGATTATATGGTTGGCCGGAGGAAATAAAACAGCGGCAAAAGAGCTAACTGTTTTCGTCTGCCCATCTTTCCCGCCTGCGAAGTTCTGCCTCGCTGGGTTTGTCCGGTATGAATGAACCCTGGTTCAGGTTACCATCCGGCTCATAACGTGCAATGAAAACACCCGTTGGCGATATCGAAGACTGCGTCACTTTCCATTGCCTCGGCTGCGTTCCATCATCAAACAGGCGCTTTCCCGCCCCAATGGTTATAGGATAAGTCAGGGTATGAAGTACATCCACAAGTTCATTGGCGAGCAAAGCCTGCACTAGCACACTGCTTCCATGTACCAGCAAATCGGGGCCGGCAGTTTCTTTTAACTTCTTCAGCTCCTGAACCACATTACAGTTGATAAGTATGGAATTTTCCCAGGACGTGTCCACAGGGGTTGTAGCTACCACATATTTCTTTATACGATTAAATTTTCGTCCGATCTCATCATCCTGGTAAGGCCAGTGCGCTGCAAATATTTCATAAGTGCGGCGACCAAGCAAAAGATCGAAAGGTTGGGAAAGCAATTCACTCATTGCCCGGTTTGTCCCCTCATCTTCGTAATGAAATATCCATCCGCCCCACTCAAACCCACCCGCACGATCCTCCTCCGGGCCACCGGGCGCCTGTATTACGCCATCCATTGACAGGAACATTGAAACGATGATCTTGCGCATAAGCTGATTTTTCTGCCATAAATCTACAAAGTACCAGTAAATGGAAAGTTGGCCGCCATCGACAAAAAAAGGGGGGCATTGCGACGAACCAATTTCTTTTAATTGCGCCTGGCCAATGCCGTTGCCTTTATGAGCTGAGATTCACTGTATGCGCCTTCCAGCCGGGCCCTGCTATCCCCATTGCTTATCAACTTATTTTTTATGCTGATCATCAACCCCACACAAAAAAAGATCAGCAGAGGCAGAATCAATCCCGAAAAAAGTCTTTTCATTTGTTATGGTTTAGCCATTGCTGCATACCGGATGACTTCATCCAGCACAGAATCGTTGCTTTGGAGAAATTTCTTCCTGGTCCGGGTTATGCGGCGGTCGATCCGTACGCCGTCTCCCTGGCGAAAACTACTGTTCGCCCCTTCCACGGCCACCCCTGTGTAACTCACCCGTATATTGCCAGGCAGGTCGAGCCAGGTGATATTACCGGTGGTGCCAGCCGTCTGGCTTCCCATGACAAAGGAATTGGGCCGGGTACGAAGCGATGCCGCAACAGACTCTGCCAGGCTCTGTGTATGTTCATCAACTAATATGATCATCGGGCCTTTATAAAACAGTTGGCTGTCGATCCCTTCCCGCGTTATGGATCTGACCCTCTTCAACTTACCCGGGAAAGCTGCTAACGCATTCCATTCGTCCGATAACCAGGTGCCGGGGCGAAAAAGATATTTCTGAACCGCAACAGTTACACTGAAATTGGGATAGCCCCGCATTTCCCAAATCACCGCCTTCGCGTTTTGTATCGATCTGAACAGGGAGGGAAGTGAATCAACACTGGTTATTTCACAAAACCGTACATACCAAATGCCCTGCTTCACTTCCTCCCAGAGTGTTTTTATGCCGCCGGGCGTCTGCCCTTGAGTCCGGTAAAGACGGACAACCTGCTGCAGTTTCATATTACCCCGTCTTATCTCCAAACTTACTATCGTGTCGCCCGTCCGTAATAACTCCTGCGCGATGTTCCGATGGAGCGAAGCGGGGTTTGTTCCCGTCACTACCTTTTTCAGATCCCGCTCTCGATTTTTTACCCCTGCATTGTTGATGGAAAGAATCTCATCACCACGTTTTAGTTCCGAGCGTCCAGGCACGACAGAACCTACGATGTATCGTCCCTCGAGGTATACCAACTTTACGGGTACCGAAAACTGGTAGCGCTTATCATAACTCTCTTCTCTGAGAAACGAATGTGCATCAGGAAGCTCGTGTACGAGCTCAAGAATCAACCGGCGATAAGCCAGGGAGTCTGACACATTCATGAAGCGCGGTATGTATGCGCGTAACACCTGGTTCCAATCCCTGATGCTATTCCGATGAGGATAAAAGAATTGAATGGTATTCCAGTACCGAAACAGCGCCAGCAATCGGTCGGCTTTGGCTGGAAAAGGATGAGGATCAGAAATCTCCGAGTGGTAGATAAAGTCCAACTGGTATTGCTTGTACCAGTTCGTGACATAGCGACTCGTATCCGGTATATGATACAAAAATAATCTGCTGCATTCAGCCTGCAGATCCGGCGGCAGCCCAATTCCATGGATATCGGATACAGTAAATATCCAGCGCGTAGAGTCGTTTCGTTCGATCGTCGGGGTATCCGACAATTGAGCGGCAGGCAATTGCCGGTAAAAAAGTCGAAGCAGATCAGCGAACTCCGTGGATGTCTCTGCCTTTTCCATCCTTGGTATCCAGGCAACACACGCGCTATCCCAGTTTCCACTTGCGGCTGCCGCGGGATGATAATATTTGAGAAATCCCCAGAACCGGCCGAACCTGGCCAACCGGTCGGTCTGCCCTGGCTGGCCGGCATACAGCCAATTACTTACCAGGACAAGAAAAATGATCCAGGAAATCTTTCGTAGCATAGTGATTCAATTTCCTGCAATATGTATCAGCCTGCCTGCTGCGCGTAATGATATTAGCCAAACGCTAATACCTGGCCGACGAACATGTCATCCTTATGTTGGGCGAGGAAAAAAGCTGGTTTGGCGAAAGGATCCGCCCCGGTTCGTGCCTCCATTGTATTTTTCCGCATGATCGCATGGTTCGAACATTTATCCTACTCCCGCAAGATCCGGGTAGCTGAAGGCCTGTACCTGTTTGTACTGGTTATCGTCATCCCGCTCGCAGTGGGTGCACAGATATTCGATCGGTTTTCCTTTACGTTGAGTTTAGTATTGGTAAACCTCCTGCAATTGCCTTCGATCCTCTTACTGTATCGCTGGCTCCTGCCAAAGACTTTGTTCAATAAAAAAGGATGGCTTTTCGTGACGGCACTCCCCATCTATGTGATCTTCTACGAACTCAACGCGCGCCTGGCCTACCTTTTTATACTAAAACTTCCCTTTGTTCCTGCAGCCTACCGCGCAAACCTCGCTTCCGTCGAACCAGGCACCTGGAAAGGCGGCCTTATCCAAAATCTTGATTATACCCTGCTCATCATTCTCACGGCCATTGGCTTTCTTTTCATCCGCGAACTTTTCAAACGACAACATATCCTTGACCGGCTGTCCTCAGAAAAATTGTCGCTTGAACTGTCACAGCTCAAATCGCAGTTACAGCCGCATTTTTTCTTCAATACGCTGAACAATCTCTATTCGCTGAGTTTGCAGGCGTCACCCAAAACCTCCGTCAGTATTGCGAACCTGTCTGGCATCATGCGGTATGTACTGTATGAGGCCAATGGCGAGCAGGTATCATTGTCGAAAGAGATCGCGTTTTTACATAGCTACGTGGATCTTGAGCGTATCCGGCACAGCAATGAAGACCTGATCAATTTCTCCATACAAGGCAATCCCAATGGTATCATCATTGCTCCCCTGTTATTTCTGCCATTGATCGAAAACGCTTTTAAGCATTCCCTGCTGCACCGCATCCCCGGAAACCGCATCGAGATCCTGCTGACCATTGACGCAGAAGAGATAATTTTCCAGACCTGCAATCTCATCAAACCTTCCAGCGCTACATCCGATGAGGGAGGTGGTATTGGACTGAAAAACCTGCAGAAAAGACTTGAACTTCTTTATCCCGGCAAACATCAGCTCTCCATAGATGACAGAGATGCGCAGTTTATTGTTACTTTGACCTTAAAATTAACCTGATGACCAGTTGCCTGATTATTGATGATGAGCCATTGGCCAGGCAATTGATCGAGGCGCATGTGCGGCAGGTCAAACACCTTGAACTGGTTGCCAGTTGCGAAACAGCTATGGAGGCCTTTGAATGGCTGCATAAAACCAACATCGATCTTATTTTCCTGGATATCCAGATGCCCGGCATCAATGGGCTGAATTTTTTTAAATCGTTGAAAGACCCGCCAAAGGTGATCTTCACCACGGCTTATTCCGAACATGCTGTAGAAGCATTTGAATTGGAGGCAGTAGACTATTTATTAAAACCTGTGACATTTGAGCGGTTTCTTAAAGCTGTTCAAAAAATCTCCGCGCAGCCTGAAATAGCGGGGGAGACAAAGCCTTTGACCAATCTGACCGACGAGGCAATCTTTGTCAAGGTAAATAAACGACTCACCCGGATCGAATACCGGGACATCGCGTACGTGGAAGGATTTGGTGATTATGTAAAAATCATAACTGCGACAAGGCCTCATATCACTTATCTTTCCCTTAATAAAGTCGAAGAATTACTGCCGGCACAATGGTTTATTCGCATACACAAATCCTACATCATTCATACCAGGCACATAAGGTTTGTTGAAGGCAACATTGTCCGGATACTCGACCAGGAACTGCCGGTCGGCGCCACGTACAAGTCGGACCTGTACAATAGAATCGGTGCAGAATAGAAAACAGCGGGAAACTATTCGGATGCAGCAGAGCTCTTCCTTCACCCCTGCTTACGCGCCGGACTCAGCGCACTGAAAATAAGATGCTCCAGGAACCGGGCTACGCCGTTGTCGTCCTTTTCATGCGCGAAATCAGTGAGCGATGGCAGGTGATGTTTGAAAAAAAACTGGTAATGCGCCATCTCCAGCAGTGTACTGGAAAGTGACCGGGGGAATTTATACGAACCGTTATACTCCAGAAAGATATCAGCGATCCGGGCACAGAGATCCTTGTAAGGCTTGAAAAAACGGTCCTTATTATCCTGGGTTACATGCTTGGTAAGATAGGGCTTACTTCCCTCCGTGATCGCGATCTGAAACAACTGCCCACGATCGATGTGCTGGAAGGTGAAATGATCGGTCAACTGAAACGTCAACAGGCGAATCACCACCCCGATTTTTTCATTTGCGGAAGTAACATTATTGGTATGGTACATCAACTGGTACTCGAGCCAGGTCCAGAACCAGGCAATGATATAGGTCAGCAGCCGGTGCTTGTTCTCGAAATATCGGTAAATACTCGCTTCGGTAGTGCCAATCTCCAGCGCCAGCTTCTTGAAGGTAAACTCCTCAAAACCCATTTTGCTGATCATCCGGATGCTGTACTGGATGATGCTGCGACCCAATGCTGATTGCTCGGGGTCGCGGAGGAACAGCTTTGGATTCATCCGTATCTGAAGCTCTAAATCCATAGGTGAACAATGAGCCACAAATATAAAAACTTTCACGAAAGATATTTTTACAATCTTTTACAATAGTATTACTATCATATTTGATAGTATTTGTTATTTTTGTACCCCTTGCCTCCGGGCCAAATACATACGTTATGCCTGATAAACCAGCTTCGCTTTTCGCCTCGATCGGCCGCCTCAACCGGGTCCTGCTCCTGGACAAGCGGGACATCTCGATCGTCTATCTCTTTGCGATCCTGGCCGGATTGGTACAACTATCGCTCCCACTCGGTATTCAATCCATCATCGGCTTCGTGATGGCCGGCAGCATTTCCACCTCTATCATCGTCCTGATCATCCTGGTGGTGTGCGGTGTGTTCCTGAACGGACTGTTGCAGGTTCGCCAACTGCAGATCATCGAACAGATCCGCCAGAAATTATTTGTCCGTTACTCTTTTGGATACAGTGAGCGGTTGCCCAAACTGAACATCGAAAAACTTGATCATGAGTACCTGCCTGAAATGGTGAACCGCTATTTCGACAGCGTATCGCTTCAAAAGGGCATCGATAAAATTCTCATTGACCTGCCGGCAGCTATCATCCAGGTATTATTCGGGTTGATCCTCTTATCCTTTTATCACCCCATCTTTATTGCATTCGGCCTGGTGCTTATCACCATCGTCCTTACGATCCTGCGCTATACCTCCCCCCAGGGTCTGCGGACAGCCATGGCCGCCAGCACATTCAAATACAGCGTTGCCGCCTGGTTGCAGGAAATAGCGCGTACCGTCAAATCTTTCAAGTATACCAAAGGGACCTCTATGCACATGAGGCGCACTGATCAACTTGTCAGCGAATACCTGGTATCCCGCACCAGCCATTTCCGGATACTCCTTACGCAGTTCTGGAGCCTCATTACTTTCAAGATTGTAATTACTGCCGCCATGCTGATCATCGGGTCCTACTTGTTGGTCAATCAGCAGATCAACGTTGGTCAATTCATCGCCGCGGATATCGTTATCATTGCCATCATCGCTTCCATAGAAAAACTAATCACCAACCTCGATGCCGTTTACGATGCCCTTGTTTCGGTTGAAAAATTAAGTGCCGTCACAGAAGCTGAAACAGAACAAAGCGGAACCCTTCCCGTTATGGACGATTCGAAGGGCGTAACAATAGAATTCAGGAACGTAAGTTTTGCTTATGGCAATGGAAGCCCGGTGCTGAATGATATCAACTTCCGTATTGCTGAAGGGCAACTCATTCAACTGGGCGGCCCCTCCGGTGCCGGTAAATCAACGGTGCTGCGGCTGCTAACTGGTGCCTTTAAAAACTACCAGGGCGAAGTACTGCTCGATCGCACACCAATCGGGAATTTTGATGTTGAAAGTCTCCGAAGTAAAACAGGCATTTTGCTGGGCAGCCAGGATATTTTCCAGGGAACGCTCTGGGAAAACCTGACCATGGGAAATCCCTCCGTCAACCAGGGAATGGTGCGCGAGCTTGCTGAGCTCACAGGACTCCACCATTTCATCGAGTCATGCAAACAAGGGTATGATACCGTGCTCATGCCTGTTGGCAACAAGCTGCCACGTAGCGTTCGCAAGAACATACTGCTCGTCAGAGCATTGCTGGGCAGCCACCGTCTACTACTTCTGGAAGATCCTTTCGATCACCTCAAAGAGCCTTACAAAACCCGGACGATCGAATTTATAAAGAGGAATAATGCTGCCACCGTCTTGATTGCTTCCGCAGATAAATCGCTCACATCATATTGTGATGAGCTGATCGAGCTTGCACAGGATGGTCATGTTGTAACCCAAAATGAAACACCTGGAAAATGAGCAAATATCTTTACACCCCTACTGATACACTTGCCGCCGGCAGCTGCCTGACCAGCTTTTCAAGGATCTATCGCCTGAACAAAAAGAACAGGATTTCCGGTTGGGTCTGGGCTTTTCTGATCCTGCTTGTTGTTGTTCTCTTTCTGCCCTGGACACAAAATGTCCGTGCCCGCGGTTCGGTTACTACACTACGGCAGGAACAACGACCGCAACAGGTCAATGCAATCATTGCCGGTGCGGTAATGAAATGGTTTGTGAAAGAAGGGGATTTCGTTAAGAAGGGTGATACCATACTCCAACTGGGTGAGGTGAAAGTGGATTATTTCGATCCGCAACTGCTGCAGCGCACACAAGACCAGATCGAAGCAAAAAAACAAACGGCGGACGGTTACCGGAACAAAGCCTCTACAACCCTCACCCAGTCGCAGGCGCTGGAACAGGCCTTGCAACTCAAACTCCAGTCGCTTGACAATAAAATCGAGCAGCAACAACTCAAGGTCGCCACAGACGAAGCTGATCTCATTGCGGTGAAGAATGAACTGGCAGCTTACCAGCGCCAGATCGATGCAGCAAAGGTGATGCTGGACAGCGGCGCTATTTCACTGACGGACTACGAGAAGAGAAAAATCAACTTCCAGAACGGCCTGGCAAAAAGCAATAGTGCCAACAACAAACTCCTCCAGAGCAGGCAGGAGCTGACCAATTTGAAAATTGAGCAGCAAGCCGCCGTGCAGGAATATGCAGATAAGATCGCCAAGACGGCCGGAGACCGCTTTTCCTCATTGTCAGAGGCTGCCAGCACGGAAGCAGAACTCCTGAAGCTTCAGAATCAACTGGCGAACTATGATGCGCGGAATAAACTTTATTACATCATTGCTCCACAAAGCGGACAGATAACGAAAGCCAAAAAAGCCGGCATCGGCGAGTTTATCAAAGAAGGAGAAATGATCGTGGAGATCGTTCCCGACCAGGTGCAATATGCCGTGGAGTTATTTATCAACCCCATGGATCTTCCACTCGTCAGCACCGGTCAGAAAGTCCGCTTTGTTTTCGATGGGTTTCCGGCGGTCGTATTCAGTGGTTGGCCTGACGGGAGTTATGGAACATTCGGTGGCCGAATTCATATGGTGGAAACATCTGCAAGCCTCAATGGCAAGTTCAGAGTGCTGGTTACAGAAGATCCCGATGAAAAACCGTGGCCAAAACTCTTACGCATCGGAGGTGGCGCTGAAGGCATCGCCTTGCTGAAAGATGTACCCATCTATTACGAGCTATGGCGCAACATCAATGGCTTCCCGCCGGAATATTATCAACCCGCCAAAACATCCGACAGTGCAAAATAACATTGCAATCAATCGCTTTCGGGAAACGATCAGCCGCCTCTGTCGACGCATGATCATTACCGGAATGTGCGCCGGCATCACTGTTGTCGGACTGGGCCAGCAAAAAAATATATTCAGCCCGGAAATATTTATCGGGCAAGTGGTGGCTCATCATCCTGTAGCGAAGCAGGCAGCTATTCTGAAAGACCGGGCTGGCGCGCAGCTTCTTGCGGCCAGGGGCGCTTTTGATCCGGTCGCTGAACTCACCACCGAACAGAAGACCCTCGATGGCACCAATTATTACCGGTATACACAACCCATGCTCAAAATTCCGACCGCTGCGGGTGCAACACTAAAGGCAGGATGGGAAAACAGCGAAGGACCTTATATCAACCCTGAAAAAACGAATGGCGTTGCCAGTTATGTCGGCGTTGATATCGCCGTATTGAACGGACTTTTCATGGATAAGAAACGAGCGGTGCTGCGGCAGGCGAAGCTCTTTCTTGAACAGAGTGAACAAGAGCAACGCGCCATCATAAATGACCTGCTGCTGGATGCCTATACCAGCTACTGGGATTGGGCGGCCTCCTGGCAACTATATAAAATTTACACCGCCTATGTCGAGGTCGCTTCACAGCGAATGCGCCTTGTAAGAATTGCACAATCCAATGGTGACCGGTCTGTTGGGGATACAATCGAGGCTGCGACACAACTCATGAATTACCAACTGATGCAGTCTGCCGCACTAATGGACATGAATAACAAGTTGCTGGAGCTCTCCCTCTTTCTCTGGACAGCGGAGGGTGAAACCTATCTACTTCCGGAAAACTATGAACCGGCAGAACTGAGCCAGTCCGCTTCAATGCCTCTTCCGGATAGCATGACAGCTAACATTTCCGCCAACCACCCCGAAATCCAGATACAGCAATTCAAACTCAAGACGCTGGAGGTGGAACGCAGATTGAAATTACAGGCTCTTCTGCCATTGGTCAACCTGCAGGCGAATTTGTTGAGTAAAGATTATTTCCGTTACGATAAACTATCCACCTATTACCTGGAAAATAATTACAAATACGGTGTGCGTGTACAGGTACCCATTTTCTTTCGCCAGGGACGCGGCGATTACCGTGATGTAAAGCTTAAAATAAGATCTGCCAATCTGGAGCTGGAGCAAAAAACCTGGCAGATTCAAACGAAACTTCGTCAATATCACAACGAAGCTAAACAATTGCAGGTCCAGATCAGCCAGATATCCGCCATGCTGCGGAATTACAGATCATTACTTTCCCTGGAAGAGCTCCGCTTCACACAGGGCGAAAGCTCGCTGTTCCTCGTTAATAGCCGGGAATCAAAGATGCTGGAGACAGAACAAAAACTGATCGAGCTGCAGCAGAAATACATCAAAGCGGTTTACTCGGCAAGATGGGCAGCAGGCTTGTTGGTGAATTGACAGGGTCTGGCCGCCAAATCTTGCGTTTACAACCAGGACTCCGGCGATGATCATGCGGAAAAATTGTTTTCACGTACCCGGTCATATTTGTGTGATATTCGCAAAATGGACGAAGACCAGGTGCTACTCACGATAAACTTTCGCGGCAGATCACTCGAAGTACCTACTGTCCTCCGGCAGTTTGGCTACAGCTACCGCATCGATGTAACTATTTCGGATAGCATTGTTTCTTTCGAACCGGATGAGGAACGCAACTGGCGTGCACTCGTCAGCTATGAAGATATGCAGGCAAATAAACAATTGGATCCTGACCTGCTCCGGGCAATTGCGGAAGAACTGACAGCGCTCGCAAAATAGGCCCAATAAACCTATCACTCTCGTCAATACATATTCTTACCCGAATCAGCATTCCTGAATTTCTGCCGGCAAAAAAGCCCGGGTGAAAACCCAGGCCCTTAGAATACCACGTATAACACCGAACCCGGTTGCACCGGGCACTGCTTCAATATTGATCAGTTGGGGTTGCACCCATCTGCAATTGCAATACACCTCCTTTCCGCACTTCATTCCACGAGATGAACGGCCGGGAGATCTTCTTTCCATTTAAACGGATAGACTGAATGTATGGCTCAGCAGGACTTGTTGTGCCCGTTGTGATCGTGAAGGATTTACCGGTGTAATAACTTCTGTTCAGTCTTATCCGGATCTTACTGAATAAGGGGCTTCCCAATCCAATCTCCGTTTGCTCTGCTGTGAATCCCTTTACATCAAACAGGCCCATACCAGCCATCACGAACCAGGCGCCGAGTTGCCCCTGGTCTTCATCCTGTCCAAAGCCATAACCATGGATCCCTTCCGTACCATAAAATTTATCGCAGATGGAGCGAACCCATTTCTGGGTTAATGATGGCCTGCCCGAATGATTGAAGAGCCAGGCCACGTGCAGGTTCGGTTGATTCCCGTGATTATAGATTCCTGCAATACCGGCAAACGCATCGATCTCGGCACCACCTCCAAATAACGCCTTCTCCGCCAGCACGAAAGTGCTGTCAAGTCTATGGTTGAACCTTTGTTTACCGATCTTACTTACCAACGCCTCCGGCTCATGCGGAACAAAATAGGTGTACTGGTATGCGTTTCCTTCCTGGAAGCCGCGCCAGGGTTGAGAAGGATCAAACTTATCTATGAATTTCCCGTTGGCAAGTCTTGGCCGCACGATCATCATGCTGCTGTCCCAGATATTTTGCCATGCACCGGATAGTCTTTCCAGCTCACGCTGATCATCTTTTTTCCCGAGTGCTTTTGCCCAATTGCCCACGGCATAAGCGCTGAAAGCGTACTCCAGTGTATGCGATGCAGAGAACTGCCAAAGCTCGCCACCACCTTTTCCTTCATCCAGGTGATTCACATAACCATACTTTCTGAATCGGTCAACATCCATTTTCCCGGACCCATGTGGCCTGTTCTCCCACTCCAGTTCATTCTTCCTTGCAGCAGCATAGCCGGTAGCAACATCAAAGTCGCGGATACCGGCAAGCCATGCACTGGCGATAGTGAGGCCCACAAAATTTGTGCCCACACCCGACACATATTTGCTGCTTGAAATGCCATCCCCCAGCCAACCTGCATCTTTGTATACAAGTAACTGGCTTTTGATAAAATCCGAATAGTATTCCGGGTAGGCAATTGTCCAGAGTTGTGTAAGATTCCAATAAGCACCCCAGATCGCATCGGTGTTATAATGGTTATGTACAGGCCGTCCCTTTTTATCAAGCGGTATGTGACCTACAGTCCCATCATTTTTCGGATAGGCTCCATTCACATCACTTGCAAGGCCCCGCCCCAGCAGGGCATGATAGAGACCTGTATAAAATTTCACCGTATTGTCCTTCGTGCCACCCGTAACATCGATGCGGCCGAGATATTCGTTCCACTCTTTTTTACATTGTTTGTGGGCCTGGTCAAAATTGAGGGTTCTTGCTTCGTGCTGCAGGTTCAGTCGTGCATTTTGAACGGAGGTTAATGAAAGGCCTGCTTTGATCTCGATCGCTTCGCCGGCGCGGGTGGTGAAGGTCATATACATCCCGGCACCCTTCCCCTTGCTATTGTTCGCACCCGCATTGACCCTGCTTCCATTGAAACCGCCATGCGCTACTGGCTTTCTGTTCAGGATTGCTGAGAAATACATGGTAACCTCGGCGCCTGGCTGGTATTTCTGAACATACAAGGGCAGTGTTGTTACCGATCCCTCCACGCGGCCGTCCGATGTCAGGCTTATTTCTGCATCTTTTACCGGACCGCTCTCACCAAGGATATTACCGATGTCAAAAATGATGTTTGCTTCGCTGGTTGCGGGAAATGTATAGCGGTGAAATGCAACGCGCTTTGTTGCAGTGACTTCCGCACGGATGCCATAGTCTTTCAGCAATACTGAATAATAACCCGCAGTGCTGATCTCATCTTTTCTATCGAGCGATGAGCGATACCCGGTGGAAGGATCTTCCATTTTCCCCGGTACCGTTTGTAACTGACCGGTTGTGGCAGCAAACATGACGCCGCCTAACTGGAACTCGTGAAAATTGGCAAAGCCTTCAATGGAAGTATGCCTGAAATCGTAGCCGGTTGCATCCCAGCCGTGCACGTTTCCATAACTTCCGTTGGTTGAAGGCGCAGGTTTGGCCATACCAAACGGTGCAGCACCGGGGGTGTAATGAAACCAGCGGCAGTGTGCTGTACCGATGTTGGGATCCACAAAACTGGTGTAATCCTTTTGTTGAGCCTTGAGCTGAGCTTGACCAAATACAAGCGTGATTAATAACAAATGCGTTTTCAGGTATCGTGTGTTCTTCATGATCATCAATAACGTTTATTTCATCAGGATGACTGCAATGATTTTTCCTGTCGAAGCCAGCCACTGACTGCACCGAGCAGTGGCGCTTCTTCGCCGAGTGTTGCCCGCCGGATATGCAACCCGGGATCATTGGCGTGAATAAGTGAGGTCATTGTGGGGCTGAACCACTGCCATGCCTTTGAGATGTTTCCGCCTATGATCACCGCCGCCGGCGATTCAACGGCAATAAAATCAAGGAGGAATTCCGCAAGGTTCTCACCAAATTTTTCAAACATCCTTACCACCCGCTCATCGACCGGCGCATTCAATGCGAGTTCTCGCACTCCCTTCGCATCAAGGCCGGTTTCCTGTTTCCAATACTTCACGAACCAGCGTGTGCAGAGGTAATCTTCGGCTATACTGTCTTTGAAGGGCCAGCACCATGTATCGGCACTCCGGCTACGACCATCGCGATAGACGGCAGATCCAAGGCCGGTTCCGAGGGTTATGCCTATCACCTTATCTCTGGCAAACGGCGCAGCAGCGCCGTCAAAGACCTCGCCCTGCAGGTAACAACCCGCATCATTTTCAAAGAAGATCGAACCTGGGGAAACATGCAGGGCTTCAGCGAGCAGTTGTCTTACATTGAGGCCATACAGCTTCTCATACTTATTTTGCCCGCGCATCAGGGATATACCTTCCTGGTAATCGAAAGGACCCGGCATGGCGAGACAAATTTGCACATCGCGACCTTCGCTGGCAGCACCGATACATGCTGACCAGGCTTCGATCACCTCATCAACACTTCCGCCGGCATCAACAGATACGCGTTTTACATCGCCGACTATTTTTCTCGTGGCCAGGTCTACCAATGCGGCCGTTGCATGAGTTCCGCCAATGTCTACACCGAGTGCCAGCTTTGCAACGCCCATTGTTATGGTATTTTGGTTAATTGATTCTGCCCGGTTGTTTGCAATGGCGCCGCCGGGGCTACTGATTTACCTTTCCACTCAGCTTCGATCTGCTCAAGCGATTTACCCTTTGTCTCCGGTAGCAATTTATACACGGTGAAAAATGCTATGGCGCAGAATGCTCCGAATATCCAGAACGTTGCCGGAGTTCCCAGGCCTTTTAAAAGTATCGGCGTTAATTGTCCAACGATGGTATCTGCGATCCACATGACCATGATACTGATCGCCATGGCACGGCCGCGGATTTTATTGGGAAAAATTTCAGCGGCTACTACAAATTTCAACGGGCCGATCGAGAAGGCAAAGCAGGCAAGGAACAACAGCACACTGATCAGTAGCCAGATACTGCTCGTCGCACCGGTGTAAAAGCAGAATCCTGCCAACATCAGGCAGATCGTGGCTCCGGCTGTACCGGCAAGATAGAGAGGTCGTCGCCCCGCACTATCCACCTTCCAAATGGCGATCAACGTAAATAACATATTCGCCGCACCGAAGATCACCTGGCTCTTGAGCGAGTTGCTGAGAGAGATACCCGCATCATTTAGGATACTTGGGCCGTAGTAAATGATCGCGTTGATACCACTGAATTGAGAAAAAAGCGGCAACAACATTCCGATAAGCAGCGCTTTCCTCCACCGTGGTGAGAATAGTTCTCTGTATGTTCCTTTTTCTTCTATCTCATTTGCTCTGACGCCCTGGTTCGCTTCCTGTTCATTGCCCATTGCGCGTAAGATCGCATTGCCTTCATCGAAGCGGCCCTGCTGATACAGCCATCGCGGACTTTCCGGCACAGTGATCATACCCAACAAAAACAATATGGCCGGTATTGCGCCGATTCCCAGCATGGCGCGCCATACTTCGGTAGTCGTGAGCGTGGCAAACCAGCCCCCATTGCTGTCGCCAGCCTGGGAAAGTGCATAGTTGACCATGCCGGCGTTGCTGAGATAAGCTACAAGAATGCCCAGGGTAAGGGCAAACTGGTAATAGGTGATCAATCGTCCGCGGCTTCGCGCCGGTGCGATCTCTGAAATATAAAGCGGCACCACATTCGAGGCGAGCCCGATACCCACGCCGCCAATGAACCTTGAAGCTGTGACCATCGAAAGAGAGGGCATCAAGGCACATCCAAGTGCTGACAGAAGAAAAAGTATTGCAGCCACCAGTAAAGGTCTTTTCCTGCCTAACCTGTCGGAGAATTCCCCCGAAAATGCAACCCCTACAATGCAGCCGACAAGTGCAGAGGAGACAAACCATCCCTCTTCGAACGCAGTAAGATCAAATTGCTTTTGCAATAGCGGAAGTACACCTGAAACAACGGCCATATCGAAGCCAAACAGGAATCCGCCAAGTGAAGCGACAAGGGTGATCGTTACAATCGATATTTTTTTCAACTCCTTTTCCATACGCAATCGTTCCTGTTGTTATTTCTTTTCTTCGTTCGGTGACATGGAAGGCGGCGCATCTTCGGGCTTGCTCCCCCATTTCATATTTGGCTTTGGCCCCATCTGCAATACAAGTGATCCGCCATCCACCAGGTCCTTATGATAAAACCACACTTTATTCAATGCTTTGCCATCCAGTTGTGCGGACTGTACGTAACGATTTACGTCAGAAGTGCCTTTCGCAATGATCGTAAAGGTCTTGCCTTTGTAGTATCTGGGATCAAGCTCGATAGTGACTTTATCAAACAGCGGACTGCCGATCTCATAGAATGGATCTATGCCTGCACCACCATTTGTCTGGAACAATCCCATCGCTGCCATCACGAACCAGGCACCCATCTGTCCCTCATCTTCGTCACCCAGCCAACCGTGGTAAGGGGTAAGCCCGTAGTATCGGTTCATGATCTCCCGTGTCCATTTCTGCGTGAGCCAGGGCTTGCCTGAATAATTGAACAACCAGGAGGCCTGCATGTTTGGTTGATTACCGTGATTTATCGGAACCAGGTCATACAGGTCGCCGTCTGCGTTGAAATTGTATTTCACTGATTTCTCAAAACCTTCATCCAGCCGCTTATTGAATTCATCCCTGCCCATCAGGTTCAGTATCCCCTGCACATCATGCGGATTGAAGAAACTATACTGCCAGGCATTGCCTTCCAGGTAACCCGTACCGCTGAAACTTGTGCAGCAATATGGATTCCAGTCCTGCACCCATTTTCCATCGCGGTGTTTCATCCGGATATATTTTGTCTCCGCATCAAATACATTCTTGTAGTTGCCTGCTCGTTTAATGAATTTCTCATAAGATGCCTGGTCACCCAATGCCTTTGCAAACTCAGCCACACACCAGTCATCATAGGCATACTCAAGCGTATTTGAAACCTGTCCTTCTTCTGTCGGCACATACCCCAGTTTCATGTATGACTCAAAGAACTTGTTTCCGGCGTAACCGTTCTCTGGTGTTACGACACCTGGCGTCGACTGCTGATGAATCATCGCTTTGAGTGCAGTTTGGATATCAAAATCGCGGATACCTTTGTGATAAGCGCCGGTGATCAATGCTATCTCATGCGATGCCTCCATGATGCCCGAATACTCGATGCCTGCCGGACCTTTCGGTAACCAGCCCCCGGTATTGTAAATTTCGATCAGCGACTTCGCCCAATTACTCGCGATGTCGGGATTGACTAGCTGCCAAAGCTGGTTCAGGTTCCAGAAAGTATTCCACAAGGCGTCACTTCCATATACCGGATTCTTAGGATCTACCTGGCGAATCTTCTCATTTACGTCCACATACCGGCCATCGAGATCGCTCCAGGTAGTGCGTGCCACGTAGGAACGATAAAGGTTCGTGTAAAACTTCTTCCTGTTATTTTCTGATCCGCCTTCCACCTTGATCTTGCTAAGTAAATCGTTCCAGACCTTACGGGCATTTTGCCGGACGGCGTCGAAATTCCAGCCAAAGGGGTTCAGCTCGGTCATATTCAGGCGCGCCCCCTTGATGTCCACCAGCGATATCGCTGTTTGCATCAATATAACTTCGCCCTTCTTAGTATCGAAATCCGCAAAGGCACCCATTTTGCCTTTTCCTGAAATATCCTTTACATCTTTATGAA
Organism: Bacteroidota bacterium; assembly: GCA_023430465.1. Lineage (GTDB taxonomy): Bacteria > Bacteroidota > Bacteroidia > Chitinophagales > Chitinophagaceae > JAEZAM01. The sequence continues at coordinate 29,455 of JAEZAM010000034.1, read as the reverse complement.
TCTCGTAGTTGCCTTTCCAGCCACCAAAGGATTTCATAGGCTTGTTGAAACGGATAACAAAATGAACGGTGTATTCATTCCAGCTCCATTTTTGTTTTGAATAACCTTCGATCTCGGTATCCGACACGCGCGTGAATTTTGCATCGAGTATATCGGCTGTATTCTCAAAAGGAATATCAAGATCAAAAAGAATATGCGCATTTTCTTCCTCAGGAAATGTAAAACGGAAGAAACCTGTACGCGTTGTGGAAGTCAGTTCAGTGCGTATGTTCCCATTCATAAGCGTGACACCATAATAGCCAGGGCTGGCCTTTTCGGAAGCTTTGTCGATCCTGGAACGATAACCCGTGGTCCAGCCGGTGGTAGGACCATCTGCTGGTCCACGCCGCACATTGAGGACATTCACAGTAGGCATCACAGAAAGCCCGGCCATTGTCCAGGAGTGTATGTGACTGAATCCGCCTACATTGTTCAGGCTGTATTCATACCCGGATTTCCAAACCCCGCCCTGGTTATCCGGCGCAAGCTGCACCATACCGAATGGCATTGTAGCGCCGGGGTTCAACATCCATCTTGACTCGGAAGTACCCAATAACGGATCAGCATAATCAACCGGCTGGCGCTGCGCAAAGGAACTTACGAGACTGCTGAGTCCAAGGATTGTCAGAATGATTTTTTTCATAACGATTTCAGATGATCTATTGAATTTTTTATAAATGCTTTCACCACTTTGATCTTGCCGCCACCATTGTTGATGAGGGTATATGTACCAACTGATGCAGGTATCACAAAAGTCTCTGCATAAGCAAATGGAGTGATCTCATTGCCTATCTGTACCGCAACAGACTCACCATCAACCAGCATAAGCACATTACAACTTTCGTCGGTTTGAACGGTCATGCTTTCTTCAAACTCCAGTCGGTGCACATCATAAAAATGATCCGCATGGGTAGGAAGATGCCAGGTTAATGCGCTGCCCTGGTTCTCCAGCAGCCGCGGTTTTGCAATCAGTTCATCTTTCACCCGCTCGCCCTGCAGATCAAAGCGAAGGTTCTTATAGGCGTGCTCGATGTTGATGGCACGTGGTTCGCCGTTCAGATCAAGCCTCAGCCAATCGTACATCTTAAAGGTGAAAATATAAGGTGTGCTGCTGATCTCCAGGACAAGATTATCCGAGCCGGCGCTGTGCACCGTTCCGTTCGGGATGAGATAAAGTGCGTGTTTGTCTGCTTCAAATACCTGCACATATTTCTCTACTGGCACTTCTTCTCCTTTCGACTTGCTGTCCTCGAGTGCTTTCCGGAATTCAGCCGGATCCACACCCTCCTGGAATCCCAGGTACACTTTCGCGCCGGGTTTCCGATCAAGGATATAGTATGTTTCATCCTGTGTGATGAATTCACCAAATTGTTCCCGGATGTACTTCACGGATGGGTGGCACTGGATAGACAGGTTGCCTCCGTTCCATGTATCGAGAAAATCAAAACGGATCGGGAATTGTGTTCCAAAAAATCCGGCGTGTTTTCCCAGGATCTTATCGCTGTGTTCGGCCATCAGTGAATCGAAAGGCACTTCAAGCAGGTATCCGTCACTTTCAAATACAAGACCGTTTTCGGGAACGATGAGTTCAAACGACCAGGCGAAGTTGACGGCATCACGGTTAAGTCCATGAATTCTCTCCTTCATCCACTGGCCACCCCAGGCACCTGGCTCAAACCAGGGTCTTGCACGAAGAACTGTCCTTGTCATGTCATTCATGCCTTTAAGCAAATCCTTCCTGAACATCCAGTTGATGTTGCGTTCCCATTGCACGTCACCATGAACGGTGATCCTTTCCTTTATGCGCTCTTTGTGCTGTGATAACACAACCCAATCCACGAAATAAAAATGCTTGTACATATGTGCCGGCTCGTCAGGCGATGCAATGCCCAGGTTGGTAATGGTACCAGCCCTCATCCGGTATTGGATCTCGTTCTTCGGCACGTCCAGGTATACCAGTGGTACATTCCATTCCAACAGCGAAGCACCTGTTCCCAAAACTACTGTGCAGTCAGAACCGGGTACTTCTTTCAGATCTTTCAGCGAGATTATATCAAAGAAATCTACGAGTGAGATATCTGCCTTTGTTCCCCACACAGACTCACGTTCCCCAAGATAAGGCCGAACAAGCTTTTCAATTTCACCAGGTGACTTGAGAAAATCCTGCGTGCGAATGATGTGGCACCTGGCGCCATGCCTTTCCATGGCCGCGGCGATCGAAGCTTCTACATCATCCCAGAGTACACCACTGAATCCATCCACAATGACACAGCGCGAGTCCTTCATCCATTCAACCAGTCTGTCATAGCCATTGAATATCTTGCCGGAACCCAGCGGATGGCTCGGATAGATGCGATAACCCTCCACCGAAGTCTCGTTACCATTAACTCTGAACGGCATCACCGCCTGTGCACTTTTCCTCGAACGCTGCTCCTTCCAGTCGCTTACATCCGCGGCGTCATTTGAAATTTCAAACATGATCAATTATTGGTTTTATTAGAATCCCCGGGATCTGCATGTGCACATCCCGCTTAGTTTTTATGAGTACAGAAATGGTCTCCCCATATCGCATCAGGGAATGGTTATCATCTTTATTGGCGAATAGTTGTACCTGTTCGTTCCATAGGCAATGCGTGAACCCAGGCGGAGATACCAATCTCTTGGCGGCAGGGTTCCGGTTGTAGTCAGCGTAATCGTCTGGTCAACTATGGCATTTCCTGCCGTTCCGGAATAAGTTACGACAGTTGAATACCTGTTGTCATAGTTGTTGTTACCTACGTACTGGTATGGGCCAACAAATAACACCAGGTTGGTGATGTTCTTCTGAAAATCTGCATGGCTGGTGCCGCGGGTTACACGCGCCTGGACAGTAACGGTGCCGTTGCCATTGACCACGGGCTCACCTACCCATTCCACACGAAGGAAAGGCTCCACGGTAAAATCAACAGTAGTTGTTCCGCCAGACACTGTCACACTTTTGCTCTGGTCATTGCCGGCCAGGTCCATCGGCACAAATGCACCCTCAGCAATCATCTTATAAGTGGCTCTGAAAATCTTTGTGTTGGTATAAGTTCCGTCCTGTTTGGTAGCCAGATACAAAGGCGTTGGATTGTCGCTCCAGCTCGTTTCAAGCAACTTGATACGTGTTCCATTCCCATTGTCACCCGATACTTCACTTTGTACATTTTCACCCGTGCCGGCGTCAATGATCCGCCCCTGGAGTGTTTCTGTTGGTCCTTCGAGATTATCGATTTTTTTACATGAACTCCATGCTATTGCCAGCGTGCTGACTGCAATGGCTAAAAAAATATTTTTCATAACTGATTGCTTTAAAATTAATATCCCTGGTTTTGAACGATCGTCGGACTCTTCGCGATCACAGCATCTGGTATACGTTGATAGTACCAGCGTGAATCGAAAGTGAAGCGGCTGTTGCGTTCGTCCGGGCGATCATCAAAGAAATATTGATTGGCATTTTGTGCGTAGATGGGGTTGAGTATGCGCCAGATCGTGTTGTTCTGCTCCTGGTCGATGATGCGCCAGCGTTTCAAATCCCACCATGTTTTATTCTCGAATGCCAGCTCCTTCCGTCTTTCTTTGCGGATGGTGTCAACAGAGGTGAGGTCGGCGAGTGTCGCCAGCGTGGCGCCCGCTCGTTCGCGAATTGCATTCAGATCGGCAAGTGCCTGTTGCTGGTAGTTGGCACCCTGTCCGGCACTATACAGTTCAAACGCCGCTTCCGCGCGATTCAGCAATACTTCCGCGTACCTGATCTCGATCCAGCTTTGATCCGAACGATTGTTGCCGATCTCTGATGCAGGTTTATTGGGATCCAGGTATTTTTTCACCGAGAACCCGGAAATACCACTGGCCACACCATTGATATTTGTATAAAAACCACTGGCACCAGCGGCATTCATGCGTGTACCATCAGGCAGGGTGATAAAAGCAGTGGTGATCTCAGGACCCGCCTGGCTGATCAGGTTGGCTGATGGATAGGCAGCAGTAGAACCCACAGGCAACAACCGGTCAATGCCTCCTGCAACCGGCCCGGTATAGATACCGCGGCGGAACTCGATGGTCACTCCCTTGAATACATCACCGGGGCTAAGGATTGTGCCCTTAAGACGAGGCTCTGCATTTACAAACGGGTCATTCAGATTATTATACAGGATATATTTTCCATTGTCATCCGTTGTACGGAAGGTGCCATTTGCATTCCTTGGAATGCCTTCGAACATTTCCACGAAATTGAGAGTAGGGTTGGTCTGGGCCGCACCACCATTGTTCCAGAGCTGCCTGGGTACATTGTTGTAATCCCACCAATGCACGGCATCAGGAAATTTATACATCCGGACGAAAATGTTTTCCTTGCTTGACTTGTCCAGGAACAGTTGGGAAAAATTGTTTGCCTGCGCCACGGGATCACCCGCTACCCACGCATTTTTATAGAGGATGTATTTGCCGTCAAGGAGGGTGGCGGCATCATAACTTGCCTTGAAATATTCGTTTGCCCTGGCAGAAGGAATACCTGCAACCTGGACAGAGCCTGCTACTAGGTTGCTTGTATTGTACTTCGCAATGGTTCCTGCGAACAGCATTACGCGGGATTTAAAAGCAGCGGCCGCATAACGGCTGGCACGGCCGCTTTTGTTTGTTTCCGGAAGTTTATCATAGGCATAATCAAGATCGCTGGCGATAAAATCGTACACTTCCGCCTCTGCAGCCCGGGGGATTTTAAAATCCTCGATGTTGGCGGCCACTTCCTCGATCGCCTGGCCGGGTTCTGTCAGCACTTTATCAACGATCGGCACACCACCATAGCGCTTCACCAGCGCGAAATACGCAAAGGCACGAATGAAGCGGGCCTCGCCCAACCAATTATTCACCTGTACTTCGCTGAAGCCCGATGCATAATTAGGGAGCGTCTCCATGAAATAATTGCAATCGCGGATCAGGATGTAAGCATCAGCCCAATAGTTAAAACCTTCCGTACCTCCAGCCTGGTCGCGACTGATCGCCTCACCCGTAAATGTTGCTGTTGATCCATTGAAGAAACTCTTAAACCCTGTTGAAGGATTCCATTTGAAATCTTCCATGGGTGTCTGGCTGTATATCCGCGCCATGTATCCATCAATGCCTGACACGCTCGTGAAAATATCGGCATCGTTGATGATGTTTGCCGGCGGCACATCCAGGTCTTTTTTACAACCCGGCACAATCACTGCTGCACAGGCAACAAGTAAGATATATATTATCTTTTTCATTTTTATCCGTATTAAAATTTAACGTTTAACCCAAAAGAGAATATCTTATCTATCGGGTAAGCGTAACCAAATTGCTGATCGACTGCTGACACTGCAGAAGGATGTTCAGGGTCGAGGTATTTCAGGTTGGTTATGGTAAATACATTGTATCCCGTAACAAAGGCACGCAGACCTTTGATTCCCGCTCTTGATGTCAACCGTTCAGGCAGCGTATAACCTATTTCCGCACTCTTCAGGCGAACGTAGGCTGCACTATGCAGGTTATGCTTTGTGTTGGTATATGCATTCGTGCCGGTGTAAGAGTAGTAACCAGGTATCCATTCTGTATTCGGGTTATATGGATCGGCATTGGGATCAGCAGGATGCCACCTGTCAAGCCACATCGTCAATGCATTACCATTCGCCCAGAGTGGACCACCAAGCTGCTCGGTGTAGGTCGCGTTCACCATGGCAGCGCCGGAGAACAGCAGGTTGATGTCAAACCCTTTAAAACTTCCGCCGAACGTAACACCATATGTGATCAATGGCAAGCCGGTATTGGCAATCGGGTGGCTGTCGTCCACACCTACCTGCCCGTCACCGTTCCAGTCGAGGTAGCGGTAATCCCCCACCACGGTATTTCGTGGCACATAAATATTGCTGTTCTGGATCGCCTGGTAGCTTTGGAACTGCCCGTCAGAGCCATATCCAAAGTATACACCGGCAAACCTGTTATTATTGTTCTCTCTCCAGTTGAGATAGGAGTTGCCTGATTTTGCGCGCTCGATATACCGATGTGAAATGCGGGTGTAACCGAATGTACCGCGAACGAAATAGTTGAGCTTTCCAATCTTGTGTTCATGCCGGACTTCAAAATCGATGCCCTCGTTCCTGTCACCATTCAAATTCTCCTGGGGCAGGTTGGCACCAACCACATCAGGCACGGTAAGCAGCCGGTTTGTAAGCAGCCCGGTACGGTCTCTTCTGAAATAATCGATCGAGAACCCGAACAGTCCATTCCAGGCCTCTGCATCCAGCCCGATATCGAGTGTCTTCGCGGTGTACCAAAAGACCCGCGGATTAGCTATACCCGTGCTTTGTACAGAGTTATAGAATATTCCGTCAAACACAGCACCAGCCGGCTGTCCGAGCGCCGAACCACTGGCAGGATAGGTGTAACCGGTCAGGAACTGATATCGCAAAGCGCCATCATCGCCTGTCTTACCATAAGATGCCCGCAGCTTGAAACTGTTTATGAATGAAAGAGCCTTAATGCTTTTAAAGAATTGCTCCTCTGAAACCCTCCAGCCAACTTCATACGCCGGAAAAAATCCATATTGCTTTGCCGGCGAAAATTTAGATGAGCCATCATACCGGAAAGCAAATTTTCCAAAATACTTCGCGTTGTAGTCATAAGTCACATACCCTGCGTAGGCTGCATTTTCATAATCAAACGAGTTATTGATGCTGGAACTCATACTTCCCTGCTGGTTCAGGCTGTTTCCGGCAAATAACTGATCAACAGGTATCGCCAGTTCCCGCTGCGCAAAGAAGTTATCGCCTTTACGATTGCTTTGCTCATACAGCGCCACAGCACTCACGTGGTGCGTGCGGAAGAAAGTATGCGAGTAGTTAATCGAGAACTGACCCAGTGTTGTGGGGTATTCATAAAACTCTCTTCTGACGGTAGACGGGGACTGCTGTGTACCGGTCACGGCGTATACGTCGGTCGCGGGGTTGTAGGTATATGTATTATAGGTCCTGTTAAAGATCTTGTTGTTGTTCAGAGTGTAGTCAAAGCTGAATAAACCCCGGAAACTCAGACCTGGCACGAAAGGAACATTATAATTGAGGGCAGCGGATGACTGGAACCATTTGTTGTTGAACACCTGGAACCCTGCAACATCGGAGGTAGACTGGGCTACCGGGTGAAGCGGGTTTGGCAGCGAGTTCAGGTAGAGCGGGTTGTTGTTTGCATAAACCGGGTTCACTGGCGGCTGATACCACATGCTGCGGAATACCCAGTAGGCAGCCTGCATAGGTTGATCTTTTCTTTCCATGATCGCGGAAAGATTTAGATCAAAGCTGAGGCTTTTGGAGATCTTAGCACTGAGATTGGAGCGCAGGTTATAACGTTTATAAAAAAGATCATTTGATTTCAAAATACCATCCTGGCTGGTATAACCGATGCTGATGAAATAGGTAGCGTTTTCACTGCCGCCGGTAGCGCTCAGGTTGTGTTGCTGCTGCGCAGCATGACGGCGAATAGTGGCCTTTTGCCAATCGGTGCTTTGTTTGGTACCATTGCGGTATTCTTCGATCTGTGCATCCGTGTACACGCGTGTGCCACCATTCACATTGTGCATGCTGAGTTCATTGACGAGCGTCATGTACTCAACAGCGTTGGAAGATTTTGGAAAACCTGTTGGAATCTGTACGCCGTATGTGCCAACATAATTGAGCTCCAGCGAGCGGCGACTTCCTTTTTTCGTAGTAACAAGTATAACACCATTCGCAGCACGGGCACCATAGATCGCTGCGGATGCATCCTTCAATACCGAGATCGTCTCTACGTCATTCGGATCTACACGGGCAATATCCGGACGGGGAATACCATCGATCACGATCAACGGATTTCCCATACCCCGTATATCATAGGACGTATTGAAGGCCCCCGGCTCACTGGTGTTCTGCACCACGCGCAGACCCGGAATTTTGCCGGTAAGCGTATTCAGGATATTCTCATTTTTGGTGGTGACGATCTCTGATGCAGAGATCGAAGAGACGGCGCTGGTGATCGAAGCCCGTTTCTGCGTTCCATACCCTACCACTACCACTTCATTGAGCGTGGAAGCAGCAGGAAGGAGGGAGATACTGATGTTGGAAAGAGTTGTAATGACCAACTCCTGGGTGCCATAACCGATCGCGCTGACCACGAGGGTCTGACCTACTGAACCCGGAAGGCTGAACCGGCCGGCCTCATCTGTAGTTGTACCCGCCTGTGTTTCTTTAATGATCACCGAAGCCCGGACAGATGCAGCACCGGTTTCGGTACGAACAATACCACTTACGGTAGTTGACTGGGCGAAGGTATTCGTTGTAATCAGGCAGCCAAGCAGCATGAGCATCACTGCAAGCCGGGGCCAGGCAGGTATTACCGACCGCCCGGCAGTAGTGGGATGAATGAAACAGGCGGATCGTGCAGAGAAGATCAGCCTGTCCAGGTTGGCAACGTTGACGTTGGCCAATTGTGTTAAGGAAAATTTCATAAATGACAGTCTTTTGATAATGAGTTAAAGGCAGCGTTAGAAATCGTTCAAGGGTGAGGATTGACCTGCTGGTCAGGTCGTGTTGACCATCCACGGGGGCTGGAACCGGGAAAGCGCCGTTGCGCGATTGGTGCGGAGATGTGTACGATAAGAAGATGTACGTAGTGAAGAAGCAGCAAGCAGTTTCGTTACAGGCATATAGCAGGATTATGTTTAGCAATCGTCAATCTATATGTACAAACATAGTAACATAGCTACAAACGGCCAATTTTTTTCTTTACATTCGCCCACAAACCTATCAATGAAGCTGAGTATTGATCACAAGAGCCACGTTCCTCTTCACATCCAGGCTGAAAAATTGTTGCGCTCTTTGATCGCAGATCCTCAATATGCCGACGGCAAGTTGCTGCCAAACGAAGTTGATCTGGCTCGCCAGCTCGCTATTTCCCGCACCACGATCCGCCAGGCGCTTAATAAGCTGGTGTATGAAGGGTTACTTATCAGGAAAAAAGGGATCGGAACGAAAGTGGCCGGCAAATCGGTGAGTTCGAAATCCAACAACTGGCTTTCTTTTTCCCAGGAAATGCAGGCCAGGGGTATTCCTATCAAGAATTTCGAGCTGCATGTGAGCTGGGTATTGCCACCCGAGTCAGTGGCCAATTTCTTCGAGATAAATACGGATAAGAAGATTTTAAAACTCGAGCGTCTGCGGGGTAAACCGGAAGGACCATTCGTTTATTTTGTTTCCTATTTCCATCCACGGGTTGGCCTGACGGGCGATGAAGATTTTAAACGTCCGCTTTATGAGATCCTGGAAAAAGATCACATGGTGGTGGCGAACCTGTCGCAGGAAGAGATCAGTGCAAAGGCTGCCGATAAGTTCATTGCGGGTAAACTCGAGATCGAACAGGGCAGCCCCATCCTGTTTCGTAAACGCTTTGTGTTTGACCAGGGCGATCGCCCCATCGAATATAACCTCGGCTACTACAAAGCGGATTCATTTATCTACACGAACGAGAGCAGGCGGGAATAATCATTCTTTTACCGGGTCTCCATAATAGTCCTGCCAGTAACGGATTCTTTTCTTTAACCGCTCCACGATCTTTGCATAAGCCGGGTCATCGGCCAGGTTATGCATTTCTGCTTTGTCCCTTTTAAGATCATAGAGCTCCCATGAATTTACCTCACCATAGAAGCGGATCAACTTATAGCGGTCCGTCTTCACACCGTAATGCCGTGTCAGCCCGAAGGAGCGCTCATAATAATGGTAATAGATCTCATCCCGCCATGTCCTGTCACTCCCGTTATGCAGCAATTTCTTCATCGAGCGGCCCTGCATATCCGATGGTATCGGTAGTCCTATCCAGTCGAGCAGGGTCGGGGCCAGGTCAAGGTTGAGCGTGTATGCCTTGTTGGTTTGTCCGGCTTTTATCCTCCCCGGATAGCGAACCAGCATCGGCGTGCGGAATGATTCTTCGTACATGAAACGTTTATCATACAATCCATGTTCGCCAAGGAAAAATCCCTGGTCAGACATGTAGATAATGATCGTGTTCTCGCGCATACCATTCCTGTCTACGTACTCCAGCACTCGACCTACATTATCATCCACCGATTGAACACAACGCAGGTAATCTTCCATGTATCGCTGGTACTGGAACCGGACGCGCTCATCCGCTGTCCTGAGTCGGGCGAAAGATTCCACTTCTTTTTTGTACGCTGCGTCCCATGCTGCGCGCTCTTCAGGTGTGAGCCGCGTTATCTCTCGTTGAAACTCTGCCGGGGCCCAGTTATTGACTTCGGTCACAGGGCAGCTATCACAGGGTATTTTTGAGTCGTACCGGATATCGAGGTCGGCAGCGACTGTTATCTGCTGTCGCTGCAATGCAAGTCGGTTTTCATATGCATCATAAAAATTTGAAGGAAGCCGAAACAATGTATCATTGAAGCGATCAAGGTATTTCAATGGCGGCATCCAGTTGCGGTGCGGGGCTTTGTGAAATAATAAAAGGCAGAAAGGGTCCTTCTTGTTCTCTTCCATCCAGTTCATGGATAGATCAGTGATCACATCCGTCACATAACCGCTATACGCCGTATCCTTACCCATCTTGATAAAATCCGGGTTATAATAATTTCCCTGTGCCGGGAGAATATTCCAGTAGTCAAAACCTGTCGGCTGCGACCATAAATGCCATTTACCAATCATGGCAGTCTTATAACCGGCCTGCTGCAAAATTTTGGGAAATGTCTGCTGTGAACTGTCGAAAAAAGTACCATTGTCCACCAAACCATTCTTGTGAGAATATTTACCGGTGAGGATCACCGCACGGCTGGGACTACATACCGCATTGGTCACATATCCCTTTTGCATCACGGCTCCTTCCCTGCCGATACGATCGATGTTGGGTGTCGAGATCAACCGGCTGCCATAAGCACTGATGGCCTGGTAAGCATGATCATCCGACACGATCAGGATGATATTCGGCTTCTTCGCCTGCTGGCCATATAACTTTCCCGCAATTACGAAGGCTATCAGCAAAAGCAGTACAACCCGCAACGGTGTAAATGAAATACTCATAACCGTGAAGGTAATAAGAATGTATATACATTACAACATACAAAATAAAGCGCAAAAAGAAAGCAGCCCGGAGACTGCTTTCCTGAAACCGTTATTCTTTATTTTTTCACATCGAAGCGATCAAGGTTCATCACCTTCGTCCATGCCTGAACAAAATCGGTTACGAATTTGTCTTCCCCATCCACGCTCGCATATACTTCGGCGATCGCCCTCAGTTCAGCATTCGAACCGAAAACAAGGTCCGCCCTCGTGGCTGTCCATCTTGGCTGACCACTCGTGCGATCCGTACCGACATACAATTCACGGTCCTCGCCTGCTGCCTTCCATGCTGTTCGCATGTCAAGCAGGTTAACAAAGAAATCGTTTGTCAGTTTACCGGGTTTGTCGGTAAAGACGCCATGCTTTGATCCATCGAAATTGGTCTCCAGCACGCGCAGACCGCCTACGAGCACGGTGAGTTCTGGTGCAGACAATGTCAGTAGCTGTGCTTTATCGATGAGCAGTTCCTCGGTAGAAACAGAAGCTGTCGTGCGACGGTAATTTCGGAAGCCATCTGCTATGGGCTCGAGGTAACCAAATGATTCTACGTCTGTCTCTTCCTGCGAAGCATCCATACGGCCCGGTGTGAACGGAACCTTTACAGCCTTGCCCGCATCCTGTGCTGCTTTTTCAATAGCCGCGCCACCCGCTAATACAATCAGGTCCGCCAGTGATATTTTCTTTCCGTTGCCCTGTGCACCATTGAATTCTGCCTGGATCTTTTCCAGTACTGAAAGTACTTTCGCGAGTTGCACCGGATTATTGGCCAGCCACGATTTTTGCGGCGCGAGGCGGATACGCGCACCATTGGCTCCACCGCGTTTGTCCGAACCGCGGAAAGTAGACGCAGAAGCCCATGCAGTTGATACAAGTTCAGCAATAGAAAGGCCGCTGGAAAGGATCTTCGCTTTCAACGCTTCAACATCCGCCTCTTCTACCAGGGTATGATCAACCGCAGGGATGGGATCCTGCCATAGCAGTACCTCCTGTGGTACTTCAGGTCCGAGGTAACGTTGGCGCGGACCCATATCACGATGGGTAAGTTTGAACCAGGCACGTGCAAATGCATCAGCAAAAGCATCCGGGTTCTCCAGGAAATGCCGGGATATCTTTTCGTATGCGGGATCAAACCTGAGGGAAAGGTCCGTAGTGAGCATGGTCGGGCGATGCTTCTTCTCTCCGTCAAATGCATCGGGAATAATGCCACTCGCATCTTTCGCCACCCATTGATGAGCGCCAGCAGGGCTTTTTGTCAATTCCCACTCAAAGCCAAACAGGTTCTCAAAAAAGTTATTGCTCCATTTTGTAGGCGTGGTAGTCCAGGTTACTTCAAGGCCACTCGTGATCGTATCGGGTCCTTTACCGGAACCAAAGCTATTGTGCCAGCCAAGACCTTGTGCCTCGATACCAGCAGCCTCCGGTTCTTTGCCAACGTGGCTGGAAGGAGCAGCGCCATGTGTTTTACCAAAGCTATGTCCACCGGCGATGAGTGCTACGGTCTCCTCGTCATTCATCGCCATCCGGCCAAACGTATCACGAATGTCTTTTGCAGCCGCGATTGGATCAGGATTACCATCCGGTCCTTCGGGGTTAACATAGATCAGCCCCATCTGCACGGCAGCCAATGGCTTTTCCAGGTTGCGGCTATGGATCTTGCCATCCGCATCATCATCAGACGAGACAACACCATGTTCTTTGGGCACACCTTCAGAGCCCCGCGCATAGCGCAAATCTCCACCGAGCCAGGTCCTTTCAGAACCCCAGTAAACTGATTCATCCGGCTCCCAGACATCCGCACGACCACCTGCAAAACCAAAAGTTTTGAAGCCCATGGATTCCAGCGCCACATTACCAGTCAGTATCATCAGGTCAGCCCATGAAATTTTGTTGCCGTATTTTCTGCTTGATCGGCCAGAGCAATCTCCTTGCCTTGTCAAGACTTACATTATCCGGCCAACTATTCAGTGGTGCAAACCGTTGCAGCCCGGCACCGGCTCCGCCACGTCCATCACCTACACGGTAAGTGCCGGCGCTATGCCAGGCCATGCGGATAAACAAAGGACCATAGTGACCGAAATCGGCGGGCCACCAATCCTGCGAGTCAGTCATCAGCGCATGCAGGTCATTCTTCACAGCCTGCAGGTCCAGGCTGTTGAAAGCGGCAGCATAGTCGAACTCCTCTCCCATCGGGTTGGAAGCAGGGGCATGCTGGCGCAGTATCGTTAACTTCAACTGGTTTGGCCACCAGTCACGGTTACGTGTGCCGCCACCGCCGACATTATTACTCATAGATCCATTGTGAAATGGACATTTACTTAAATCCTTAGCGTCTTTTTCCATGTAAAAATTTTTGAAGGATGAGACCCGACCGGGTCGAACAGGTTACAAAATTATGACATTGATTAAATAGTCTCCATCAATAAAATCTATATTTCAATAAACTAAAACTATCTTCCTGAGTCTTTGAACGGATTGTCAGCATTGTATTTTTTCGTCCTACTCTACTTTGCTATTTTCGGCTCACCACAATTATCGTGTATGAATAACAAGCGGCTCGGTCTGATCGTTTTCCTGGTCATGAGCTTCACTCTTGCCCAGGCGCAACAAGGTAATAGCAGTATAAAATTTTCGCTGGCTATGAACAATCCGTCCGAGCAGTATTACCAGGTCACGATGGAGGTGAGAGGCATCAGCAGGGAGTATGTTGACCTCAAGATTCCGGTCTGGATGCCGGGTTATTACCAGATATTAAATTATGCAGAGAACATCGTGGATTTTAGTGCGGTAAGTGAGGCGGACTCAACACTTCGCTGGGAAAGGGCAGGCAACAATATATGGCGGGTTTATACACGATCTGCGCCTGCGTTTTCAATAAAATACCGGGTAAAGGCCAGCCGGAACTTCGTAGCGACCAATTATCTCGACAGCACACATGGCTTTGTGGCACCTACCGGCACTTTCCTGCACATTGACGGGCTTATCAGCCATCCTGCCACACTTGAGATTAGACCAGCATCCGGCTGGAAAAGTATTGCGACGGGTCTTGAGAAAATACCCGGAATGGCATTTGCTTTCCGTGCGCCGGATTTTGATGTGTTGTATGACAGCCCGCTTTTGATTGGCAACCTTGACTCGCTACCGGTATTTTATGTACAAGATATTCCGCATTATTTCATCGGTTACAAAATGGGCCAGTTCGACAAAACTGCATTTGTAGCCGATCTGCAGAAGATAACTTCAACTGCCGCTGAAATGATGGGTGATATACCTTTCCCTCATTACACATTTATCGGTATCGGACCTGGCGCCGGTGGGATCGAACATCTGAATTCAGCAGCGGTAAGTTTCAGTGGAGATGGCCTTAGCGGCCAGGGACGCATACGAATGTTGAGTTTCCTCGCTCATGAATATTTTCATCATTATAATGCCAAGCGGATCCGACCCATTGAACTCGGTCCTTTTGACTATGACAGGGGCAATCGTACCAATATGCTTTGGGTGGCAGAAGGCATTACTGCATACTATGATGAACTGCTCCTGCGGAGGGCCGGTATCGTCACCGATGAAGAATTGATCGCTGCTTATGGTGCCAGCCTGCGGGCATATGAACATAAACCTGGCCGCTTGTTCCAATCCGTTGCCCAGGCCAGCTTCGATACATGGTCTGATGGACCCTTTGGCCGCACCGGTGATGATGTCAACAAAACAATATCGTATTACGATAAAGGACCGATCCTGGGAATGCTCCTTGATTTTCGTATCCGGCATGAAACGAAAAACAATAAGTCACTCGACGATGTAATGCGTACCCTCTATTATGAATACTACAAGAAACGTAATCGAGGGTATACAGAAAAAGAATTTCAGGCCGTGTGCGAATCGATCGCCGGTGTGTCCCTGCGTGATTTTTTTGACTACATCTACACGGTCAAACCGATCGATTATAAAAAATACTTCGCTTATGCCGGTCTTGACATAGATACCCAGGCCGTGGCGCAACCGGGAAGCTGGTTTGGTATTGCCGTTAAACCCGCGGGCGACTCGCTGGTGCTTTCCAGTGTGGAATGGGAATCTCCCGCGTGGCACGCAGGGCTTCGTCCTCGCCAGGTGATCCTAAGTATAAACGACCGCCCCGCCACCACCTCGCTCGTGGATTCCCTGCGGGAGGCGAAGGAAGGAACGATAATAAAAATCGGTTTGACACAGCAGGGGGCAGCCCGTAATGTATATCTGCAACCGGGAAAAAAATATCAGCCCTCCTACAGGATCACACCGATCGCTAAACCCAGCCCTTTGCAAAAGATCATTTACCAGGGTTGGATGACCGGCAGGCCCATCAAGGTTGCTGGAGCTTGAGTCCTGGTCCAAGTAATTTCATACCGTGTTTCTGGTGGATTGCCTTTACCTGCTCTTCTGTAGCCGGCATTTTCAACCCGTCCATCTCCTGGAAAAATTCTTCCATTGTCCCTGCTGGCTGAACCATGTATAACAGTTGACCCCGGTCAGTAAGCTGAATCCAGGAGTGGGCTATCTTACGCGGAAGAAAGATAGTATCGCCTGCACTGAGCTCGTGTATCGCTTCTCCGACCACAAACCGGTACTTTCCTTCGCCGACATAGAAAATCTCGTCCTGATCAAGATGCATGTGCAATGAAGGCCCGATCCTTTCGTAACCCGTATAGGCAAACACACTCATGACACCATCTGTGTCTTTTTTGGAGATCACGATATTGTTTGGATGCCGTCCTCTGTACATCATCGGTTTTCCTGATCTTCCCTCACCGCTACGCACGACAAATGGTTGGGTTGCAGTTCCCATTGCGCTGGCGGACTGCAGTAACGTAAAAGCAGGAAAGGCCGCTATCCCTGTGGCGAGAAATTTCTTCCGGTTCATAGCATTAATTTTTCACAAACATCTGCCATGAACCAATCTCCGAGGTGGTACAAATCGGACATGTTTATATTTCTGCCTCGCCAAAATGGCGTTCGGGAGTACCGCTGTCAATAGCATAAAAAGCTGGTGGCGTATAGGACGTGAAGGATTTATAGTCGCGGGCGAGATGTTGATAATCGTGGTAGCCACAACGGATGGCAATGCTGAGCCAGTCGAGTTGCGGATACTTGTTTTTCATGCGGAATGCTTTGTCGAACCGAATCACCTGCAGGTATTGCTTTGGTGAAATACCGACCCTCTCCTGAAATTTTCGGTCGAATTGCCGGTGCGACAAACAACTTTCGTTAAGGAAATAGTCCAGCTTAAACTGCTCCTCTTCCCGCATCATACTATACATCGCGCTATCGACGCGATGTTCTCCAACCTTTCGCCGGCGGGCTATTTGCAACAGGTATTGCTCAACGATGCTGATCATTGCAGGATAGGACTCCGCATCTGCCAATTGCTCCGTTATTGCATCCAAACCTGCACCCAGCATATCCCGCGCATCTAAATACGTGTTTGCCAGTTCCGGCATATTCCACCCCAGGAGTTGATGAAGCCCTGCGGGTTGAAACACCACCTGCAGGCTTAGGAAGCAGTGACCGATCTGGCGATGCTGAAGGACAGTATGTTGTCCAACGAGTACAGCCCGGGCTCCGTTTAGTCTTTTTTCAGCGGATGGGTAAAAAACCTTCTCCAAATCCCGGAGATAAAATTGAAGACAATGCTCGGGTCGGGGGGAATACATTTTGGGCGGAATGATCACGCTGTTGTCAAACTGGAAATCAATGATACGGTATAACCGCACATACTGCGCCAATGCAGGCGCTGGTTTGATTTCGTTTAACAACATTCCTTTTGTATTCCCGGTAATTTACAAAAAGCGTGGACGCGCCGAAAGATCGTCCTGTAAATAAAAAAGGACCGGCCAGGCCGGTCCCCGTTACTGCTTCGCTTTTCTTAAGGATTATCTTTAAATGTTGCAGGCACCAACCCGTCGGTAACATAGTGCGATGGATTCGACACCGTGTTATCCCATGCTTCGATCAGGATGGAAGATGAAAGGCGTTGGCTCGTCAGTTTGTTTGTACCTTTTAATTTCAGCTCATCAGTACCCCAGTATTCCAGAGCGATGGGCACATTCCTGAATCCTTCCAGGCCACAGTTGAGGGTCTTTGCCGGATCCAGCGAGGATGGACCGCAACTCGAAGATCGCTGCACGCGTACCCCGGTGACCACATCGACGATGTCATAGTCCGTGATCTCGATCTCTATACCTCCCTCAATATCGCGGGCTTCCACTTTGAACTCTGAGCGACCGGGTATGTACGGCATCGAACCCGGTTCAATGAAATAAAAGCCTGATGTGACCGGGATATTTACACTGGTGGTATACACACAACCATTGACAACCGGCGTGCTTACATTAGCACTGCCTCCAAGCCTGTACCTGGACTCCGTGCCGGCAGCAAGTGCCCCCTCCTTTGGAAATACCAGGTCCACATTAGCGGGGCATGGCTTACCAAAACCACGAAAGACAAATAAAAATTCCGCAGACTCTTTCAACGCATTGCTGCTGCCTGCATTCAGCAAACCACCATGAAACCGTTCATACAGGAATTTCCCTTTGAACTTTCGGAGGACCGTGTTTGCTACCACCTGGTTATTGGCTTTTATTTCCACGGGCCCATAGATATATTCATCAATGCGGCAGCGGATGATCTTTGGTGACCAGAGATCGCATTCTACTGTGACGCCATTGATCTTAATGCTGCGATTATTAACACCGGGATCCGCACCAAAATTTCCATAGATATACAGCAGGCAATCACCGTTGATACCAAACTTGATATAATCTTCATCCACCCAGAGATAGTCGACCTTATTATTTCCCAGCACAGTGATATTAGCCAGCACCATGAACTGGCCTTTCCGGTGCATGTTGATATTAGCAACAGCCACTTCAGGATTGACGCCTGGCTCATGATCAGGTGCGGTATAGAAAGCGGAAGCGCCATCGGGTTCAAGGCTTCCCTCCCCGACGTAATCCCAGCTTCGGATTTCATCATCGCGCAACTTCCGCGGGTTCTTGAGCACCTTGATAGTATAGGTACCCGGCGCGGCATCATCCGGATCGACAAACGGAAACCTGGTCATTACTTTCAACTCCAGGAATGCACCCTGATCCACCGTGCTTGAACCGGGTACTATCATGATACTTTTGAAATATCCCCAGTCACTGAAATGGGTAGTGGTGGCAGACAGCTTTTTTTGTGCGCGATTGACCGTGGTGTTGGTCAGCATTTGCCAACTGCCCGTCTCATCCTGGTAAGCGATATCAAGCCCTTCCGGCCGGGTACCGGCTGTGTCTGTGGCCACATAAGTAAACTCGATGGTAATAGGCGAATTGAATGTCTGCCCGTGTGGCGTAAGCCGATACGCACTGCCCAGGCCGCCAAGCTCGTTGGTGATAGGCTGGATGGCGATATCCGTTTCAGTAGTCAGTGCGCCGGCGGGGATGATCAACCGCAAGGTACCGTCGCTGCTTACGATCTCACCCCCGGCAGCGCCGATCTGTTTGTGAACCGCCGGTCCTGTAGGCGTTCCAACCGCCGTTACCGTTTCGTTATTTTCCGGTGCGGGCAGATCGTGATCTTTTTTACAACTGGTCATGAGCAGTCCTGCCATGGCTGCTACCAGCAATGCTTTTTTCATAAATAAGGTTTAATGGTAGGTTTAAGGGAGCGCAAATTGCAAATGTCACACCCGCCCGACAAGCCGAATCAGCACGGGTTGGGGAATGGGCGGGATGAATTGAAACAAAAAAAGGCCCGCTTGCGCAGGCCCATGAACGGAAGGCTGGTGAAAATCTTTACAACCCTTTTTCTTCGGTATACGAATTACAGGATTCAAAATCTTTGGCGTAACTGGTTATCCGGCTGCAGGTAGTTGCGCAGTCACGGGACCAGACGAAGAAATAGCGGCCGGCAACTATGTCTCGCTGAACAGACTGACCCGGAGCGAGGTCAATCTCCGCAGCGGGATTGATGGGCTGGAATTGCGGTGTGAGCTGCGTTGCCATCTGTACACGCAGCGGCACCGTCCCGGTATTTTTAAATGTCATCTGCATCGTATTGTTGGTCATGCAGGCAGGATCATCATCTTCCTCCGCGCCTTTCTTACAGCCCAATAACAACAGCCCGAAAGAAAGAGCATAGAGGGATAGCTTTATGAATTTGATACGCTTTAAGGTTTGATGGTTTGATTGTAATACTCAACCTGATGTTATCGTGCATAACAGGAAAAGGTCATCAATGCAATCGGTTTGGATGAAAATGGGAGATACCCGGGGCGTCTTAAACAGTTTAACACCCCCGGCATTCCGGACAATGCTTTATTTTTAGCGTCAATTCAGACTATGACCACATTTGAAGACCAGGTTTTTACGAAAGCAGATTTCGCTGCAACCCCCATTTCTACTGGTGTCTATGACAACTGTGAGTTTGTGCAATGCAATTTCGAGCGGGCAGATTTGTCCAATTGCCAGTTTTGCGAATGCACGTTTACCGGTTGTAACCTGGCCATGGTGAATGCCCCGATGACCGTTTTTAATGATGTGCGTTTTACGGATTGCAAAATGATCGGGATACATTTCGAGCAATGCAGTGAGTTCATCTTCATCCTGCATTTTGAACGCTGCAACCTAAACCATTCTTCGTTTTTCAAAAGAAAAATGAAGAAGACCATTTTCACGGAATGCACGATGAATAACACCGATTTTACAGGCACCGATCTCACGGGGGCGGTTATGACAAGATGCGACTTGCTCGATGCACGTTTTGAACAAACAAACCTTGAAAAAGCGGATCTGAGTTCGGCATTCAATTATACCATCGACCCGGAGATGAATAAGATCAAAAAGGCCAGGTTTTCGGTTACTGGTATCGGCGGACTATTGACCCGACATGACATCATCATTGATATGAACTAGGCCCGTCAAGGCTCTAACGCTCCTTCCCATTTGGCAACCAACCGAGATGCGTGTGTTTGAAACTATCCCCGTATTTCAAACCATAACCTAGTATGCGATCGAACGATGCGTGGCTGAATAACAAAAAGCCTGACGCAATCAGCCACGGCAGGGCTACGCAAAATCCAATCCCTGCCACCAGGAGGGCTATACCTTTATGATGGAAAATATTATACAGCCATGCCCCAACGCGGGTGTCTATAAGATACCCCAGCATACCCAGGTTCGGCGCAAAAAACAGTAACGCCCATACCCAGGGAGAAAGCTCAGGCCCATATTTGGCGATAGCATAAAGCCCGGCGGCTGTCATGGCCAGTTCCTCCAGCCGTAGCAAAGATTTCATCGGTCAATTTTCGGACAATCTACGACTTATGCAAAGAGCGGCTGGCCATAAATAAAAAAGCGCGATAAACTCGCGCTTTGTCTTAAAAAATAGCAACGTTATTTAACCTCGATACTCCGTGTCACAGGCTTTGCATCTTCCTTCTTTGCAAGTATCAATTTCAGTACACCATCCCTGTACTCCGCATTTATGTTCGCGGTATCAACGGTGTCGTCCAGGGTAAAGCTTCTGCTGAATGACCGGTGCACATATTCATTCCGGGTCCAGCCCTTCCGGTTCTCCTCTTTCTTTTCTTCTTCATGCTGCATAGAAACTGTGAGGACATTGTCTGCTACCTGGATGTTGAATGCTTCTTTCCTGCAGCCGGGCGCAAACACATCGATCTCATACTGCGAGCCGGTATCGCGCACGTTAACCGGAACGGAAGTGCCGAGACCACCACCAGCGTCCCAAAGATTGTCGTCAAAAAATCTGCGGAGACTATTTTGGAAAAGGTTATCAACTACATTTCCAAAAGTCGCGGCAGGTGCACCATTTTGTCTTTTAGTCATTGCGGTTGTCATGTTAACCTCCTTGTTTTTTCCAGGTACTTATCAGACTTTATACCAACACGGCAAAGAATGAAAAAAAGACAATCGCTGCGTCAGATTTTCAGTTTTAAAATGAAAAAAAATCAGTCCCTGCCCGCGTGCCGGCAAAAAAAATGGAGCAGCTAACTGCTCCATTTTTTCCTTCACATTCATCGCCTTTAACCAGTATGACTGGCGATAATTTTCATGAATATCAGATAGTATCGTCCTCTTCTTCATCATCCAGATCATCCTCATCCATGTCGGTCTCGTCGTCCAGTTCCTCTGTGTCCTCTGTAACGGTGTCATCCGTAACAGTATCATCAATGTCCATATCCGTGTCATCGTCCGCATCATCGAATTCATCGGCGTCCATCTCCTCTTCTTCGCGGTTTCTTTCATCCACATCGAACTCCCGGTCATGCATCGTAGCTGCAGGGTTATTGGCGGGTGTGCCACCCGTTTTCGGTCCTTGTTGTGTTACTGTTTCCATATCTCTTTTTTTTAAAAAAGTATCAAGTCTTACGCCACAAATCCGCGCATAAAAGGAGATTGCATCTGTGCGCAAAGACGAGCGATCAAGGGCCTTCGACCCCTTCATATCGCAGGATGGGGGAAAAGGATGTGGCATTCCTGCCTCCGCGCGTGCAGCTATTCCCCATCCCTTTTTCAGTAGTTTATGCCGACCTTTGAAAAAAAGATTATGGCCAATCTCAATGTAAATATTCCGCATGAACTCTCCCAGGACGAAGCGTTGTCACGCATTAAAAACCTGCTCACAAAATTGAAGGAAGAACACAAGGATATGGTGAGCAATGTGCACGAAGAATGGACCGACAACAAAGGGAAATTTGCGTTTACCGCCAAGGGCTTTGATATCGATGGGCTGATCTCCGTAAACCAGGGTGGCGTTGACATCGATGCCAAACTTCCCTTTGCCCTTTCTTTTTTCAAAGGCAGTATCGCAAAGTTCATATCAGAAAAGGCACAGCAACTGCTTGCCCGCTGAGCTGAATACGAATGATCAGCTAAGTAAAATCTTCATTGATAAGCTCCCGGTTGAGCATAGCGCCTGCTTTGGTCCCGGCAGCGACAGCAGCCGAAACGGATCGCATTGGCGAACTGTTGTCTCCGGCGGCATATATGCCGGGTACTGTAGTGGCCCCCAATTCGTTAACGCTGAGAAGGCCTGAATGGTCCGGCAGACAACCCATCTCAACAGGCAGACTGCACGACTGATCAAAAGGAGCGCGAAAGAAAACAGCTTCCTTGTTTACAATCGTACCGCTGCTGAGCTGCAGACCGGACAGATAACCGGATTTATGAATAATCGCCGCGATTGGCTCTTCCACGACGGCAACCCCGTGCTTTGTCAACAACGACTGCTGTTCAGGGGCAAATGTCGCCGGCCCATTGGTGAATAAAGTCAGTTCTCCCGCCCAGTGATGGATCATACGGGCGTATTCCAGCGCCATGTCGCCATTTGTTATTACACCGAGATTGCCTTTGCGTACTTCATATCCGTGGCAATAAGGACAATGAAGCAAACTGATCCCCCAGCACTCAGCAAATCCGGGTATGGCGGGCAACTGATCCCGGATGCCCGTGGCAAAAAGCAGTTTTCTTGCACGGAGCAATCTTCCCGAGTCCAGGGTAACGATGAAGTCACCGTTTTGTCCACTGCCCGACGTGATCTCATCGTGGATCAACGAAACCGAAGGGTAAGCGGCCAGCTCCGACACAGCCCTGGCCCGGATCTCAGCGGGGGTATGGCCGTCATGTGTCAGAAAATTATGAGAATGTGGCGTCTGCCGGTTGCAGGGTTTACCACTGTCTATTACCGTGACTCTTCGCATGGAGCGACCGAGACAGAGCGCGGCTGATAGTCCGGCATAACTGCCACCGATAATAACGACATCCAGGGTAGCTGATATGGAAGTATTCATCAGGCAAAGGTAATGAACTCGACTTATAATGCAACATAGTTGCATTAATCTTAGATTGAGCAGTCAGTTTCGACCCGGGGACCGATGCATTTTCCGCACTTTTCTATATATTAACACCTTTAACACGGTTATGGCTTTGCTCCGCTTAAATTATAGACTTTCAATAGGTTATTCACTTATCTTTGAAAGCATTGCATTCGCCACCAAATTTGATATCCTTTAAACGTTACTATGGCTTTCATTGATCAGGTTTTACAGACGCCGTCATACGGCTGGAAAGATGAAAATGGCGAATTGGTAAAACCTACAGTCCGGCAACTCTATGCCGAGGCGTTTTCCCGCATCAATATTTTCAAAGACAAGCGCAACTGGATATCCCTGATCAGTTGGCTCATGGTGGTTTGCATGGTGCCGTTTTTTGTAGCCTTCCTGGTGTATTATTTTTCATGGCAATTACTGATCGTGTTTATTGTCTACAGCATGATCCTCATCAGCACGCATGCTACTATCTGGTATCACCGTTACTGCACGCACAAAGCGTTCACTTTTCGCCACCCGATATTTCGTTTCATAACCCAGAACCTGGGCATCAAAACTTTTCCTGAAGAGATCTATGTTGTATCGCATCACGTGCATCATGTAAAAAGCGATGAGCCCGGCGATCCGTATAACCCCAAGGGCGGATTTATGTATTGCATGTTGTCAGATGTCAACCATCAGAGCATTAATAAAAACCTGAGCGAAGCGGATTATAAGCGCGCGGTGCATTTCATGAAGCATACGGGTGTACGCATCAATTCCTACGAACAGTATAAGAAATGGGGCTCGATCGCCACTCCGGGATATACCATCGGTCTTTGGTTGCTCAACTGGTCCTTTTGGTATGCAGTCCTCTACCTCATTGGCGGGCACGCGCTCTCCTGTACTATCTTCAGTGCCGCCATGTTCTGGTTTATCTTCGTTCGTGCGTTCAACTACACCGGCCATGGAAAAGGAGAAGTAAAGCATGTGGACAATGTTGATTTCGACCGTAGCAATCTTTCCATCAATCAAACAAGGCCCGGTTTGTTTGCCGGTGAATGGCATAACAACCACCATCTTTACCCGGGGAGTGCCCGCGCAGGATTTTTGCCCTACCAGCTTGACCTAGCCTGGATCTACATCTATGTGCTGTACAAAATCGGGGCGGTCACGTCGTTTCATGATTCGAAGGCGGACTTCCTGAGAAAGTATGTACATCCCCTTCGTGAACAACAGGCCGCTGAAACCATCCCCATTTCCAAACGCACGGCAATCTGATTTTTTCCCGCTTCCGCTCATCCGGATAATTGACCATCGCCCATAACCTTGCCCAATGAAGGGGAGGCAAATGACCTTGTTGCGGGATTTTCCATCTTGCACCCGATCAACACCTTTGCGGCTCAACAAAAAACATCATGAGCCGATTTACAACCTTGCTGCTGGCCGCAATGACGGTCAGCTCTTTTGTCGCCTGCGACAAAAAAAACAACAAACCCTCATTGGAGCACGATACGCTTTCCAACGCAGTGATACTGGAATGGAACGATATCGCCTTCCAGGCAATTGGCGGTGCTTCAAACACGCACAGCCTTATGAACTCCCGGATCTATGCAATGGTCCATGGCGCCATGTTCGATGCTGTAAATGCGACAAACCCCCTATTCAAATCCTTCGCTTACACGGGCATTGACAAGGGAGCAGACCCTACTGTCGCCGCAGCGGTGGCTGCACACCATGTACTGAAGAGTAATCTGCCCGCAAAAGCTGACTTCCTTGACTCCGCGCTGAACGTGCTCCTTGCGGCTACTCCGAACTCACCTGCAAAGACTGCCGCTATGACCTCAGGGGTAGCCGCAGCAGATGCACTGCTTGCCCGTGGTTTCAATGATAATGGAAACAGTGATCCGATTGGTCAACCAGCTCCTGCGACCAAGCCCGGGGATTACAAGAATGTACCACCTTTCAATTTCATCTTCGCCCCCTTCTGGCAGGATTCAAAAACGTTTACACTGGAAGGTAAAGGCCAGTTCCGTTGCGATCCACCACCTGCGGTTACCAGCGATGTCTATACCACAGCCTTCAATGAAGTAAAGGCCACGGGGAAAAATAACAGCCCGGTGCGAACTCCTGAGCAGACGGCCTATGCTAAATACTGGTATGAATTCTCCGAAGTTGGCTGGAACCGTATTGCACGCATCGTGGCAACCGAAAAAAAGACAGGCCTTTTCCAGACAGCACGGCTTTTTGCTCTTCTCAACTTTGCAATGGCTGATGCGTATATTGCCGGCTGGGATGCAAAGCTCCATTACAATTTCTGGCGTCCATTTACGGCAATACGCGAAGCCGCAAATGACCTCAACGCCGGCACAACACCTGACGAGACATGGGAGCCGGCTGAGCCCACACCACCTATCCAGGATTATCCATCCACGCACAGTGCACTGGGTAATGCAGCAGCAACGGTTCTCGCTTTTATATATGGTGATCAGACTCCTTTCACGATGAGTTCACCTACCGCAATGCCTGCAAATTCACCACGCAGCTTTGCAACCTTTTCTGAAGCAGCAAACGAAAATGCAGACTCAAGGGTAAGAGCGGGAATACATTTTCGATTCGCCTGTGAAGCTGGGCAGGAACTTGGCTCAAGGATAGGCGACTGGACGGTGACGAAAGCACTTACCCCACTCAAATGATAAATGCTCGCGTATGGCCAAAAGCTCCGTTTACGGGGCTTTTTGCATTTCACCCGAACAGGTGATGCAGTGCCAACGACAATTTCATACCTTTCTATCAGGCCGCATTGGTCAAACCTTATACCCTCAAACACAACTTATGTTATCCAGGTTACTCCTGCTCTCCGGTCTGACGATCTCACTAACTGTCTGCCAGGCTCAGGTTCCCGATCTTATCATCATCAATGGTAAAATATTCACCGGCAACGATAAAGAGCCCTACGCAGAAGCCGTGTCTGTCAAGGCTGATAAAATACTGGCTGTTGGAAAAACCTCGGACCTGGTAAAACGCAAAGATGTCAAGACGGTAGTGATAGATGCCGGTGGCCGACTCGTGATTCCGGGTATCAACGACGCGCATGACCACATCGGTGGAGGCATCGGCCGTTATATTCAATTCAACAGTCCTCAGCCTGCGGGGCCGGCATTCTCCGTCGTACTCGATTCTTTGCAACGTGTGGCGAAGGAGTTGCCAAAGGGAACCTGGATAAAAGGGAATATCGGCCTCGATATCCTGGAGGATGCGACGGCAAGAAGGAACAGGTTGGATAGTATAAGTCCCGAACATCCCGTAATGCTGGCCGTACCCTGGGGCCACGGCACTCTGCTCAACACCAAAGCGATGAATGAACTCGGGATCAGCAGCAGGGCTGCGGATCCCGTGGGAGGCTTTTATGAACGTTATGCCAATTCCGATGAAATAAACGGGCTCTTGCACGAGTATGCAGGCTTTCCTGTAGGCAGGCAGCTTATTTCAAAACTTCCGGACAGTTTACTTACAAACAGTTTCATCCGTTATTCTGCCGAGGCGTTGAACTATGGCATCACCAGTGTGCAGAATATGGCAACGGGAATGGAGCCCTCACAAATGCTCCGCGTGACAGACAGGATATCATTTCCGATCCGTATGCGAATCATTCCCTTTCCCGGAACAAACAGCCAGGCAAGAAATAAACCGGGTAAGCCTCCTGTGCCCTCGCCCGGAAGCATGGCACGGGTCAGCGGGATCAAATGGATCATAGATGGTACACCGCTCGAACGGTTGGCTGTAATGAGACATGAATATGCAGACAGGCATAGCTGGTATGGCAAGGCAAATTTTACTGCAGACACGATGCGCGCCATTCTGCAGGAAGCCCTGAGCAGTTCCGAGCAGCTCCTTTTACACATCTCCGGAGACTCCACTCCTGTTACGATACTCAGGCTGATGTCTCAACTCGCCGGCGCTTCAAAATGGCAGCCAAAGCGTGTAAGGTTTGAACATGCTGATGGGGTTTATGCGGAGCAATACCCGCTGATCAGGCAAATGGGTGTTGTGGCCGTAGTCAATCCAATGCATTTCACTTTTGCAGAGACCAACCATCGCAGGTTAGGGAAACATGCGGCCAGGTATCAGCCTTTCCGGTCACTCATCGAAGCAGGTGTACCTGTGGCAATCGGATCGGATGGTCCTAACAATCCCTGGCTGAACATCATGTTTGCCACTATCCACCCCTCCAATCCTGCCGAAGCGGTAACGCGTGAGCAGGCACTTATTGCATATACGGCCGGGAGTGCGTATGCGGAGATGATGGAAACCAAGAAAGGAAAGATCATGCCCGGCATGCTGGCCGATATCGTCATTCTTTCACAGGACATCCTCACTGTGCCTCGCGAAGCATTGCCTGCCACTACCAGCATGATGACGATGATCGGCGGAAAGGTCCTGCACAATAAATTAAAGCCATGATGGGATTTTCAGGGTTTTGATATTAGCGCGGCAGTCTCTATCTTTCAGCCAATAACTAACTGATGAGATCCATTATCCGCGGGGCACACGCCCTGCTTTGCTGCCTGTTTTTAATTGTATGCTTTCCCGCCCAGGCCCAGGATACCCGGCCGGATACCGTGAGTGTAGGTATCTATATCACCAGTATTCACGATATCGACTTCAAGCAAAAAGAATATTCCGTCAACTTCTGGCTCTGGCTCCGGTACAGGAACCGGAATTTCGATTTCCTTCAAAACCTGGAGATACCACAGGCCAAATCAGTGAACAAGTCATTTGCAACGATCGATAGCAGTGGCGAGGAGATATATATGCAAATGAAACTGGAGTGTGTCATGAAAGATAACTGGCGGATCGCGAATTTTCCCTTCGACCGGCAGCGGCTCCGGTTCTCGATAGAGAACTCCCAGTTTGACTCAAGATACCTGGTCTTTATAGCAGATACGATTGGTCAGCACTATGATCCGCGGTTCACCTTGAGCGGCTGGAAGATCGACAGTTGTGACCTATTGGCCGGGACAAAGGTGTATGAAACCGGGTTTGGTGATCATTCGCTATCGAAACCTCAGACAACTTACAGCAATTTCCGTGTGCGTATCGGGATCCATCGCGATGCAAGCGGATTGTTTTGGAAGATCTTTCTTGGCATGTACATCGCCTTCCTCATCGCTTATGTATGTTTCTATATTCATGCGGACGGCATTGATTCCAGGTTTGGTCTGAGCGTGGGATCATTGTTTGCCGTTATTGGTAATAAGTACATCATTGATTCATCGCTTCCCGAATCAACATCATTTACGCTGGTTGATACCCTGCATGGGCTCACGTTGTTCTTTATATTCTCCGTGATAACAGCCACCGCCTGGTGCATGCGTCTTGTAAAGCGTGGTCAGCATAAAAAGGCCGCAAAGACGGATATGATCATCGCGCAGACGTTGCTGGTGTTGTATATCCTGGCAAATATTTTCTTCATCCTGCAGGCGAAGGCCTAGCGGCTATTAAATATCGGCAGCATTGTAATCCGGCCAGGCACCCTGTTGCGTGGCTACAAATGCTCCCAATCTGGTGGCAAACGCGATCGCATCAGCGGCATTGCGGCCGTTGATCAGGGAGGACAGGTAGGCAGCGAGAAATGCATCGCCACTGCCGATGGTATCTGCAACCGTGACCTTTATCCCCTCCTGTCTTACCCATTCCTTGTCGATAAGTGCCGTGCATCCATTCGCGCCCTGCGTTACGATGATCTGGTCAATGTTGAATCGCGCGGCCAGGTGGAGCGCCCGTTCTTTCAGTCCTCCTGCCTGTCCATACCAGTTGCTGACTATCTGCAATTCATCTTCATTCATTTTGAGGATATCTGCATAGAGCAACAGTTGCTCGATCACTGCCTGGTCAACGAACGGTGCCCGGAGGTTGATATCAAAAACACGTTTGCCTGTATCGGGAAGGAGCTTCAGCAGTGTCTCTCTCGACATTGCCTGCCTCGTAACCAGGCTTCCGTATACAAAATACGCCGCATTCTTGGCTGCATGGGCCACGCCCTCGTCCAATGAAATGTTATCCCATGCCGCCGGCGCAACAATGTCGTAGGTCATATCACCTGATGGCGACCGGAACGCATTGACGATGCCCGTGGGTGTTTCAGGATCTGTTTGTATAAGAGAGACATCAATCTGTTTCGCTTCAAGCCTTCGCAGCAATTGTTTTCCACGGGCATCTGCACCAATCCGTGTGATGAGGGCGGGTTCATGTCCCAACTGTTTAAGATGATAAGCAACGTTCATCGGGGCTCCTCCCGGTAATTCACCGGCGGGTAAAATATCCCAGAGAATTTCCCCAAAACAGGCAATCGTCACGGGTGTGGTTGTTTTCATACGGTAAATTAACCCATCCCGGGGGAATATTGAGGTTAAGGTTGAGGATGAGGTTGAGGTTGAGG
>JAEZAM010000027.1 GCA_023430465.1 Bacteroidota bacterium | reverse complement strand
GGCTTCGCCTGCGCAGCAGGCGTGACCGTAGTGCCGGTTACCAGTCACATTGAAACGGGCTTTGCTTTACCACCGATCGCTGAGCTTGAAAAAAAGATCACAGCACGAACACGTGGTATTGTGATCTGCAGTCCCAACAATCCCACCGGCTATCTATACAGCCGGGCGGAAATGGAAGCACTGAAGGATATCTGTCTTCGTCACAACCTCTATCTCTTCAGCGATGAAGCCTATCGTGAATTCTGTTATGATGGCGCATTTGTGAGTGCGATGCACCTCGATGGAATGGACCAGCATGTGGTTTTAATGGACACTATCAGTAAACGTTACAGTGCCTGCGGGGCAAGGATCGGTGCGCTGGTGACAAAAAATAAAGCCGTATACGATGCAGCCATGAAATTTGCCCAGGCACGACTCAGCCCGCCCGGTCTTGCACAAATCATGGGTGAAGCGGCCATTGATCTTCCCGATTCATATTTCGATGCGCCAAAGGCTGAATACCTGTCTCGACGCGATACCCTCGTTGGCCGGCTCAATGCCATGCCCGGTGTATATTGTCCCAATCCCGGTGGAGCATTTTATGCCATCGCGCAATTGCCTATCGATGATGCAGATAAATTCTGTCAGTGGTTGCTGGAAAGTTTTGACCATAAGGGCCAGACGGTAATGCTGGCACCCGCTACGGGTTTTTATGGCACTGCGGGTCTTGGTAAAAATGAAGTGCGGCTGGCTTATGTATTAAATAACGCCGCCATCAACGCAGCCATGGATTGCCTGGAAGAAGCATTGAACGTATATCCCGGGTCAACCCGTTAAGTGACTATTTACTTACCCTGACCGACCAGTCCGGCCCCGACGCGATGTTGTGGGTCTTTGCGAAGTCCGCCATGTTGATCGCAAACGAGAGTTGCAACAGGCTGTTCAGGTACGCGAGTTCCCGTCGTTCCTGCACATCTCCAAATGTGTTGACATAAGGCAGCGTAGCACTATAGACCTGTTGCCCCTTATGAAAAATAGTAACCAGGATACTGTCTCCTGTACTGATATCCAGCCTGCGGAGCATAGCTGCCGGCATATTCGTCCATACATTTCCATATTGTATGTCCAGGATGGGAATATTTCCCCTGATCTCTTTCCCCGCAAGTTCAGCCTGCTGATACCTTATCGTTACAATCGTATCGGCCAGCTTTTTCCCTACTTTGTCCAAATTGATAATGCCGGCCGCGAGCCTTGCTCCGGTGAAGGCATACACATCCCGGCCATGGAAGGTATATGACTGCCCGGATTCTTTGCGGCGGTTGATGGTTTCATCTATTTCATGAACGGTACGAATTCCAAGGCTCTGGGCTACCAGCGTAAACTGTCCATTATCCGGCCCGACGAAGTAATGACCCGACCTTGTTTCGAGCACAATTGACCGCCGGTCGGTGCCTACGCCGGGATCAACAACGGATACGAACACCGTGCCTTTGGGCCAGTATTGCGCTGTTTGCTCGAGCCGGTACCCTGCTTCCCAGATATTGTATGCGGGTATTTCATGGGTGATATCATATAATTGAAGGCCGGGTGATACAGACAAGGCAACACCTTTCATCGCAGCCACCGCGCCGTCTCGCAATCCGAAATCAGTCTGGAATACCAGCAGTTTTTTCTGAGCAGATGCTATTGCGGAATTTAGAATCAGCAGGAACAAGAGAGGTAAACGCATGGAAGGCGAATTAGAAGCTGAAAGTACGCAATGCGTCAGATCTTCTCTTCACCAAAAATGTGCGACGGCGCCTCCTGGCGCTGCATGCCGGGTTCAGGTTTGGCAGCATAATTGGACATCTGCTGGAAACTAAAACCATGAAAAAGATATCTATCGCATGTGCAGTGGCCTGCCTCGCCATTGCCTGTAACAATGATTCGCAGACGGAAGCCTCCACGAATGACAGCGTGAACACCATGGATCAAAACCGGCAAACCGATACACGCACGTTCAATCCTGCCGATTCAATGGACAGCAAACAGGTGGATACCGCGCAGTTAAGGCGTTCAGCCGACAGCCTCGCCCGGAGCAGCAATACGAGTTCCAGAGATACGGGCATTCGCCGCTAGCAGGTTGGCTTGCTTCTTGAAATATCCTTATTATTCATCAAAAATTAAACATATGAACCGCACTCTCACACAATACACCAGCAGGATCATAGCCACACTGGTGCTTGTATGCACCCAGGTGTTGGCCATGGCACAGGAAACTGTAGAAATTAATCAGCAGGAAGTAAAAGGATGGCTACAGCAGAATTGGCTGTGGGTAGCAGGTGGCGTCCTGTTACTGATCCTCATTATTGCATTTAGCAGGGGCAGCAGCAATCGTCGCAAATCAACTACGGTCATCAAGGATGAGTACGGAAATGTGAAGAGCGTAACTACAACAGAAGTAAGGGATTAACCGGGAGCGGGATGGGTCAGCACCCGTCCCGCTTTCCTTTTCATGATAACCCGAAAATGATTTCAGGTTTTAGCTGGGAATCTTTATTTTTGCCGCCCGTTAACCACATTTTGTGGCTGACGCTGGTTCGGCGAGGTAGCTCAGGTGGTTAGAGCGTTGGATTCATAACCCAAAGGTCTCGGGTTCAACTCCCGATCTCGCTACAGTAAAAAGGATTGCTCCATGCGATCCTTTTTATTTACGATCCTGTCTCTTCTACATTGCAACCAGGCCATCCGTCAGGTTTTTCCATTGGATGGCCGACATGCCTGCAGCCGCACCCGTACTGACGAGTGAATTTCTGACCTTATCCCGGACAGCCGGTGCGTTGGTATTTGGTTTTTCATTTCTGCCGTGCACTTCCGCAGATACTTTGTTGCCCTTGAGCCTGACCAGAAATGTACTGGTTGCACTGCTGTCAAAAAAATGGGCCGTACCGGAAGGCGAGATCGGGCTTTCACAAGGGCGCACCCTAAGCAGCGTACAGGCCTCTCCGGCCTGAACATTTTCCTGGCGCTCTGCAACTTCTACCTGCACCCAATCAAATCCATCGCCCGCCTTATTGCCCGGACCGGGAATGCTGATACAAAAATGATCACCGACCTCGGGATCACCCTCTTTCAGATTACCCACTCCATCCGTCAGGCGAAAGGCAGCAGAGAGACCCTTGCTGATCTCCTTCCAGTGATTCACATCCAACAGGCGGCTACAAACCGCTTGATAAAATTCAGCAGCGGCATTGAACGTATCGAACTCCTGGTGCGATGCCGTATCAGATCGTGCTCCCTGTTCCTGAACGGGGACATGTGGTTCCATCGTAAATGTTTTGATAAGCAAACACCAAATTAATGCCAGCAGCAGCAGACATGTGTAGTGGTACAGTCCTTGCAACTTGCGAGTAAATCAACTTTGTCGATGAGCACAGCATTTCCAATCATTTCATGGGGTAATGGTACAAACATTTACGAGGTAAACGTCAGGCAGTATACACCGGAAGGCACACTGCAGGCTTTTATGAAACATATTCCCCGCCTTCACCACATGGGTATTGAGATCCTGTGGCTGATGCCCATCACACCGATCAGCGTCGAAAAAAGACAGGGCACCTACGGAAGCTATTATGCAGCAAGTTCCTATACGGACATTGATCCTGCATACGGCACAGGCGATGATTTTCGCGAGCTGATCAAAATGGCCCATAGTTATGGTATGAAAGTCATCATCGACTGGGTGGCAAATCATACCGGCTATGATCACCAATGGACGCTGCAATATCCCGAATGGTACCGAAAGGATGATGCAGGAAACTTCACTGGCCTCTACGGCTGGGTGGATGTGATCGATCTGAACTATGAGATCCCGGAATTACGCGCAGAAATGATCCAGTCGATGAAATACTGGATAGTTGAATTCGACATCGATGGCTTTCGTTGCGACATGGCCAGGACTGTCCCGATCGATTTCTGGATCGAGGCTAGAGGGAAATGCGATGCAGTCAAGCCCCTGTTCTGGCTTGCCGAGTGTGAGATACTGGAATACCATGAAGCATTCGATGTCACCTACGGCTGGGAGGTGATGCGGGCTACGGAGAAATACATGAAGGGTGAGATCAAACTGGCGGACATTATTCCCTTACTCGTCAATTATTCCCGGTATCCCGTAGGCTCACGCAAATTATTATTCACTTCAAACCACGATGAGAATACATACTGGGGCACGGAGTACGAAAAATATGGCATAACAGCCCTGGCTATGGCGGTGTTTACCTGCACCTGGCCGGGGATCCCGCTGATCTACTCCGGCCAGGAAAAACCAAATCACAAGCGACTTGCCTTCTTTGAAAAAGATCATATCGATTGGGAAGGGCCAATGGAGCTGGCCGATTTTTACCGAACCCTGCTCGCGTTGCGAAAAAAGAACAAAGCGCTGCAGGAAAGCGCGTCGGTGCTGCTGGTAAAGAATACAAGTGAAGATGTGCTCATCTACCTCTGCAGGCGGCAGCAGGACAGTGTACTGGTGGTACTGAATTTCTCCAAAGAACCACAGGAGACAGAGTTTGACCACCCCGCCCTGCCCGGCACATACATCAACCTGTTCGATGGCAGGGATTGCCATATCAGGCGACAACATCACATGTCCCTGGTACCGGGTGAATACCAGGTGCTGCACATAACACATGAAAGCATGTAAGTGCAGAGTGCGGAGGGCGGGCCTGCCTACCCACCGAAGTGGAAGCAGGATATTCGGGATATGTTTAACTGCAAGTTTTCAGTTTTACGTTTTGACTTTCGACTTTTGATTTAACCATATCCGTTTAACCACTATCTTCACACGCTTTTTTAAAAAACTAACCCAACAGAATGCCCACCAGCAAAGCAAGTCTTTACGTACAGAAATCCACCCTACCCGATGCGGGCGACGGACTTTTCACGTCGAAATTTATCCCAAAAGGAACACGTATCATTGAATATAAAGGAAAGATCACGACCTGGAAAGAAGTAGATTCCCAGGATGGTAACAACGGTTACATCTACTTCGTAAAAAGAAGCCACGTGATCGATGCAAGCAAAACCAAATCTGCACTGGCAAGATATGCGAACGATGCGCGGGGTCTGAAAAAAATTACCGGCCTCCGCAATAATGCAGAATACGCGGAAGACGGACTGCGTGTCTATATTCAATCCATTCGTGACATCCAGCCAGGCGAGGAGATCTTTGTGCCCTACGGAAAAGAATACTGGCAGGTGATCCGCCACAACATGAAGATCGAAAAAGAAAAAGCGCGCAAACGCGAAGCCGCCAGCAAGAAAACAAAAAAGAAAAGCAAGAAATAATCTAAGCTGAAATATTATTCCTGAATGTCCCCCGTCAGCTTAGATCATACATCTCTGAATAACTGACGAAATCATAAATCCTTCAACCACAGTGCTTCCCCACCGCGGGGTGAAAATTTCCCAACGGCTATACCAAACATCGGAAGCGTCTTGAAAACCTGCATGTTCAGGGTGGCACAATTTTTACATTTTATATAGCGTAGTCAATACAACTCAATGCTACTTAAAAGTAATAAAAGGGGATCTTTCAATGGACATCATTTGCTTTTCGCACCTCCGGTGGAATTTTGTGTACCAACGTCCACAGCACCTGCTCAGCAGGTTCGCTAAACAATACAGAGTTTTTTTTATAGAAGAACCCATCTTCGACGCAGATAAAGCACACCTCGATACGACATTAAGTGATGAAAATGTCTGGATCGTTGTGCCCCATCTGCCGCCAGGGCTCCCGCACGAAGAGGTTATCGATCAGCAGCAGAAGATCCTTAATAAATTCTTCGACTACTTCTCCACCAACAGGTATATCTGCTGGTACTACACGCCTATGGGCCTGGAGATCAGTGATAGCCTGATCAACCCTGAACTTGTAGTGTACGATTGCATGGATGAGTTATCCGCGTTCAAAAATGCACCACCGGCACTGAAACAACGTGAAGAAGAACTGATGAAAAAAGCCGACCTGGTGTTTACGGGCGGGCACAGCCTGTTTGAAGCCAAGAAACACCTCCACCGGGCGATCTATCCATTTCCCAGCAGTATAGATAAAAAACATTTCAACAAGGCAAGACATATCAAAGAAGACCCCGCTGACCAGCGAAACATACCACATCCGCGGGTTGGATTCTTTGGCGTAGTAGATGAGCGCTTTGATATCGACCTGCTGGACAATATGGCGCGGCAGCGTCCGGATCTTCATTTCGTCATCATCGGACCGGTGGTGAAGATCGATCCTGCCACTCTCCCCGTGCATCCGAACATACACTATCTTGGAGGCAAGCAGTATGCTGAATTACCGGCTTACATGGCAGGCTGGGACGTGGCCATGATTCCTTTTGCAGCCAATGAATCCACCAGGTTCATCAGTCCTACAAAAACACCGGAATACCTCGCCGGAGGACTGCCCGTAGTATCAACATCCATCCGGGATGTGATCAACCCCTATGGTGAAAAAGGCCTTGTATACATAGCAGACAAGCCGGAAGAATACCTGGCAGGTATCGCCTGGTGCATGAATATACGTACTGATAAATCATGGCAGGACAAGACCACAGAACATCTCGCCGACCTTTCCTGGGATAACACCTACGAGAAAATGCTTTCACTCATCAATAACCAACTGGAATCTAAAAGCGTCCAGTACAAACCAGAAAAAAAGGAGAACGAGTATGTTTGATTATTTAATAGTGGGAGCTGGTTTTGCCGGAGCGGTCATGGCAGAACGCCTTGCGACCCAGGCCAACAAAAAAGTGCTGGTAGTTGATACAAGAAGTCACATTGGTGGCAACACGTACGATTTTTATAACGAAGCAGGGATCCTTGTTCATAAATACGGCCCGCATATCTTTCACACCAATTCGAAAGACGTATTCGACTACCTTGGGCAGTTCACCGACTGGAGGCCCTATGAACATCGCGTGCTTGCAAGTGTTGACGGCATGCAGGTTCCGATTCCCATCAACCTGAATACGATCAACGCCCTGTATGGCCTCAACCTCAATGCCGATGAGGTCGATAAATTTCTTGCTTCGAAAGCCGAGCCCGTGACGAGGGTGCGTACATCGGAAGATGTGGTTGTGGCTAAGGTGGGAAGAGAGCTGTATGAAAAGTTTTTCAAAGGATATACAAAGAAACAATGGGACCTGGATCCTTCTGAGCTCGATGCATCCGTAACAGCCCGCATACCCACGCGTTGCAACAAAGATGATCGCTATTTCACCGATAAATTCCAGGGGATGCCTTTGCTCGGATATACGAAGATGTTTGAAAAAATGTTGAATCACAAGAACATCAAAGTGATGCTCAACACAGACTATAAAGAGATCCGGCATATCATTCCTTTCAAGGAAATGATCTACACGGGTCCTATCGACTACTACTTCGACTATTGCTATGGCAAATTACCTTATCGCTCACTCGAGTTTAAATTCGAAACGATCGATACGGAGAAATTCCAGGATACAGGAACAGTGAACTATCCGAATGAACATGCCTATACCAGGATCACTGAATTCAAATACCTGACCGGGCAAAAGCATCCAAAGACCACCGTGGTTTACGAATACCCAAAAGCGGAAGGGGATCCCTACTATCCTGTTCCACGCCCGGAGAATGCGGAACTATACCGCAAATACCAGGCTCTTGCTGAAGGAACGACAAACGT
The DNA here is from genome assembly GCA_023430465.1 of Bacteroidota bacterium. Classification (GTDB taxonomy): domain Bacteria; phylum Bacteroidota; class Bacteroidia; order Chitinophagales; family Chitinophagaceae; genus JAEZAM01. The sequence continues at coordinate 44,135 of JAEZAM010000027.1, read as the reverse complement.
GCATTTTACGGGAAGACTGGCAACCTATAAGTATTACAACATGGACCAGGTCGTAGCGCAATCACTGAAACTGTTCAAGAATATCGTCAGCGTTGCTGAACCCGAAAGACATGTCAACGGTCACAAAGTATCCATATTGCAAGCCTGAGTTGTGGGGAGGAATTGAGTGTACGATCAATCGCGTAAATGACACTTACCGCGACCAGCTCTCGTATGCAGGTCATTACCAGCGCGCGGATGATATAGCGCATTTTGCCCGACTCGGGATTTCCAAAATCCGCTATCCGATTCTATGGGAGAAACATGAGCCCGCCGGTCATAGCCAGCCAGATTGGGGATGGACCAGGCAACAACTTCAACAGATTACCGATAATAATATGATTCCGATTGCAGGTCTGCTTCATCATGGCAGCGGACCTGCAAACACGGATCTCGCTGATCCTGCATTCCCGGAGAAGTTTGCCGGCTATGCAGCACGGGTGGCTACGGAATTTCCCTGGCTTGAATATTACACACCGATCAATGAACCATTGACCACCGCGAGGTTCAGTGGCCTGTACGGGTTTTGGTACCCACACAAGAAATCCCAGAAGAGCTTTGCCATCATGTTGCTGAACCAGATGAAAGCAACAATCCTCGCCATGCGGGAAATCCGTAAGATCAATCCAGGCGCGAAGTTGGTACAGACCGAAGACCTGGCCAAAACACATAGCTCATCGCGGCTTGCCTACCAGGCGAGGTACGAGAATGAGCGGCGCTGGCTGACGTTTGATCTGCTCACCGGCCGCTTTAACAGCAGCCATTACTTCTGGAAAAAATTCAAATCGGCCGGCGTACCCCAGGAGCTGATGCTTTTTTTTACCGAAAACGCCTGCCCTCCCGATATCATCGGATTCAACTACTATGTTACCTCAGAAAGATTCCTGGATGAAAATATAAGCTCATACCCCGGTTCCCTTCATGGAGGAAATGGCCGCCACGCATACGTTGATACAGAAGCCGTGCGCGCAGGCAGGAGCGAAGGCCTTCGCCCCCTGCTTTTAGAGGCCTGGAAGCGATACCGGCTTCCGATGGCGATGACCGAGAATCACCTCAGTTGTACACGGGAAGAACAATTGCGCTGGTTCAGGGAAAATTATGAAACCTGCTGCCAGCTTTGCAGCGAAGGCATTGACATCCGTGGCGTGACAGCCTGGTCACTTATTGGGGCCTTCGACTGGAACAGCCTGCTTACCCGCAACAATGGTTATTATGAATCCGGTGTATTCGATATTCAAAACAACCAATTGCGCCCGACCGCACTGGCGAAACTGATCCGGGAACTTGCGGCCGGACGCGAGTATGATCATCCGCTCGTCCATCAGCCCGGCTGGTGGCACCGGAAAAATGGTATGATAGATCTTCAAATACCTGCATCACCCAAGTCCAGGCCATTGCTGATCATCGGCAAGAATGGCACACTGGGGCATGCATTCACACGAATTTGTGAATTACGATCGATACCCTACGTCGCACTTGGAAGAGCCGATCTCAATATTCTCAACGAAAATGATCTTCGTGATGTCATCTCCAGGTATAAACCCTGGGCTGTAGTAAATGCTGCAGGCTATGTGCGGGTGGATGATGCTGAGGCGAACAGGGAAGAATGTTTTGCCATCAACACCGCTGCGCCAGCCGTTATAGCCAGGGTCTGCCATGAAACAGGCATCAGGATGATGAGTTTTTCTTCCGATCTCGTATTTGATGGCACAAAAGGTGCTCCTTATCATGAGTCTGACAGGGTGATGCCACTGAACGTATATGGCGAAAGTAAAGCGGAAGGTGAAAAATTATTGCTGGATGCCAATGCAAATTCTCTCATCATCCGCACCAGTGCATTCTTCGGACCCTGGGACAGGTACAATTTTGCTTTTCACGTGATAGAAGCGCTGAAAAGAAATGAAAGCCTGCCGATACCGGATGACGTGTACGTATCACCAACGTATGTACCCGATCTTGTCAACGCCGCCATGGACCTGTTCATTGATGAAGAAGACGGGATCTGGCATATCAGCAATACCGGCAATCTTAGCTGGGCTGATTTTGCCAACGATGTCGCACAGCGTGCAGGCTATTCCAACAGCAACCTGAACATCCGGCATATGGACGACATGGGATGGATTGCAAAACGCCCGCGATACAGTGTGCTGCAGAGCGGTAAAGGATTAAAATTGCCCACCCTGGATCACGCACTGGAGCGTTACTTCAGGGAAAAGACGGCTTAAATAAATAGAATAAAAAGATATGGCTGGAAATAAATTCATGTTCGCCACTGGCATCGAAAACAGTTATCCAACAATCAAACTCCCCGATGGCAGCACCAAGCGTGTGGATGAAATGGAGAAAACAGACCATTACGCGCGTTGGGAAGAAGATTTTATGTTGCTTAAAGATGTGGGCATAGAATTCCTGCGCTATGGACCGCCCTATTATTCCGTGCATGAAGCACCCGGCAAATACAACTGGGATTTCACAGACGCCACCTTCAACCGGTTGAAAGAACTTCATGTTACACCGCTTGTAGATCTATGCCACTTTGGTATTCCGGACTGGATGGGTAATTTTCAGAATCCTGACTTCCCACACTACTTTGCAGAATATGCGCGCGCTTTTGCACAGCGCTTTCCGGAGCTGCATTTTTATACACCCATCAACGAGATCTTTATTGCTGCCATGTTTTCCGCGCAGTATGGCTGGTGGAATGAATGCCTTCAATCCGATAAAGCATTCGTCACAGCGTTGAAACACCTGTGCAAGGCAAATGTGATGGCCATGCAGGAGATATTGAAAATCCAGCCGGAGGCCTCATTCATACAAAGCGAGTCATCTGAATACTTCCATGCAATGGACCCGGCAGCAGCACCTCTTGCCCGCTTCCTGAATCAGAAACGGTTCCTTTCACTCGACCTCACCTACGGCTACCCGCTGAATGTGACGATGTATGAATACCTTCTGCAAAATGGCATGACTGCGCAGGAATACAGGTGGTTTACGGACAACCAGGTGAAGGCACGCTGTATCATGGGAAACGATTACTATGTAACCAACGAGCACCTGGTGTTCCCCGACGGCCACACACAGGCTGCGGGCGAGATATTCGGTTACTACGTTATCACCAGCCAGTATTACCGCAGATACAAGTTGCCTATCATGCATACTGAAACAAATATCCGTATGCCCGCATGTAAAGAATGGCTGCTGAAACAATGGGCAAATGTTCACCGCCTCAAACACGATGGCATTCCCATTATCGGCTTCACGTGGTATAGCCTCCTGCACCAGGTCGACTGGGATTCTGCGCTGCGCAATGACGATGGCCGGGTAAACGAATTAGGACTTTATGACCTGGACAGAAAAATAATGCCCGTAGGTGAAGCCTACAGGACATTGATAGAAAACTGGAAAGATATTCTGAATGAAGAGAGTTTCGGACTAGTGTTCGATAACTGGTAAGTATTAGCGGGTAAACAATACCTCTTCACGAATTATATCCGCCGTAAAAAGCGAGAACAGATCCGCCGCGTTGAGATTGTCATTCCTGTTACCGGGTTTTGCGGAAGCCGGATCAACAGAGGGCTTCTCAGTAAATGGACGGATGCTCTCACGACGGAAAGGTTTGGTGATCACACTTTGCACTTTTTGCAGATTCTTTGACGCAGGACCTTTTCTCATAATTGACCGTTTTGTTAAATCATATCCAATAACGTGCCCAAATGCAGACTGGTTAAACCTTTCAGCGATTTGCAGGTCGTTACGCATCAGCAAAAAATATCATTACTTAAATAACTTCCGGGGAGCCTTCACATATGAAAATCGCCTACCATGCATCTCATGAACAGTTTCGGCCTTCTCACCTGTTGCAACTGGTAAAACTGGCCGAAGCCTCCGGGTTCGATGCCATCCACTCCTCCGACCATTTCCATCCCTGGAGCAAGCGCCAGGGACAGAGCGGGTTCAGCTTCGCCTGGATCGCAGCGGCCATGCAAATCACCAGACTTCCTTACAGCATGGTCTGTGCTCCCGGTCAGCGATATCACCCGGCCATAGCCGCACAGGCGATCGCTACGCTGGCCGAAATGTATCCAGGTCGAATCGATGTGGAGTTGGGCAGTGGTGAAGCACTCAATGAATCGATCACCGGCCTCCCCTGGCCTTCGCACCAGGTGCGCAACGAGCGGCTGCTTGAGTGTGCGGGAATGATACGAAAACTGCTTATTGGCCAGGAAGTCAGTTTTGAAGGACATATCCGCATCCGCGAAGCAAGACTCTATACACTACCTGAAACGGCTCCCCGACTGCTATGCGCCGCCATCTCAACAGAAACCTCCGCCTGGGCAGGATCATGGGCTGACGGGCTGCTCACCACCGCCGGGTCAAAGGACGATACCCTGGAGAAAAAGAACGCATTTGAGAAATCAGGCGGGGCGGGCAAACCCTTCTGGGTGCAGCTCTCCTTTTCGTATCATCCCGATTACCAGGTTGCGCTGGACGGCGCCTGGGAGCAATGGCGATCAAATCTCCTGGGCAAAGATGAGCTGGCCGAACTCTACAAGCCCGAACAGTTTGATGAAGCAACAGAAAAGATGACAAAAGAAGAAGTTGCGGATAAAATGCACATACTCACATCAATGGATCATCTCGATGCGTTGCTGGATCTTTATCGTGGCTGCGGTGTGGACAGGATCAGCCTGCACAACGTGAACACCCACCAGGACCTGTTTATCCGTGATTTTGGAAGGAGAAATAAGTAAAATCAAAGGAAATCGTGACGACGCGCCTTGATATAACCATGTTGTTCAGGAGGCATCGAAGGCCGTTCGGTAATACGGACTTTTTTGTAAGCAGGTAAAGACTTTACCACCGGGCGGCTGATAACATTCTTGTTCCCCGGAAGGACGGTTAACTTAGACTGACTGGTATTTTTTACGGAGAGGTTCATACAGGTTCACCGCAATTGCGCGGGAATGATATGATGCAACATGTATGCCATGGAAGTTTTTACAGTGTTATCGCATTATGTACTAATTGACTTCAAACAAAACTATATGAGTAAATACCTGAAGAGAAACGCCTTGTCGGCAACGTTTCTGCTCTTATTTATTTTAGCTATTATAGGTCAGGCCTTCACAGGGCAGGCGGAACACAACCAGTAACTCGAAGAGCGAGGCGTGCCTCCGATGTCTATGTCAAAGTACCTGAAGTCGGGACATTTCATACAATCAACCTTCGAAAACTGGGAAAGTGAATTTCTCCAGATGGCTTTGTTTGTCATTCTGACGATATCGCTTAAACAGATAGGATCTTCCGAATCCAAAGGGTTTGATGGCGAGGAAGAGGTGGACCGCGCTCCTGATCCAAACCGGCGCGGAGCTCCTGGGCCGGTAAAACGGGGTGGTTTAATGCTGAGGATCTACCAACATTCGTTAAGCATCGTGTTGATCATTCTTTTTATTTTATCCTTCCTGCTTCACCTTTATGGCTCACTGCGGGATGAGAACGATAAATTGTCCCAACTTGGGAAGCCTGTGGAAAATCTTGGGGAATATCTTTCTCAGCCGCGCTTCTGGTTTGAATCTTTCCAGAACTGGCAAAGTGAATTCCTGTCAGTGTTTGCCATCGTGGTACTCTCGATCTTTTTGCGGCAGAAAGGGTCTCCCCAGTCCAAACCAGTTGATGCACCACATATGGAAACAGGTGAATGATGCATAAAAGTGCAAAAAAAAGCCGGGACAATGTCCCGGCTGGCTGGTATTCGGTAAAAACTATTCCTCTTCGTTGTCTTCCTGTTCGGCCTCCCAGTTGATGTTATTTTCGGCGATCTCGGTCAGCAGGGTATCTGTTTCTTTCTCTTCTTCAAGGGTTACAGCGAGAATCTCTGCGATCTCGTCCTGGCCCATGGTCTTTGCAAGCTGCACCAGTCCGCCATAAGTTGCGATCTCATAATGCTCCACTTTTTGGGAGGCCATAATGATACCTACATCGCGGGTCATCGAACCATCTTCAGTTTCTTCTACGATGGATTCACCTTCTTTGATAAGCCCTTCCATTGCCTCGCATTTTTTCGCCTGCGGTTTTCTTCCGAGGATCTCAAACACCTGCTCCAGGCGCCCGATCTGTTCTTCTGTCTGATCGATATGTGTTTCAATGGCAGTCTGAAGCTCTTCTGTGGTTGCCGCCTTCATCATTTTAGGCAGCGCTTTGGTGAGATGCTTCTCGGCCCAGTAGATATCTTTCAACGAATCGAGAAAGAATTTTTCCAACTGTGTATTCCCGGTAGCCGATCCGGATGTGCTTTTTGCTGAAGCCTTTTTTGTACGGCTTGGAGTTTTTGTACTTGGCATAATTAAGTTTTTTAGATAATCGTTGTTTTAATAGATCACGTAAATAAATCAAAGTGCATGCCACGTGAAAACCAGTTATGGCGCGACTTCCAGGCAGCCACTATTGAAACAATTGGCAGGGTTTTGTAGAGAATATGTAAAAAAAATAATGAAGGATTTTGATCCTATATCACTCGAACCGATAGGCCTTGCGCTGAAGCTCCGTGGCGAGACAATTGCAGTAGCAGAGAGCGTGACAGCGGGTCTGCTGCAACTGGCGATGTCCAGCATAGTGGAAGCCTCCTTATTTTTCCAGGGCGGAATTACGGCCTATAATCTTGGTCAAAAGTTTAAACACCTGGCTGTAGAACCCATTCACGCAACGGCTAATAATTGTGTATCCGGGCGCGTAGCTGATGAAATGGCGATAAATGTGTGTACGCTTTTCAACAGCGATTGGGGAATCGGTGTGACCGGCTATGCATCGCCGGTGCCTGAATCCGATAACCGGGTGTTTGCCTACTTTTCAATAGCATACAGGGGAGAAGTTAGGGTCACCGCTAGAGTCACACCAGCCAAGGGCAGTCCGCTTGAGATACAACGCGAGATCGTACAGGCTATCCTGGATAAACTCCTGTCGCTGTTCAGGAAGTGATCAGCTTTTGATCACCTTTCGGCCCGTTTCCACCTCCACCTGTTTTGTCGTTACTGCGTAATCATTGGGATGAATGGCGGCACCATAGCGGATGGCAAAAGCCTTCGTAAACTCCGCTCCGAAATACAGGATCAGAGAGGAATAATAAGTCCATACCAGCAGGATAGCCAGGGAACCCGCCGCGCCGTAGGTACTGCCAACCGCGGCCTTACTGATGTAAAAGGAGATGCCGAATTTCCCCAGCATGAAGAGGATGGCCGTGACCACAGCGCCGGACATCACATCCTTCCACCTGATCCTCGCGTCTGGTAGCACCTTGAAGATTACGGCGAAAATCGACGACACAACCAGCAGCGTGATCAACTGGTTGATAATATAAAATAGCACTACGGTCACATCCGGAAACCTGGCTGCAAGTGCCTTGCTGAAGATATCGATCACGGAGGTAATTGCCAGCGAGACGATCAGCAAAAATCCCAGGCTGACGATCACAGAAAAAGAAAGAAAACGATTTTGCAGCAACTTGAGCCAGCCCTTCTTCGGCTTGGGCTTGAGGCCCCAGATCGTGTTGATAGAATCCTGTATCTCTGCAAATACGGTTGTTGCACCAATGATAAGCGTGATGACGCCGATCGTGGCGGCAATTGTATTGTCACCGCTGATAGCTGCATTCTTCACAATATCCTGCAACTGTGCAGCGGTATCTGCACCAAGGAAACCTTTTAGCTGATCATATATCTGACCCTGTACCGCCTCCTGGCCCAGCAACAAACCACTGAGAAATATGATAACGATCAGGAGTGGTGCCATCGAAAACACCGTGTAGTAAGCAAGCGACCCGCTGAGCTTGGTGAGTTTGTCATCAATGAAACCTTTACCTGACTCCTTCAGCACCTGCCATATCCCCTTCGCTGTGATTTTGTTCTTCTTTTCCATCCGGTCAGAATTGAAAGTGTGCCTCGATCTGCTTGCCTACTGCATTTACCAGTGCAGCAGGGCGGTGTTCATCTACCGTCCACTTGCAATCCTGGAATGACAGATAACCAAAGGAAACGTTGTCGAGTACAACATGAAATGATTGGGGAATGCCTTTCGCGTTTACTTTTTCGGAAGGGTTTACCCAGCCCTTGTATCGCCTGCCTTCCGCTTCTACGATGATGTCGAAAATTTTATCCTCCATTATGATGGTGCTTTTTTGCACTATCATATTTCAATTTTAATGCCTTGTTGGGAGGACAGGGGGAAGCTTCAGGCGGTAAACCGGAAATGGCGGTCACTGAAATGCTGCTCCAACTGGTTGTTGAGATTTCGCACCGTGGCGGCATACATCGGCCTGAGCTTATCGTCAAGCTTCCACTCGTGTTCGCCTACTTTCTTATAAATCAGGTCGTAGTTGGTGCGGGTGAATAACGCTATTCCCGGATACTCGATTACGGGAGTAACAAGAATAATATCCTCAACGGAAGAGAAATTATAGATCAGGTGTGACCTGACCTGTTGATGCTGATGTTCAAAATGAATCGGCACTATCATGTGCAGTAGTTTGGATAAGTCGCACTAATATAGCCAATTCCCATCTCCGCGATCTCTTCTGGCCGTTTTGTTTATGAAAACATGACCAATTTCTTACACGGGCATGAACTAAACAGGTGTTTCCCCCTAATAAAATTACTTTCGAATGACAGCTCTTGTCGGTTTGGCATAACAATTTCATGATTTGGAGATGCAACAAAAAGAAAAACATCAGAAGGATTTACCACAGGATAAGACGCCGGACAATGATCAGCAACAGCCGGTTGACAAAGCTCCCGGGGAGGAAGTTGGCAAAGGTGAGCAGGTAACAAACGAGGATCTCAAGGGAAAGAAAGTAGATCGGCGCCTGGACGAAGACGAGGATCAACCTTCTCATTAACCCTGATCCTGCGATCCGTTGGATCGTTTCCTGGATGCAGCTACCATCAATACGATAAAAACAATCGCACCTCCGGCTAACAATATGATTGGAATGATTGCCATCTGATACACTGATGTTTAAAGCAATTTTCGGTCAACTACTATACCAACATCCGGTTAAATAGCATTGGGATGATCAAACATGTCTCCGCCGTTTTCGCCTTCGCATCCATAGTTTTGCTGGCCAGTTCCTGTAACTCCACATTTGGAAAACGTACCGCGTATGAAGCATATGCGTCTTCACTTGCGGATGCCAGGCTGGATCAAACCAGTATGGGACAGCAGTGGCTGACCGCAGGCCGCAATAGTCTCGAGCGGCCAACACCTGCAGAACTTCCCTATCGGGAAAAAGGATTGTTCACAGACAACAGGCCAACGGCATTCGGATTCCTGGTCAATGCCAAACGCGGCCAGCGTATCAATTTCGAACTGACTACCCAACCAGCATCCGGGTTCAGGCTCTTTATAGAAATATGGGAACTTGATGGCAACGAAAAAAAACTGGTCGAATCAATTGACTCACTGTCCCGCCAATGGCATATCGATGCAGATGCAGACAAAACTTACATACTTCGATTACAGCCTGAACTGCTTCAGACAATCAGCTACACCTTATCGATCAACACGGCGCCTTCCCTGGCGTTCCCGCTCAGGCAATCGGATAATCCGCGTATTCAAAGTTTCTGGGGAGCAGACCGTGATGGCGGAAAAAGATCACATGAGGGCATCGACATCTTTGCCAGGAAAGGCGTTCCGGTTATTGCAGCAGCACCCGGCGTCGTGACCCGCGTGAATGAAAATAACCTCGGCGGAAAGGTTGTCTTTCTTCGACCTGACGACTCCAACATCAGTCTTTACTATGCGCATCTGGATACCCAACTGGTAAATGCTGGTCAACGAGTTAACGTAGGTGATCCCCTGGGAACTGTCGGGAACACGGGCAATGCGCGCAACACACCGGCACATCTGCACTTTGGCATCTACGCCAGCCAGGGTGCCATAGATCCGTTGCCATTTGTGAATCCCGCCATCCCTAAACTACCCGAGATCAAAACGGACACCACGCAGCTTAACAGGTATATGCGACTTAAAAAAGAGGCTGTCCTGGCCACAGATGCATTTGCGGGGAATGAAAAACCGAACCAGGATCTGCCGGTGATCCCGGTCGCGGCAGGAGCTGATTTCTATCGCGTCTTGCTTCCTGATGGCAGGCAGGCCATTGCGCGTCAATCTCAGATCACAACAGATCCATTAAGAAAAGCGCAGCAGGTCAAAACGGAAAAAAGTATTTATGCACGGCCGGATAGCAGCTCCGCCATTCTCGCCCGCCTGGAAGTCGGTCAAACAATGGATGTAATCGGGAATACTAATGGTTACCAGTTAGTGAAAACGGCGCAACAAACCGGTTGGGTAAAATTATGACGTACTGCTGTTCTTGTATTTTACGGTAAAATAGATCACCAGGCAATTAACGAGGAAAGAGAAACAGTTGGTGATGATTACAGGCCAATCCATCTTCAGAAAGCCATACCAGATCCAGCATCCCAGCCCGGTGAGCAGGATGAAAAGCATGAAATAGGAAATATCGTCGGCTTTTTTTTCGCGAATAATCTTTATCAACTGAGGCAAGAGCGAAATCGATGTGCATATCCCTGCAACGATCCCAACGTAAAGTGATGTCTCCATAGTGATATTTAAGCAGCGATCATTTTGCTGCATTCATCGGCACAGCGGCGGCAAGCTGCTGCACAGGCCTGGCAATGATCGTGTTGATGTTTCGCACACTCATCCCCGCATGCATTGCATACATCCGCACATATCTGGCAGATCGCATTGGCATGATTGCTTCCGAGGCTCATCAGTTTTACCGCAGCCTCGCAAACGGCGGAACATTCCATATCCAGTTGTATACAAAGAGCCATGTGGCCCACTTCAGGTTCACGAAGACAGGATGCGGCACAGTGCTGACAGGCTGCAATACAGGCAAGGCAGGCATCGATGCAACTTTGGTAGGGCTGATGTGTCATAGCGTAGCATTTTATAATTAATAATCTCCCGTAGAACCGTTCCGTTCACCTTCGGGTTTCGTGCTGTAATTTGACAGGAGCAGGATCGCATTTGAGTCCGCCGTGATGCTATGGTGTACACCCGGCCGGAATACAATAGCCTGTTTTTTCTCAGCCTCGATCTTACCTTCCGGCGTAGTGATGGTCACTTCACCTTTGATCACCTGCACCGTCACAAAACCTTCCACCGCCTTATCAACGATCTCGGCTTTCTTCTGCAAGGCAACTACAACCATTGTGAGCCCGCCACCTTTGAATACAGTAATCGCATTCCTGTCGCCCTTCTCCCAGGCCTTTTCATCTTTCAATTGATCCACGATGGCGGGTATATCTATAAAGAGTTGGGGGGCATCGATGGGACGATCACCCTCGGGACGGTTGATGGTGGCTTCGTTGCTTCTGTACTCCATAAGTTTTTCTTTATATGTAAACAAAACTGTGCCGGAATCGGGCTGTTGCAAATCTTCAGCAGGCTGGTGCAAATCTTGTATTTCCAACCGAAACGTACATCAATATGCCTGAAGGCCCGTCGATCGTCATTCTCCGTGAAGCCGTTGCGTCCTTTACCGGCAAGATCATCCGTGAAGTAAACGGCAATACAAAACAGGATGTTTCCGTATTGAAAGGTAAAAGGATATCAGCCTTTCTTACCTGGGGAAAACATTTCCTTATATGTGCAGGCGCCTATAAGCTACGGATACACTTCCTGTTATTTGGCAGCTACCTGGTTAATGATACAAAACCCGCGACCCCACGTTTGCAGCTAAGATTTGCCAAAGGCGAAATTAATTTCTATGCCTGCTCCGTTCAATTCATCGACGAAGATCTGGATGATGTGTATGACTGGACGGCGGACATCATGAATCCCCGGTGGGACGCCAGGAAGGCTGGACAAAAATTGCGGGCAAAGCCTGAAATGCTGGTCTGCGATGCCATCCTTGACCAGGACATCTTCGCAGGTGCCGGGAACATTTTTAAAAATGAAGTGCTGTATCGGATAAAAGTTCACCCCCTCTCCACCGTTGGCAGTCTTACCCCTGCCAAACTGCGGGAACTGATCCGGGAGACACATCATTATGCGTTCCAGTTTCTTGAATGGAAGAAAGCATACGTACTACGGAAGAACTGGCTGGCACATACGAAAAAGACATGCAAACGGTGCAATCTGCCGCTACACAAAGAATACCTAGGCAAGACCAAACGCCGGACTTTTTTCTGTACAAACTGCCAGAAGCTTTATGATAAATCCTAAGCCTTATGGCAGGGAAATTGACACGACATTCCAAACGGCAGTTATGATAAACAGAGACGGACATACAATCAGTTTATGGCAGGGCACCACAACGCCCTTTGAAAGTAAATCAAGACCTGATAACCTGCAATTATATGATGTGGCTATCGCCGGCGGTGGAATTACCGGCATCACCACAGCACTTCAGCTTCAGCGCTCGGGCAAGAGATGTATTGTTTTGGAGGCCGAGACACTTTGCTTTGGTACCACGGGAGGCACCACTGCCCACCTGAATACGCTTCTTGATACACCTTATACCACAATCACCAGGAATTTCAGTAAAGAAGATGCAAAGCTTGTTGCAGCCGTGACCGGTCGCGCTATAAGACTGGTAAAGGAAAATATCGATGAGCTCGATATTGACTGCGGGTTTGAATACCAGGATGCATTTCTTTACGCACAGGATGATAAACAGAAAGATGAACTGGAAGATATTATCAAAGCTTCCCGGGACGCGGGCCTCGAGATAATAGAGGATGACACGGTTCCCTTTGACGTTGATTTCATCAAATCGATCAGGGTGAAGGGGCAGGCAAAATTTCACCCGACCCGGTATGTACACGCACTTGCCGAAGCCTTTGAATCTCTGGGCGGTACTATCGTGCAGCAATGCCGCGTGACAGATGTAGACGATGCTGACAAGGTTACGCTGACGACCTCTCGCGGGGAGTTCCAGGCCCACTCGTTAATTTATGCAACACACATACCGCCGGGCATCAACCTGCTGCACCTGCGTTGTGCACCCTATCGCAGCTATGCCATGGCGGTGAAACTTTCCGGGGACCGATACCCCGACGGACTTAGTTATGATATGTACGATCCTTATCATTATTACCGTACACAACTCGTCGATGACCAGCCTTATCTTATCGTTGGTGGCTATGACCACAAAACTGGTCACGAAGAAAACACCACACGTTCGTTTGCTCAGCTTGAGGCACACGTTCGCGGACTGTTCAATGTAGAGAAGATCGCCCATCAATGGTCTTCACAATACTATGAGCCGGCAGATGGTCTGCCTTACATCGGATCACTACCCGGCCATACAGGTAATATCTATGTAGCCTCCGGCTTTGGCGGGAATGGCATTACCTACAGCCATGTCGCAGCGATGGTATTGACTGACATACTGAATAACGTGGATACACCGTATCAAAAATTATTCAATCCAAACCGTATAAAACCAGTTGCCGGTTTCACTAGCTTTATTTCCCATAATGCCGATGTGATCAAGGAATTCGTTGGCCAATGGTTCTCCGGTGATAAGATTGAGGGTCTTGCAGATATGGCAAGGGGTGAGGGCAAGCTTGTAACGCTGGAAGGCAAAAAGATCGCGTTATATAAGGACGAAGAGGGCCAGCTTCACGCAGTAAACCCGACCTGCACCCATATGAAGTGCGCCGTAGCATGGAACAGTGGAGAACGTACCTGGGATTGCCCCTGTCACGGTGCGCGCTACTCAATTGATGGAAAAGTTATCACGGGTCCGGCCAGCCGCGATCTTGAACTGGTATCAATCTCGAAACTGGTTGAGGGTTAACATGTGAATTTTTTTCCCCATCCATAATTTTCTGAATCCGTGCTGCCGCGGGTTTCAGAATGGCATGTAAATGGCCTGATGCAGGGAAAATAACTTCATGCAGGAAACCCGTTGGGGAGTGATAGGCCCTGGCAATATTGCCCGGCAGTTCGCTAAAGATCTGGCTTTGCTGCCATCGCCGCAGGTCGTCCATGCGGTATTGGGTCATTCAACCGATTCCACTGATCAATTTGCGAAGGAATTTAATGTTCCCAATATCTACAATGAACTCGATCAGTTCGTGAAAGATGACGGGATAGACATTGTCTATGTGGCAACTCCGCATACCCTCCATTACGAACAGGTCCTGGCCTGCCTCGAAAACAAACTTCCGGTGCTTTGTGAAAAGCCGATGGTGATCAACCGGGAACAATGCGAGGAGCTGGTCAATACTGCAAAAAAAAACAGCACCTTCCTGATGGAAGGCATGTGGCTTCGGTTTCTCCCCAGCATTCAGCACCTGCTGGCGATAATCGCTGAAGACAAGATCGGCAACATTGTCTCTATCAAGGCCACCATGTGTTACAAGGCTCCTTATGATCCCGAAAGCCGCTATTTCAATCCTGAACTTGGGGGAGGATCTCTGCTGGACCTGGGCATTTACCCGGTATTTCTTACCTATCTTCTTCTCGGTAAACCTGATACCATTAAGGCCATCGGCACATTATCGAAAGAAAAGGTCGACCTGACATGTTCGGTCCTGTTTCATTATAAAAACGGGCAGCATGCCGTGCTCGAATCATCCCTTGCTACAGGTACTGACCTCCCGGCAGAGATCTCTGGCGACAAAGGCATCATCCGCATACTCAACCCCTGGTTTGAAAAATCTGCGGGCCTTGAATGGGAGAATTTTGAAAAAGAAAAAAACATTTATCCAACTTCATGGGACGGGCATGGCTTGCAGTTTGAAGCACAGGAGGTATTGAACTGCCTTTCCCGCAACGAGACTGAAAGCAAGATAATTCCCCACCAGTTCAGCCTTGACATCATGGAGATCATGGATGAGATCAGGGAGCAGATACGACTGGTATATGAGAAATATGAATAACAACTTCACATGAACTGGGCCGAAATGATAGGACGTAAACTTACAGCTTGGTGGAACGGATTCATCGTTCATCTGCCAAACCTGTTACTGGCCGCGATCGTAATCATTATTGCGATTGTGCTGGGGAGGGTCTTTCGTCGCGCGATGTACGGGCTCATTTTTCGTATATCCGGAAAACCATCTGTCGGAAGCCTGTTCGCGACTATTGGCCAGATCGTTATCCTCTTTGTCGGGTTGTTTTTTGCGCTGGATATCCTGAAACTCAACCAGGCCGTTTCATCCCTCCTCGCTGGTGCAGGCATCATCGGCATCATACTTGGCTTCGCCTTCCAGGATATCACCTCCAATTTCATTGCAGGCATCTATATCGCATTTAAAAAACCATTTGATATCGGCCATACGATCAAAACCAATGATTTCATCGGTCACGTTGAGGAGATCCAGTTACGCTCTACCACCATCCGAACTTTCTCCGGTCTTCATTTAATGATACCAAACAGGGACATCATTCAAAAGCCACTGATCAATTATTCGCTGACATCAGAGCGACGGATCGAGTTGGAGTTCTTCATAGATTCTGCAGTTAACCTCGGCCTTGTACATAAATCAGCGTTTGCGGCCATGGAAAAGATCAGCTATCTCTATCCCGGCAAAGCGATAGAAATATATTTCAACGATTTCCGGGAAAATGCAGTGAAGATGGTCGTGTGGTTCTGGATAGACAATCATGCTCCACCAGGCTATATGGTCGCCCGCCATGACGCTATATTTCATATAATGAGTGCCCTGAAAGAACATTCCATCTCATTGCTTGTTCCAGTTTCATTACAGAATTTCAAAGCCACCAATTAACATGTATCAGAACATCACGATCTTCCAGTTTTTTCATTGGTATTATTCTGCCGAGGGCAACCTTTGGCAACACGCAGCCGAGCAGGCTCCTTACATCAAATCGCTGGGCATTACGGATGTCTGGCTTCCCCCTGCCTACAAGTCTGCACTTGGCCTCGCCGAGCCTGGTTATGCGGTTTATGATCTTTATGATCTTGGAGAGTTTGACCAGAAAGGAACCGTCCGCACCCGTTATGGCACTCGTGATGAGTACCTGAAGTGCATTGAAGCATTTCGCGAACAGCATGTAGGGGTTATCGTAGACATTGTGCTGAACCACCGCATGGGTGGCGACGAAACGGAGGAGGTACCTGTGCGCGCAGTAAATCCGCAGAACCGCCTGGAATACGGCGAAGAGACCACCATCGAGGCACATACGAAGTTCACCTTTCCCGGCCGTCAGGGTAAGTATTCAGAATTTGTCTGGGACTGGCATTGCTTCACCGGCGTAGACTCCTCGGACAAAATTTACCTGATCCTGAACGAACATACAAACGGCGAATGGGAACAGGTGGCGGAAGAAGAGATGGGCAATTACGATTTCCTTATGGGCGCAGATATCGATTTCAGAAATGAGTACGTGCGCGAGGAACTGATACGCTGGGGGCACTGGTACCTGGATCTGACAAAGGCAACCGGTTTGCGACTGGACGCCGTTAAACATATCGCACCATACTTTTACAATGAATGGATCGATGCAATGCGGAGCCACTTTCAAAAAGAGCTGTTTTGCATCGGTGAATACTGGAAAAACGACCCGGTGCATCTCCTCAAATACATCGAAGCTACAGAAGGCCGCGTGCAATTGTTTGACGTACCCCTGCATTTCAATTTTCACCAGGCTTCCGTCAGCGAAGCTTACGACATGCGGCAGATACTCGACAACACGCTCCTCTCCCACCGCCCGGAACTGGCCATCACCTTCGTTGACAACCACGATACACAACCGTTGCAGTCACTTCAATCGCCCGTTGACTTTTGGTTCAAGCCACATGCATATGCAATAATCCTGCTGCGTCAACAGGGCATACCTTGCGTATTTTATCCCATGTTGTTCGAAGCTAAATACATCGATGTAAAAGACGGGGAAGAAGTATATATCGAATTAAACAAGGTTGCATCGATCGAGCAGATGCTGCTGGTAAGAAAAGAACTTGCCTATGGGGAACAACGCGATTATTTTGATCACCCCAACACGGTTGGTTGGACAAGGGAAGGGTTGGATGAAAGACCTGAATCTGGTTGTGCCGTATTGATTACTAACGGAACCGAAGGTTTCAAGAGTATGGAGATGGGAAAAAAACATGCCGGGACAACCTTTGTTGATGTAGCCGGCGGGCGCCAGGAGAAAGTGGTGATCGACGAGAACGGGTTTGGCGAATTTCTCGTTTATGAAAAAAATATTTCTGTCTGGGTGCGTGAAGACGCATTAAAATTCTTTAGCCGATCATGAAAGGTATCACAATCTATGACCATGCCGCCACAGGATTCAGCAAAATCCGTGTAGAGCAACTGGGCGACAACTTTGCATTCACAGAGGGGCCGGCCTGGCATCCGGACGGGTTTCTTATTTTCAGTGATATCCCCGCTAATAAAATATATAAACTCGGGAAGGAAGGAAGCTTTTCTGTCTACCTCGAGCCGTCCGGTTTTAGCGAAGGTGATCGATCACTATTGCATGAGCAAATTGGATCCAACGGGCTCACCTTTGACCAGGAAGGCAACCTGCTCATCTGCCAGCACGGGAACCACCGCGTTGCAGGCCAGACACGCGATGGACGAATATTCAAGATCGCAACTGCGTTTGAAGGAAAACCTTTCAATAGCCCGAATGACATCGCGGTCGCACCCAACGGTGATATATTTTTCAGCGACCCTCCCTATGGATTGAAAGACCAGGTGTTGAACACAGATAAATTCCAGTCTGCCGGTTGGGTTTACCGGGTACGGGGTAACGATGTCCAGCCCGTGTGCAAGGAATTGAACTACCCCAATGGACTTGTTTTTTCACCCGATGGTCAGTACCTGTATATCAGCACCAACCATGAAGATGAGCCCACCTTGCTCAGATATACAATGGACGAAACCGGTATGCCGGGCGAGAAGATTATCTTCCTTACACAAAATGCTGATGGTCTGGGAATGGATAGTGCAGGTAACCTTTATATGGCTACTGATGAGGGGATCCTGGTAGCCGATCAACATGGCCAGAAACTGGTACTCATTCCCCTGGATGAAACACCAACAAATATGGCCTGGGAAGGGTCTGAGCACAAAAAGCTTTATGTAACGGCGAGGAGTAAATTATTTGCCATACATTTCGGGTGATCAGGTGTCCAACTGTTTTAGTGCCTTGCGAAGATCTATACCCTTACCCAGCACGCCGGCGAACAGGTCACCTTTTTTCTTTACCCGTTTAACAATTGACTTGATGGTAAAATCGCCCAGGGACAAACCGGGTTTCACCTCTTTCCATTCCAATGGGGCCGATACCGTAGCGCCCGGCTTAGGTCTTGCGCTGTAAGCTGATGCCAGTGTCTGTCCCTCGCTGTTTTGCAGGTAATCGAGGTAGATCTGGTTTTTCTTTCTTTTGGCAAGTGATCGCTCCAGCGTTGTGAAGGATGGCAGTTGCTGCTGTACGCGCAGCGCGATCAGCTTGGCAAAATTTCTTCCCTCTTCATAACTATACTTTCGATTGAATGGGATGTACACATGAATGCCGGTCGATCCGGAAGTCTTGGCATAGCAGTCAGCACCCGCAGATGAAAGTAAATCATGTATCACGCGAACAGTTTCGATCACCTGGTCGAAGGTATTGCCTTCCGAAGGATCGATGTCCATCACGACATAATCCGGCTTATCGGTGTTGGGCACCCGGGAATTCCATGGATTCATTTCGATGCATCCGAGGTTTGCGATGAACCTGAGCGAAGGCAGGTCATTGCACAACAGGTAGTGAACCATTTTACCCGTCGATTCAGCTTGAATAGGAGCCACCTTCATCCACTCCGGCGCGATATCTCCGGCATCCTTGTGATAGAAACCCTTATCGCGAATACCATTTGGATTCCTCTTCAACGACATGGGCCGGTTCTTCAGGTAAGGTAAAATATAGGGGGAAATCGTCTCGTAGTACTGCACGAGATCACCTTTCGTTATATTTTCGTCAGGCCAGTAAACTTTTTCGGGGTGGGTGATCGTGACCGTCTTTTTCATAACCGGCATTTATTTTTTTGAAGAGATAATCTTCTCCACTTTCGAAGGCAGCTCTGTTTTCTTCTGAACACTCCTTGCCTTTTTCTCCGGCCGCAAACCTTTGAATACCGCCTGTCGCAACATACCATCTCTTGTAACCTCGGCATAAGCCACTTCACATACCAGCATAGGGCGAAGCCAGGTTACGGGAGCCGATGAAGACAACTTCTCTTTCAATGGCGAGCTCTTTCTTTCCAGCGGCTTCATTTTTCTGTGCAGTTCATTGAGTGTTTTGACGGTAAAGCCGGTCCCTGTATGACCAATGTACTTCAGCTTATCCCCCACATACTCTGCCAGCAGGAGAGCGCCAAATGATGAACGGCTCCCTCTTGGAGCGGTATACCCGACTATGATTGCCTCCTGAGATTTATGGTACTTGATCTTTAACCATTCCTTCGTTCGCAGGCCAGGAGTATACTGGCTGTCTTTCCGCTTGGCTATAATACCCTCCAGGTCATTCGCCGTTGCCATTTCGAAAAGCTTTTCACCCTTTGCTGACACATGTGCGCTGAAACGGACCAGCCCCTTGTTCCCTACAAGTTTTCGCAGCAGTTTCTTTCGCTCCAGCAATGGAAGTTTCAAGAGACTCCGCTTGCCTGTCTGCAACAGGTCAAACACGTAATACACCAGCGGATAATGCTTGTTATCCTTGTAATTCTGGAGGCGTTGGAAATCGGGATACCCCTTTTCATTAAGCACCACGATCTCGCCATCCATCACCACGGGCTTCAACTTTTTAAGGGCTGCGGCTACGGCAGGAAACTTATTCGAAAGATAAAGACCATTCCGCGAGTAGAGTTGCACCTGCTTTCCGGTATTATCCGCTATCGCTCTGAACCCGTCAAACTTCAACTCAAAGATCCAGCCCTTATCCGTGAACGCATGATCCACTGCGGTGGTCAGCATTGGCTTTATATAACCGGGTATTTTTGAGCCACGGGTTCCCATCAGCGGCGGTTGGATTTTGCTGTGCTGCGGGAACGGATTGACTTCTTTGCTGCCTTCTTTTTCGTCATCGCAGAAGTTCCCGACTTTTTGACCGCCGTTTTTTTCAGCGGCCGGGGTTTATCGATAAATTTCTCGCTATCGTAAGGCCTTGAGGTCGCATACTCATCTTTGTGCTTGATAAGCAGCCAGCTCTTATTATCAAATTTCAACTTGATAAAAACAAACCCACCTTCTATCTTCTTTCCTTTCAGGAAAAACTTCAACTCGCCTTTCTTAATATTCTGCAATGCCTGTCGCTCGGTGATCTTCTCATTGTGTTCATTTACTGGGAAGAACTTTCCTTTATCCCATATCGCCACGCGTCCGGCGCCGTAATTACCTTCGGGAATGATCCCCTTGAAGTTGATATAGCTTACCGGGTGATCTTCTACCATCACTGCCAGGCGTTTGTCGGCCGTATTCATGGATGGTCCGCGAGGGACGGCCCAGCTCTTGAGTACGCCGTCAAGCTCCAGTCTGAAATCATAGTGCAGGCGGGATGCTTCGTGGCGTTGTACTACAAACCGAAAACCCGCAACGGCTTCCTTTTTTCCTTCGGGTTCTTTCGTCTGTTTGAAATCACGTTTTTTATTGTATGCTGTCAGCGACATCAGGATGCTTTGCGTTTTGAAGGTTTCAGGCTTTCTTTCAATTGCTCCATAAGATCGCGACTGCGTGAATGCACAACCTTCAATGGAGACGCCTTGACTTTCTTACCCTTTGCCTTCGCATTAATCAGCTTGAGCAATTTATCGGAATATGTATCCTTGTACTTTGAGATATCAAACTTGGTGGTAAGCTGATCGATCAATTGAATCGCCATCTTCAGCTCTGCCGGCTTTGGGGTAGAAGCGGGTGCTTTGATCTCATCTGTTTCCCGGATTTCCTGGTGAAACCTGATCTTGTTCAGCACAAGAATATCATCCATGGGCTTTATTAAAACCAGGCTTTCGCGGTTTCGCAATACATATGTGCCGAGTCCTGCCTTACCCGATTTCTTCAATGCTTCACGCAGGAGTGCATAGGCCTTCACGCCCTGTTTCTCGGGTTGCAGGTAGTAAGGGGTTTCGTAGTAGATGCTGTCGATCTCTTTCTCATCGATAAATTCAGCGATTTCGATCATCTTGGTTTTCTCCGGGCTTGCCTTCTCGAAATCCTCGTCAGTTACAACCACGTATTGATCATCGATCTTATACCCGCGCACAATGTTTTCCCAGGCCACTACTTTACCGGTATTGGCATTCACCCGCTGAAACTTGATGTTGGAATGATCTTTCTTATCCAGCATGTCCAGATCAAGTTCGCTGCCCTGGACGGCACTGTAAAGTTTTACGGGGATATTCACGAGTCCAAACCCGATTGCCCCGGACCATATTGCTCTCATACTACTGTTTTTAGAATATATGTAATTTTTGTGCCATAAAGCTACTGTGGGCTTTCGGTGGTTTTTTGCTGCATGCGCTGGTAGGATGCGGTGTCACCTGAAGAGCTTCCGCTGCCGGAAGGAGCTGCTGGTGCGAGCACTACCGTGTCTTTATTGGTTACTGTTGTCTTCGTCTCGCTATTGCACGCAGTGAGCACCAGGCCAAAAACTGCTGCTACGGTTATGATGTATTTCATACAGAAGTGTTTACCACCTTAGAACAAACACAATGCCTTAAGCTGAGAAGCAGGCAGGGACAGCGTTTGGTGGGTCGTTTAAAAAAGAGTGTCGAAAGTTTTGCACATTATTCCCCCTTGGCAACATAATTGAACACATCGCGCAATACACCTCATTTACAACTTTAAACTTATAACTATGAAGAAGTTATTTTTCATGGCAGCAATCGGCTTGTCCTTATTCGCCGTAGCCAGCAGTTCCACTCCCCAGTTCAGTGCGCCAGTAAAGGATGGCTATGTAGCCAGTGATACCATTCCTGGTGAAAAGAGAGACACTACAAAACTGCCAAAGCCTGACACTACCAGACCATTGCCACCTGCATCACTCAATGGCATTCGTTAACGATTTAAAGGTCACCACGTGTGACCTTTATTTTTTTCCCGAAGGATCCCAGATCGCAACGGCAACCCTGGAATCGGCACATCCATAGTACAGGAACCACTTCTTGCGGTGATACACCAATCCTTCGAGAAAGACTGTTCCTGCCGGATACTGCCCGCTTTTTTCAAAAGATGCTTCGGGCACCATGAATGGCTTGTCAAGTCTTGCCAGCGGCTTTAGCGGATCCTTTGCATCGAACAACACCTGGCCGGCAGTGTAGGAATTCAGCGTGTATTCAGTTGAAGCATTTTCATCTGCAAGGTTTTTGCCATTGTACAGAAGCACTATGCCCTTATCTGTCATGACTGCTGGCGGACCGCACTCGGTGAGGTGACTGTCAAAATATTTTTTTCTTGGTGAAATAAGTTGACGCAGGCTGCTGTCAGCTTCGATCACCGGTTGCCAGTCTGTGAGGTTATCCGAAGTGGCAGCATATACATGATGCTCGCCCCAATACATCCAGTATTTACCGTTGATCTTTGCAAGCACCAGTTTGTCGCCCTCCAGTTTTGTGATCAGTGAAGCCGACTTTGAGGGGATCTGGTTGAATTTACCACCGTATGCATCTTCGAAAGCCGGACCATGTTTTTCCCAGGTAAGCAGGTCACGTGATGTGGCAACACCCAGGCGTGGCATTTTCCTGTTCCATTGCGTGTATAACATTACATATAAACCGTCGCCTGTCATGGCAACCCTGGGATCCTCGCAACCACCCGGCCACTCATTTTCATACTGGCTGTCTTTTGCGGGGTATAGTACAGGAGCGCTGCGGCGAGTCATAGTAATGCCATCCGCGGAAGTGGCATGCCCGATACGGGAGGCCCTGCCACCGATCCCGGTACCGCTTTTATCTTCAGCACGGTAAAGCACAACAATTTTTCCATTATGCGTGGTTGCCGCCGGATTAAATACATCATTGGATTGCCAGCCCACCCATTCACCTGTAACAGGTTCTCTGAAACCCGTTGTATCGGGGGATAGAACGGGGTTTACATTGGCAGGCCGGATGAAAGGCCCGAGACACCAGTCCGGTAAGCGTTGTGCAGTTCCGGGAATGGAAAGACTGAGAAGAAGGAAGGTGATAAGCTGTTTCATCTGCAATCGTTGTACACCTAAGTTATATCAATCGCAGTATATTTCCCGAAGGGCAACGTCAAAGGCTGCGGCGGATGCCGAGTTCAAGCCCCCGCAGTTCTGCCAGTCCTTTGAGCCGGCCGATCGCCGAATAACCCGGATAGGTTTTCTTTTGCAGGTCATCGAGCATCTGATGGCCGTGATCAGGTCGCATGGGCAAGGATATTTGTCTCCGCTGTTGGAGCAATACAATTTCTTTCATCACCTCATACATGTCCGTGTCGCCATCGAGGTGATTTGCTTCATAGAAATTTCCAAATTCATCACGCTTCGTATTGCGCAGATGTAGAAAGTGGATATGATCACCGAGCCGGCGAATCATCGGGATGATATCGTTGTCAGGCCTCGCACCAAAAGAACCCGTACAAAAACAAAATCCGTTTGAGGCGGAGGGCAGTTTATCGATGAGTGCGATAGCGTCTGTCGCCGTACTCATGATGCGTGGCAGCCCTAATACGGGATAGGGAGGATCATCGGGGTGGATGGCCATCCTGAGGTCCAATCGTTCCGCAACGGGCAATATATGCCGGAGAAAGTAATATAGGTTCTCCCGCAGTGTGTCGGCATTGATATCATGATAGCCATCGATCTGCTCCAGAACCATGGCGGGAGTAAAGGCATCATCGCTGCCAGGAAGGCCCAACAGGAGATTGCGGAATAACCGGTCCCGTTGTGCCTCAGTCATTTCCTGCAGACGTTGCTTCGCACTGGCCACTTCCTGTTCGGTGTAGTCGTTTGCCGCACCGGGCCGCTTAAGCAGGAAAACATCAAAAGCAACAAATTCTGACCGGTTGAAATAAAGGGCTTTTGCACCCGAATCAAGCTCATACCCTATGTCAGTACGAAGCCAGTCGAGCACGGGCATGAAATTGTACGTGATCACCCGTATGCCGGCAGCAGCGAGGTTTTCAAGGCTTGTTTTGTACTGGCTGATAAGGACATCGCGCCGCGAACCTGCTTTTTTTATCTCTTCATGCACAGGCAGGCTTTCTACAACCGTCCAGCTCATACCCTGTGCTTCGATAAGCGCCTTTCTCTCATTGATGGCAGCGGCGCTCCACACCTCACCTACCGGCACCTGGTGAAGTGCGGTCACCACACCGGCACACCCGGCCTGCCTGATATCGGCCAGGCTGACCGCATCATGTGGCCCATACCATCGCATGGTGTGATGAAGTGTGTGAGGCTCGTGGTTCATTTTTTACCAGAAGAAAGTATACAATGCAGCGATTACACCGAAAACGATCAAAGCGCCGACTGCGAATGCCGGCTCCATAGCGAACATTTTACGATCAACAATCAATCCGTTTGGCCTCGCTCCGCGGCGGTTTTCGATAAGGCTGATGATCACCATACCGATAACGGCCAGTATGAATACAAATCCCATGCGATCAAGGAAGGGGATTTCATAAACACCATCCTTCACCACGGCGAAACCAGTGGAAGCGAGGAAGGACAGGTCAACGAAATTCGGCATGAACTTGAACAGCACGGAAAGGGCAAAGCCACCTATGGTTGCAAACAGCGCCGCGTTTGACGTTGTTTTTTTCCAGAAGAAACCAAGAATGAACATGGCAAAGATACCGGGGCTTACAAAGCCGGTATATTCCTGTATAAATTCAAAGCCACCTTTTTTATCAATGCCCAGCAACGGCGCGATCAATACGGCTACAGCCAGAGAGATAACAACAGTTATCTTACCGATCCGCACCATCTTTTTCTCATCGGCATCGGGATCGATTTTCTTTTTGAAGATATCGAGTGTAAATATGGTTGCGATACTGTTTGCCTTACCTGCCAGCGAGGCGACGATAGCCGCGGTGAGGGCTGCAAAAGCCAGACCTTTCAAACCGATTGGCAAAAGATTAAGAATGGAAGAATAGGCATTATCAGGATTCAACTCGCCATTCTTCATCATCTCCTGCTGGAACATGCCATCCTGGTGCAGTACATACGCCGCGATACCCGGCAATACGACGATTACGGGCATGAGCAATTTAAGGAACGCCGCGAAAAGAATCCCCTTCCTTGCCGTTGGAAGATCGGCACCGAGCGCACGTTGCGTGATATACTGGTTACAACCCCAATAGTTCAGGTTTACGATCCACATGCCGCCAATAAGAACGGTGAGACCCGGGAGACTGATGTACTCCGGGTTGCTCTTGTCAAATATCATGTGAAAATGTTCCGGAGCTTTATCGCGAAGTATACCAAAGCCGCTGAGCATACCATCCCCACCGAACCGGTCAGCTACCAGGTTCAAAGCAAGGTAGGTAGCGGCAAGCCCGCCAACCACGAGGAAAAATACCTGGATCACATCGGTATAGCCAATCACCTTCATACCGCCGAGCGTAATGAACAGTGCAAACACAGCCAGTCCAACCATGCAATAGAACACAGGAAGGCCGGAAATGCTCTGGATCGCAATAGCACCTAGGTAGAGGATCGAAGTCAGGTTGACGATAACGTATAACAGCAACCAGAACACAGCCATGATCATGGCTACTGTGCCATTGTACCTCTGCGAGAGGAACTGCGGCATGGTGTAGATCTTGTTCTTAAGATAAACAGGTATGAAAAAGATCGCGACGATCATGAGCGTGGCCGCAGCCATCCACTCATACGTGGAAATGGCGAGCCCGAGTTTGAATCCACTGCCGCTCATACCGATAAACTGCTCTGCTGAAATGTTGGACGCGATCAGTGATGCACCAATCGCCCACCAGGTCAATGAACCCTCTGCAAGGAAATAATCATGCGAACCGGTTACGGTAGCCTTTTTCTTTTTTCGATAGATCCAGAAACCATATCCGGCTACCACGATAAAATACAGGAGAAATACGAGATAATCTCTGGCGTCCAATCTATTCATAAAGCAGCGTTGATATATTTAAGTCTTAAATATAACGGTTAATCAGGTTCTCAAGGTATTCCTGTTTTCCACTTATTACTTTTGGCTCTCCGTTAGCCACCGCGAAATCGCGCAGGTCTTCGAGGGTAAGCTCACCATTCTCGAACTGGCGGCCTTTTCCTTCATCAAAGCTCGCATAGCGCTCTTTGCGCAGGCTGCTATAGTCTGACCGGGTTATCACCTCATGCGCAACAAGCAGGGCACGGGCAAATGTATCCATGCCACCGATGTGCGCATGAAAGAGGTCAGCGGGGTCGGTGCTGTTCCTGCGGATCTTAGCATCGAAATTGATGCCGCCTCCGCCGAAACCGCCGGCTTCGATGATCACCAGCATTGCCTCGGTGAGCTCGTTGAGGTTATTGGGAAACTGATCAGTATCCCAGCCATTCTGATAGTCACCGCGGTTGGCGTCTATGCTTCCAAGAGTACCGGTATCCGCTGCCACCTGCAGCTCATGCTGGAAGGTATGTCCCGCCAGCGTGGCATGATTCACTTCTATGTTCAATTTGAAATCACCCAACAGATCATATTGCCGCAGAAATCCGATAACGGTTTCACTGTCGTAATCATACTGGTGTTTCGTGGGTTCGCAGGGTTTTGGTTCAATGAAAAATGTTCCTTTGAATCCATTGCGTCTGGCGTATTCTGTAGCAGTTTTCAGGAAACGGGCAAGATGCTCCTTCTCTCGTTTCATGTTCGTGTTCAGCAGGCTCATGTATCCTTCACGTCCACCCCAGAATACATAGTTCTCGCCACCCAGTGCGATGGTGGCATCAAGTGCAGCCTTCACCTGCGCAGCGCCGTGGGTCAGCACATGAAAATCAGGATTGGTAGCCGCACCATTCATGTAACGACGATGAGAAAAAAGATTTGCAGTACCCCACAGGAGCTTGGTACCAGTGGCTTTTTGCTTCTCCAGGAGATAATCCGTCATTGTCTGCAACCTCTTTTCATTGTCTTTTACATCATTGGTGTATTCCACCACATCCACATCATGGAAGCAGTAATAGGGAATGCCCAGTTTCGTGATGAGCTCAAAAGCTGCATCTGCTTTCGCGCGTGCGCGGTCCAGTGGATCGGGCTGAGAGTCCCAGCGGAAGATGTGAGTAGGCTCGCCAAAGGGATCTGCACCACTGCCATTGAAGCTATGCCAGTACGCACAGGCAAATCGTAACCAGTCCTTCATCGTCCTGTCTCCCACTTTTCTTTCCGCATCATACCAACGGAATGCAAACGGATTGTCTGATTCCTTTCCTTCAAATTTTATGGTGGGAATATCCTTGAAATATTGTGTCATAATCGCGTATTTATTAGTGAGGTAAATTTTTCATTCTTGTTTCAAGCTCTGTCAGCCACGCAGCGTATAGCTCTTCCGTGTTGCGGGACCCTGACGGCTCAATGGTGTCGGATGGCTTCCGCAATGATGAACCTTCTGCCGCTGACGCATAGATGCCCGCTCCTATTCCCGCTCCGATGGCGGCACCGATGCTGCCATCGCCATCATAGAACTCAACAGCGACATTATTTATATCGCAAAAAGTTTGTGTAAACAGCCTGCTGCGAAAGAGGTTGGTGTGTGCAGCGCGGATAACAGAAGGGCTGATACCATTCTCCCGCATGATATCCAGTCCATACCGAAAGGCACAAACGATTCCTTCCTGCACAGCTCTTACAAAATGGCCGGCATTGTGTTTATTCAGATCGAGGTGAAGGAAATGCGCTCCCGGTATCTTATTATTCAACATTCGCTCGGCACCATTTCCAAAAGGAAGGGCGATCAACCCTTCTGCCCCTTCAGGAACCGCTGAAGCCAGTTCATTCAGTGCATCATAGCTGTGGTTGCTGCCGGTGATCGACCGCACCCAGCGGTTGAAGATCCCTGCACCATTGATGCATAGCAGGATACCGATACGCGTATCGGGACCATTATTCCCCATTTCACCATGATTCACGTGCGCAAAACCATTTATCCGTGACTGACCGTCAAACCGCAACTCATCACTGACTCCATAGATCACGCCCGACGTACCGGCAGTAGCGGCAACTTCACCAGGCTGGAGGACATTCAGAGCCAGGGCATTGTTGGGTTGATCGCCGGCCTTATAGGAAACAGGGATGCCTGGCTTCAACGATAGACGTTCAGCCACCTGCTGCTTCAAATGCCCATGAGGTGAAAAGAGCGGCCTTATATCCGGAAACAATTGCCTGTCAAAACCGAAATAGCTCAGCACATCGCCGGACAACTCATTTCCCCTGAAATCCCAGAAGATGCCCTCTGACATGGCCGATACCGAAGTAGTAATGTCACCGGTAAGTTTCATGGCCACGAAATCACCAGGCAGCATTGCCTTATGGATCCGCTCATACAGAGCGGGTTCATTTTCCTTAACCCAGGCCAGTTTGGAAGCGGTAAAGTTCCCGGGCGAATTCAACAGATGCGTGAGGCATTTATTTTCACCAATAGCGGCGTATGCCCTATTGCCCTGCTCTACAGCGCGGCTATCGCACCAGATGATCGAGTTGCGGAGAACATGCTGGTCTCTGTCAACAAGCACAAGTCCATGCATCTGGTAAGCTATACCGATAGCAGCAATATCAAGTGGATTATAAGATCCCGAAGTGTGGCATTTAACGATGGCCTGTTTAATATTTTCCCACCACTGATCCGGTCCCTGCTCGGCCCAACCGGGGTGCAGGGAAATAATGTCTGCCTCCACCTCAGGGTATTGAGCACTGGCCAGCACCAATTGGGAGGCGGCCTCGATCACCGCAACTTTTATAGAAGATGTACCCAGATCAATTCCAAGCAGCAGCATATGGCAGCGTTTAAACCGGCAGTAAGGTAAAAGCAAAGTATGGGATGCTTTACCACTTTATTGTTGAAAACTGAAACTATTTTAATAAAAAGACTAAATTCGGCTAAAGCATCTCATTAATATAGTACCATGCGTCCATTTATAGAAAAACTCACTTCTGAAGCGCAGGGTTCATTTATTTCCGAAACCTTCACCACGCCTCAATTTGAAGTACCCTGGCACCAACATGTGGAGCACGAGCTTATACTGTTCCTCGAGGGGCATGGCACGAGCTACATTGGAAATTATGTTGGCACTTTCAAGCCCGGCGATATTTTTTCTCTCGGCTCGCTCCTGCCGCACACTTTTCAGAAATCATCGAAAGAGCTCAGGACCTCCGCGCTTGTTATCCAGTTTGACAGCCGTATCTGGGGAGACAATTTTTTATCCCTGCCCGAATGCAATGCTCTGGAGAACTTTTTTGACAAATCCCGCAAAGGCCTTCGCATCACGGGCGATACTTGTGATAAACTTGCACCGATGATGAAAGATGTTACGCGAAGAACGGGCTTCAGCAAGCTGACAGCATTATTCAACTGTCTGGAGTTACTGGTGCCGGGCATTGATTGCATGCCCCTTTCAACACAGGAAGCGACCGGCTTCAACCTGCGAAACCAGGAGCGCATCGATATGGTGTTCCGGTTTACAATCGACCGGTTCCAGGAACCTGTATCACTCGCGGATGTAGCGGCGGTTGCCGGGATGAGCGTTCCCGCGTTTTGCAACTATTTCAGGAAAACAACCAAGAAAACATATATAGATTTTCTTCACGAGATACGATTGGGTTATGCCTGTCGACAATTGATCGACACTGCCAAGCCTGTACAGGATATCTGTTATGAAAGTGGGTTTAACACGCTGGCAAATTTCAACAAGCAATTCATTAAGCTCAAAGGAATGACACCATCTGCGTATAGAAAAACGTTCCGTTCCACGGTTCAGGGAAGTTCCGTCAGTGAACCGGTCATCCGGGCGGTTGGTTAAAAGAAGGAGGGTGAAGAAACACCCTCCGTGGCTAACGATTGCCTGTGAATCTGCGAAAAGTTAACTGCTATTCACTTCTCAGGCCCTGCAGGAATGCGCCATAGGCCGGCTTTTTATTGTATTCGGCATCATAGAGCAGGGGGAATTCTTTTCCATTATTATATAACCAGCTTGTGTTATCGGTCAGTCCCCAGATCGTGATACCAGCTCTTTGCGCCGGCGGGATATGTTTCATGTAAGAACTGACAACATATTTCACCATCGCCGCCTGGTAGCCGAGCAACTGTGGCGTTGGGGTACCAGCCGCACTTCCACGAACGGTTTTTACATCAAGCTCAGAAATGCGGATCTTGAGACCCGTCTGACCCAGCTTGCGCATCATGTTATCGATGCCTGCATGTCCCGTATTCCAACTGATATGCATTTGCGTACCGATACCATCCACTTTGGCTCCCTGTGCTTTTAACTCTGCTACATACGCGATCAGCGAATCCAGTTTTGCAGAACTTGTTTCAAGGTTATAGTCATTAATGTAAAGGTCTGCTGTAGGATCTGCAGCGGCGGCATACTGAAATGCTTTCAACGCATAGTTCCTGCCGAGGTAGTGCGACCACACCAACACGTCTGCCGGCTCTATACTGGTATTGGAATTATTACGGATGCTTCCATTGTCTGCAAAGAGTTCATTTACCACATCCCATGCGCGAACTTTGTTTTTGTATCTGTTCACAATGCCAGTAATGAAAGTGTTCAATGCCTGGTCCAGCCGGTCGGCGATCTGTGAACCCGATGGGGCTGCGACCGCTTCCTTCACACTCACGTCATCGATATAATATGTATTGGCTGCCTGCCCCATATCAAACAGAAAAGTGGTGGACGCAATGTTTGCGGTTATCGTCCATGATACCTGCTGCCAGCTTGTGCCAATGGTCTGGTCGCCCTGGTACTGAGCATTGGTTGGCCCGGTGGACAAACGGATAGAGCCACCCGCCGCTGCGGCTTTCACCCAGTAAGATATCACGTACTGCCTGGTCGGTATCGTAGCAAAGGCAGCGCTTGATACCTGCACCCGCCACTGACTGCCGGGATAGCCTGTTGGGTTTACCACTTTCATGGAAGAGGTGCCGGTACGAACTTCATTGGCGCCGGAACCAACCGTGATGGTGGATGTGCCGGCCGGATTACCTGTATTGAACACGCTCCAGTTTGCCAATCCTGCTTCAAAACCGGGGTTGGTGGCTAATTCCACTGAAGCTGGTACCACGATACCTGCAAAGTTCTTGAGATAACCTGCATTCTGGTTGGAGTGCCAGCCAAGCGTATGGCCAAAGATGTCTGTGGAACCAACTGCATTTACAAGTGCATCGGCATTGGTGAAATCCAGCGTTCCGTTGCTTTCCACGATGGCACCATGCTTCATTTCATAAGCAAAGGTGACGGCGTCGAAATCACGTTTTACTATTTCCGCGTAGCGGGCATCATTGATCATCGGATTGTAATCGATGGCTACGCCAATGGGAAAGTCAGCAACATCTTTAAGTGCTGGCGCGGTATCGCCGAAATTACCGGTGTTCATGACCCCGGTATCGATCTCCTTTTTACAGGCGCTGAAGCTTATCGCCAGGGCCAACAGGAGCGTACTGTTGAGGCGGAAACTGTGTTTCATTATGATGAGTTTAATTGATGCGATCGTTTTTAATAACCAGGATTTTGATACTGTGCTTTGTTAGGATCAGACACGGCATCGAGCTGACCTTTAGGTATCGGCCGGAGAACATGGAAAGGCTGGATGTTGGCTGCACCATCCGGATTGAAGGCACGAACGCGCTCAACCAGTTTACCTCTCACCGCGAGATCGGGCCAGCGGGTGCTTTCACCACAAAGCTCACGCGTGCGCTCGTCCAGGATAAAATCAAGGTTGATGCTCGCAGCATTTGTAACGCGGATGGCCTCGTAACGTGTTTGTACCTGCGCCGGTGTCAGACCAGGCCGGTACGCTGCGCGCAATTTCAACACATTGATGAGATCCATCGCATCGGCCGTACGACCCTGGGCCATGGCCGCCTCCGCCGCAATCAGGTAGACCTCGGAAAGCTTGCTTACCACAAATGGTCTTGTTGCCTGGTTATTGGCAGCGAGATTCGCGGGATCTTCGTATTTGCTGAGACTGGGATAAAAGTTACGGGTGATATTTACATCAGTCGTACCGCCGATGATGTAGAACTCCCTCGGGGCGATCACGCGATAAGGCTTCAACCTGGGCCCGGCGGGCGATATTCCGTTGAGGGAATCGGCGATCCTGTCCGTGTGAGCGAGCACGAACGCGGTATCGACCCCCGCGGTGAATCCGCCTCCTGTTTGTGTAGCGATATAGAAGGTTCTGAATGAGCCATCATAACGGCTGTCATTTTCCTTATCGTTGAATGCGGTGAAATAGGTCCATGCTGTGGGACAAAAACGACGTATAGGGCGGCCGTAAGGTACGGCCCTGGTGCCGCATGGCTGCGTGGTGGAACTGGCAAGCGGCGCCCTCACTGAGGTATAGTCACCCTGAAAATCATTATGGGCATCAATACCCTTGCCACCGCCGATGGATGTCGGGTTGCCGACCTCGTTTGCATTGAAATCACCTGGCACGCGCTCGATGGAGAACAATATTTCTGAATTGTAATCATTTCCTGCACGGTGAACTGCTGCATAGTCCTGCTGAAGTGCAACACCATAGAGAGCCTGGTTGTTGATCACCTGCATGGCTGCGGTCGAAGCAGAATTGAAATCGGTGCCCTGCTGTGCTGCGGAATAAGCACGATGCAAATATGCTTTTGCAAGCAAATGATAGGCAGCGGCCTTCGACAGCTTGAATGCGTTGGCCGGGCGCTTATCGGGCAGGTTCTGCGAAGCAAAGGTCAGGTCATCGATGATCGCCTGGTAATTTTTTACCAGCAACTCCGCCATGGGTAACCTGTTGAAACCATCAAAAGCAGTCTGATTGAATTTAAGATCACCACTGCCAAGATCAAGCGGCACTGCCCCAAATTGCTGTACCAGGTTCAGGTAATACAATGCCCGCAGGAAACGCGCCTCGCCAAGCATTACATTCTTTTGCTCATCCGGCAGAGGTACTTCCGGGGCAAGATCCACAATGGCGTTTGCAAGGTTGATATTGTTATAGCTGCGGTTCCAGGGAGTGAGTATTGCGCCATTGGCAAAATCAAGTGTATAGTTGCCGAGCGTGAGATAATCGGCTGTTCCCCCTGCCCCGTTCCGTGGTTGCTCGGCATAGGTCCACTCATCCGTTCCATCCACACCAATACCTACAGCCCCTTCAGGCCCATAAAGAAACCGCATACCCGAGTAAAGAGCGTTGATGCCATTCTGGTAGCCCGCCGGCGTTTTGAAATACTCTACTGAAAATACGGTGTAAGGATTTTCGTCGAGCTTCTTGGTACAGGCAGCAGCGAGCAGCAGAAATGCTCCTGTTACCATCACAAAAAATTTATTACTGCTGTTCATACAGATCATTTTAAATGTTGTCAGAAGGATATGTTTACGCCTACGGTAAAGGTTCTTGATGGCGGTGTGCTTGAACCGACTGTGATCGTATTATTCACGCCTCCGCTCCTGATATTGCCGGGTCCGCCACCCACGCCCTGGTAGCCGGTGCCGGTACCCTCAGGATCTACACCTGTCTTGTTGTAAAATGGAGAGGCGAGAATGGCTACGTTGTCCACGGTAGCATAAATCCTCATCGACTGAGCGCTGAGTCTTCTCAACACAGAGCGGCTGAAAGTATAACCCAGGTTGATACTGCGGATCTTGATAAAGCTGGCGTCATAATACCCCAGCGTAGTCCAGGCCGTGCTTACGGGGCTGATTGTAGCTTGTGGCATCGGGAACCAGTTGCTCGGATTGGTTGGCGTCCAGTAGTCCACTTCCAGGCCGTTTCGCTTACCGTCCATCACCGTGAGGTAACTTGCGATGGGCTGATGCAGGTTACTGATCAGTGTTCCCCCAAATCGTGCATACAAAACGGTCGACAGATCGAAACCTTTGAATGCAAACCGATGAGTCATGCCACCCTGCAGATCAGCATCGCCATCTGCCACCACATATCTGTCATAAAGTGGGCTGATGATGCCATCGGGCCTTCCGTCGGGGCCACTGTAATCCTGCAGTTTTATCTGACCCGGCACTGAGCCATAAGTTGCAGCTTCTGCCGCCTCATGTGTCTGCCAGATGCCAAGCTTGTTATAATCATAAATGGCGGACATGGGATAGCCCACGAACAACTGGCTGGCCACATCCTCCTTCACCTGGTTGCTTAAACGAAGGATCTTGTTCTTGTTGAAAAAAAGGTTTACATCCGTACTCCAGCTAAATCCGGAAGGCGAGGTATAATTGAGAGACGAAAGGGAAAACTCAAATCCTTTATTTTCCATTTCACCGATATTGGTCTGGTAGCTTCCAGATACACCGGAGGTTGGGGGAAGGCTTACACCATAGAGTATCTTATCGGTGTTTGCATGGTAATACTCAAGTGACCCCGTGATGCGATTGTTGAGAAATCCAAAGTCAACCGCAACGTTCAGCATTTTGGTATACTCCCACTGTAAGCTTGGGTTGGGCAGCGTGATCACCTGGTATCCTGTAACAATGGTGGGCCCGTAATTGTAACGAATAACGTTACCCGGCGCAGTGAGTCCATTTGAATTATTGACCAGTCCAAGCGAAGCATATGGATTTATTGACTGATTGGATGTCTGGCCATATCCCGCACGAAGCTTAAGCTCTGAAACCGCACTCATCCGGTTCATGAACGATTCATTTGCAATGTTCCATCCGGCGGATACGGCAGTGTATTCATGAAATTTATTTCCTTTTGCCAGCCTGGAGGATCCATCGATGCGACCGGTAAGAGTAAGCAGGTAGCGATCATCATAGGCATAGTTCACCCGGCCCATGTAAGATATCAGTGCCCATGAACTTTCACCGCCTGTTACAACCGGGGCCGGCGTTACACTGGAAAGACCAAGATTATAAAACTGAACGAAGTCTTCGGTGATGGAATCTTTGCTAACCTGGGTATTATGTGAGCGGCTTTCCTGGATACTGTAAAGTCCTGTAAAGTCGAGACGATGTTTGTCTGCAATCGTTTTGTTCAGGAACAGCAGATTCTCCACAGTATAGCCCCATGATTCACCATTGTTAACGAGTGCAGTGTTACCACGGAAGCCCCTGAAAAAACTTGGATTGGTGGCTGTGTTGGCGCTTTGAAACTGCTGGTTCTCCTGTTGTGCATACCGCAGACCGACATTTACGCGGTAGCGTAATCCCTTCACGATATCAAGTTCTCCATAAAGACTGTTGATGGTGGTGATCCGGCGTACCCGGTCAACCCAATTATTGTTGTTGCGCTTGAGCAACAAAGGGGAATAGGTAGGCTGGTTGTTATCATCGATGTTGCCATTCGGCAGGTTGACGATATTTCCATTTGCATCGTATGGCGCCGTCAGCGGACTGATCGCCAAGGTGGGAAACATGGTTCCGCTTGCCACGAACTGAGAACCGTTGGTTATGCCGAGTTGATTGAGTGTACTGATACCAACGCGGATCTTTTTTCCAATACGGCTATCTATTGTTGCACGAACAGAATACCGGGTAAAATCCTGGCCGGGCAGCACCGCCTTTTCATTATAGTATCCGCCACCGAGTGAAAATGTACTGCCATTGCCTCCACCGGAAACGGAGATGTTGTGATCAGTACGTCTTCCGGTACCGTACATCAGGTCCTGCCAGTTTGTATTTCTTCCCTCTGCAATACCAGTGACTTCATCGGGAAGGTAACCAGCGCCCCAGGTAGATATATTGCGCATCGCCTGGTATTCTGCCGCATCAAAAACAGGATATTCATTAGCAACATTGCTGATACCGTAATACCCGTTGTACGACACCCGGGTTTCACCACTGCGTCCGCGTTTGGTAGTGATGATGATGACACCATTTGCACCGCGTGATTCATAGATGGCGGTAGCAGAGGCATCTTTGAGAATGTCAATGGTTGCAACATCATCCGGGTTGATGTCGTTCAGGCTTCCTTCAAATGGAATCCCATCTACCACAAACAGTGGCTCATTGGAACCGCTGATGGATCGCGTACCACGTATACGGATCTGGGCGCCCGCGCCCGGGCCTGTACCGGTACGCTGGATCTCGAGTCCGGCAGCCCGCCCCTGTAGTGCCTGTTGCAGGTTTGCAACGGGTACTTCGCGGAGTGCCCGTTCATTTACGGACACAACTGATCCGGTAACGTCGCGGCGCTTCTGCGTACCATAGCCAACCACGACTACTTCACCAAGTTCTGTTTGTGTGGGGTCGAGTTTCACCTCGATGTTGGTCTGCGTCCCGACAATTACTTCTTTTTCACCAAGCCCGATAGCTGAGATTACGAGCACGGCACCGCGTGAAACGCTGAGGGAAAAAGTACCGGTAGCATCTGTTGTTGTGCCGGTATTCAGGCCTTTGATAATAACAGATGCCGCAGGTACAGGTTCTCCGTTACTGCGGGTAACCCGTCCGGAAATAGTGTGCTGTTGGGCAAGCAGCAGTCCCGGTAATGCAAGCAGCAGGAGCAGGAGCAGTCGCGCTGGCCGCACGCCTCGTTGCAATCGGCCGGCATTGAAGTCAGTAGTTAGTTTTTTCATGTTTCATAAATTTTGGCAAGTTGTGAGCAGGAATGGTTATCGTGGTTTCTCAAAAAAAGCAGGAGGGTGAAAAATGATCCGCGGGACCGGCATAAGCATCCCGCGAACAGTCATCATATCCGGGTTGCACGGATATGCAATGAAGCGATGAAGGACGTGAAAGTCCGTACAGAGATTTTTTTTGCCGCAGGCAGTCCCTGGCAGGATAGACGTCCAGCCCGATGACATCGGGAATTGGCAATGAGTAAAATATGTCCGGCTTAAGCTCAGCCGCAACCTTAATAATGTCCGATGGGAGCCGGCAGGAATGATCGCCGTGCAACGGAAGGGGCAAGCGCAGGGATGCCGGGTCAATCGTTGGGATGACAGGTGTACTTTTCATGATGACAGCAATTAAAATGGGCCGGGCGGCCTTCAAGGGAACTGGATGCAATCGGTTGCAATGGTTTAGAAAAAAATATAGTTAACCTGTTAGCAGGTACTGTAGGCCTGCCTCATTGATCAACTATAAACGACATTGCATAGCTAATGTAAAGAAAATATTCAAAAGTGCAATCGGTTGCAAAAAAATTTTTACCGTTTTTTAGACTGCCGAAAGAAAGGAGACCGCAGGCAATTCATCAAAGTCCTTTCATCTCATGTCCTCGACAGGTTTTCGCCCTTTGGGAAACCCCTGCGTCCCGAATCTAAAAGCTTAATAATTCCAAAAGCCGGTGCTTTACTTTCTCCGCGCTAGGAAGCATGGCTGCTTCGAGTACAATATTCATGGGTACCGCAGGAAGATCGGACGCGCCCATGACCTGAACCGGTGCATCCAGTTGCGCAAAACAATTGCGTGCTATTTTCCCGCTCAGCGCTTCTGCAAACGAGTTGCCGGCCTGTTCTTCGGTCAGCACAAGGCATTTACCATGGATCCGGACACGGGCATAGATCAGCTCTTCATCAAGCGGATGCAGCGTTCGCAAATCAATCACCTCCACCCTCCCCGGCAACAGGTCTGAGGCACCGCAGGCCCAGTATACTCCCATGCCATAAGTGACAACGACACAGCTATCGCCAGCAGAAACAGCGTCTGGCTTTGCTTCGCGTACTATTCTTCCTTTGCCAAGCGGCAACACGTAATCACGGGATGGCTCCGGTGAACGCGCATCATCTGTACCCGGCACCTTGCTCCAGTAAAGCCCTTTATGCTCGAGCATGACAACAGGGTTGCCATCGTGGAAAGCTGCTTTCATTAATCCTTTCATGTCGGCTGCGGTAGATGGATAGACTACCTTGATCCCTTTGATGGATAAGAGCGTTGTCTCCACGGATCCGCTATGATACGGACCGCCACCACCATATGCACCAACGGGTACGCGAAGTATCATTGATACGGGAAACTTTCCTTTCGTTAAATAGCAACTCTTCGAGATCTCGGTTACCAGTTGATTGAAGCCGGGGTAGATATAATCACCAAACTGGACTTCAACGACAGGCTTAATGCCCACAGCATTCAATCCCACCGTAGATCCGACGATGTACGCTTCCTGTATGGCTGTATTAAAAACGCGGTGATCACCAAATTGCTCTGCCAGTGTTGCTGCTTCGCGAAACACACCACCCAGTCGCCGGCCAACGTCCTGTCCATATAAGATAGCATTCGGATGATCCTCCATCAGTTCCCTGATGGCAAACAACGCCGCATCCACCATCATGATCTTCTCGCCTCCTCCATCACGTTTTCCTGACTCCAACTTTATCGGGCTTTCAACAAACACATACTGATCCACCGTTGCCGGGTCTGGATCGGGTGCGCTGACAGCTTTATCGAATGATTGTTTTACCTCCTCGCGCGCTTCATTTGTCCAGCGGTCGAGCACCTCGCTTTCGAATCCTTCATGGATCATCGCAGCGCGCAGGATAGCGAGCGGATCTTTTTTCATGTGCAGTTCCCAGTCATCTGCAGGCCGATAGAAATCTCTTCGAACGCCGCTGGTGTGATGACCAAGGAGGGGTACGCGGGCATGAACGAGGCACGGACCACGATTGCTACGGACGTATTCAACAGCCTCGGCCATTGTATGATGGGAGACAATAAAATCACTGCCGTCTACCTGCATGCGGTGCAGGCCCTTGAAACCTGCTGCAAATTCAAAAGCATTCATCGCACGCGCTTCCGCAGCGGTCACACTGATGCCCCATTCATTGTCCTGTACCAGGTAGATGATCGGCAGCTTTTTCAGGACAGCAAACTGAAGAGCCTCGCTTACTTCACCTTCCGTTACACTGGCATCACCCAGCGAACAGACAACGATGGGTAGCCCGCCAGCCGCGGTACGCTGAAGCTGACTTATGTCTGTATGCTCCCAGAACTTTATGCCCTGCGCCACACCGGTGGTAGGAATGGCCTGCATGCCGGTGGCACTGCTTTGATGAATGATGGTTGGCTTATCCGCACCCCTGTAGTTCGGATGTGCGTAGTATTCGCGGCCCCCGGTGAAGATGTCGTCAGCTTTCGCCAGAAGCTGCAGCATCAATTCATAGGGTGTAAACCCGAGACCGAGCAGGATGGATTCGTCCCGGTAATATGGGCTTACAAAATCCTGGGGTGTCAGTTGAAACGCTGTAGCGAGCTGAATGGCTTCATGTCCGCGGGAAGTGGAATGTACATATTTGCAGATTGGTCTGTTTGCTTCATATATTTCCGACATCGCACGCGCCTGGCTCATAAGGCGGAATGCTTTCTGCAAAAGTTGAGGGTTCATATTCATACCAGCGTAAGGCACAAATGTAATACGAACGTTCGGATGTAAGTAAAAATGCAAAACTTAAAAGTCAAAAGTTGAGATTCAGTTTTGAATTTTGACTTTTGAATTTTGACTTTCTACTTCACTTCCAGCTTGAACATGCTATTATCCTCCAGGAACCCTTCCAGCTCATCCCCCACCACCGCTTCGCCAACTCCGGCTGGAGTGCCGGTAAAGATCACATCACCGATGTTGACAGAGAAAAAATTGGAGATATAGGACACGATGCTGTCGAAATCATGCAGCATTTGGTTTGAGTTGCCCTGCTGTACCAGCTCTTTATTCTTGTAAAGGCCAAAGTTGATATCGTTCCTGTTCTTAACCTCCGGCAACGGCACCCATTTGCCAATGACGGCAGAGTTGTCCCAGGCCTTTGCTTTTTCCCAGGGAAGACCTTTTGCTTTAAGTTCATTTTGGATATCGCGGGCGGTGAAATCAATGCCGGCGGTGATGGCATCATAATATTTACCTGCAAATTTTTCCTGGATATATTTTCCGTTCTTACTGATACGGATCACGAGTTCACACTCGTAATGCAGTTCATTGGTGAATTCGGGATAGTAAAATGGTGTGTGTGGCTGAAGAAGCGCGCTTTTCGGCTTCATGAATATTACTGGCTCATCAGGAATCTGGTTTCCGAGTTCGGCTGCATGTGCTGCATAATTCCGGCCTACGCAAAAAATCTTCATATCAGGAAATGATTGGTGGGTTTATAAATACGAAGGGATACTACTATCGGGTATCATCCCAACGATTCATGGCTGTTGATAGAAACTGGATCCTTGTGTTCAGGTTAAGGTTGAGGTTGAGGTTGAGCTCAAGGTTTAGGTTGTTATTGAGATTGAGTCAAATACAGGACAGACAAAGTGATATCCTTTCCTTTACCCCACCCTTAGCGCAACCTTGCCTCCCGCTCACTACCACCCTCCCTCCGCCACCGGGGCGCTAAAATAAGTAATCGAAAGCACTTATCATAGAGAAAACTTCTTATTGTTCACTTCGTTCATGGCTGCCGTAATCCCTTGTAAAGCAAAGATTTCAATTGCCTCAACGGCCTTATCGATCTTGAGTCGCACGACAGGTTCTTCCACGGGTGCCCATTTACCCAGTACAAAATCCGACTGCCTTCCCTTTGGAAAATTGTTCCCTATCCCGAAACGCAGCCGTGGATAGGCGGTGTTACCCAGTGACTCCTGTATGCTGCGGAGTCCGTTATGGCCGGCATCGGAACCTTCGGGACGGATCCGGATCTTGTCGAGGGGCAGCGCGAGGTCATCCAGAATGACAAGGATATGTTCGATAGCAATTTTCTGATTATCCATCCAGTAGCGCACTGCCCGTCCGCTGAGGTTCATATAGGTTGTCGGGCAGATACAGGTGAGCTGTTTCCCCTTCAACTTCACCTCGGCCACATAAGCCAGCCTGTCCGACCGGAACTCGCCGCCATGTTTCATCACAAAAGCATTGACCACATCAAAACCAATGTTGTGTCGCGTATGCGCATATTCGTTGCCGATATTACCTAACCCGGCGATGAGAAATTTCATCTGTTGCGTCTGTTTTGGCAAAGATAAGAGACCATGAAGTGCGGAGTGCCGAGCAAGGTTGAGGTTCAGGTTGAGGTTGAGGCTGAGCTTGTGGAAGGTTCTGATTTTGGAGGTGATGGACGTCTGGAGACTGACATCGAGAAAGGGAACAGAGGAGTTACCGTTTTCATTTTTACTTTTCATTCTACCCAACTTTAACCTCAACCTTAACCTCAACCTCAACCTCATCTTTCTTTGCGTGAAACAAAAAACCCGCTCGTTTCGGAGCGGGTCTGTTGAACATTGTTCTTTTATTTCTTTGCAGGAGCTGCAGCAGCAGCGGCTTTTGCAGGTGCAGCTTTCGCAGCAGGAGCAGCAGCTTCTTCCTGTTTCAGTTGTCTTGTCATCACCACTGATGCGATCGGGATACGTGGTGAGTTCAGGATTTCATATTCTTTTTCCTGTACATCTTCCACACGGATGTTGCCGTTGATCTCGAGGTTATCGATGGGCACTTCGATCTGCTCTTTCAGGTATTTTGGGTAGGTCTTGATCTTAAGAGAATTGATCTTCGCAACGAATTTACCACCGTTCTTTACACCGATAGAAGCACCGGTGAACTTCAGTGGAATAGTAGCGATTACTTTTTTATCTTCTACGAGTTCCAGCAGATCAACGTGGATCAGTTTGTCAGTGATCTTGTCGAATTGCAAATCTTTCAGGATGGTCCTGTAGACTTTACCGTCAAGTTTTACTTCAGCCAACTGGAAACTTCCTGTGTAAACAAGGTTTTTAAATGCAGCAGCAGGAGCTGAAAAATTGATCTCCTGTGCACCCCCGTAAATTACACCTGGCACTAGTTCCTGAGAGCGGAGCTGGCGGGTGGCGGCTTTCCCGAATCCGGTCCTCAGTTGTCCTTCGATTGTAATTGTTTTCATGTTCTATATTGTTTGTTTAATTACGCTGCTTTTCTCCTTAGAGGCTTTGCCGTCTTTGGGAGTGTACAAATAAACTGGTGATACTCTTATTTTCGAAAGCGTTGCGGATAGCTACTGCAAACAGTTCGGCGACCGATATCACTTTTATTTTGTTTGTCTCTTTCTTCAGTGGTATGGTATCGCAGACCACTACTTCATCCAGCACACTGTTCTCCAGGTTCTCATATGCCTTGCCACTCAGTACGGGGTGCGTGATCAGTGCGCGAACACTGCGTGCTCCTTTTTCCATCATGAGGGCGGCGCTTTTTGCCAGCGTTCCACCCGTGTCGCAGATATCGTCGATGATGACGATGTCTTTGCCTGTTACGTCACCAATGACTACCATGCTGGCGATCTCATTGGCTCTTTTACGGTGCTTGTCGCAGATCACCATTTCCGCGTTGAAATAGTTGGCGATTTCCCTGATCCTGTTGGTAGCACCTACGTCGGGGGCCGCAAAGGTAAGGTTTTCCAGCTTCAGATTCTCTACGTATGGGATAAAAAGTGCGTGACTGTCGAGATGGTCTACGGGGATGTCAAAATAGCCCTGGATCTGGGGGGCGTGCAGGTCCATGGTGATGACGCGATCTGCCCCTGCAGCTACCAACATATTGGCAACCAGCTTGCTGCCGATCGCTACCCGGGGTTTATCTTTCCGGTCCTGGCGACCATAACCATAATAGGGAATAACTGCAATGACTTTATAGGCGGAAGCCCGGCGGGCGGCATCGATCATGAGCAGAAGCTCCATGAGATTATCGGCCGGGGAGTACGTACTTTGAACAAGGAAAACAAAATCGCCGCGGATACTTTCCAGGAAAACCGGGCAGATCTCCCCGTCACTAAACCGCTGGATACTGATGCGGCCCGGTTTGGCGCCATAGATTTTGCTGATATTGGCTGCGAGTACCTCTGAACTGGTACCGGCAAAAATTTTGGCAGATTGCATGGCAGAAAAAGATTCCAAAGGTCTGACTCCGTAGGAGGCCATTTGGAGCGGCGAAGATATTACTCTCCCCCCAATTGGCATAAGCCATCCGCGAATTAATTCCGCCTTATCCGGTATTATCTCACCACAACGGCGGCAGATACCTGAACCGGGAAGTTGCGCTTCTCTATTTTATTGGATGTACTTGAAAATCCCGATGAACTGTTGTTGTTCAGGCTGTAAAACAGGGAGGAACAGATGAAAATTGATAAGAATAATACCACCACATACATGACCGCGAAGAAAAGAATCGGGTGGAGTGCGCCTACTGAATTGATTGATTTGGTTTTCATACAATACCAGGTTTGGATTTTAAAAAAATTGGATTCTTCTGGTTGTAACGCCGCTAAAGCATCATTACAGGGATAAAAATATCTGTTAAATTGTTGGCATGCAAGAGCACAACTACTCAATTAAGAAATGGGCAAAAGACGATCAGCCAAGGGAAAAACTACTATCGAAAGGTGCAGAAAATCTCAGCAACTCCGAACTGCTGGCCATTCTGATCCATAATGGCACGAAAAGCAGGTCTGCCGTCGACCTTGCAAAGGATATCCTCCGCCTGGGAAAAGATAATCTCAGCGAATTGGGAAAGCTGTCGGTCCAACAGTTCATGAAAGTCCCTGGCATTGGAACTGCCAAAGCGATCACCATTGCGGCTGCCCTTGAGCTCGGCAGGCGGCGGGAAGCCACGGCCATACTTAACAAGACAGTTGTATCGTCCAGCTCTGACATCGCCCAATACCTTCAGGCGCTCCTGCGCGACTACCGCCACGAGGTATTCGCGGTGATCTACCTCAACCAGGCCAATAAGATCAATCATTTCGAAATCATCAGCGAAGGCGGCATAACCGGCACCGTAGCTGATCCGCGGATCATCCTGAAAAAGGCCCTTGAACAGAACGCCGTCAGCCTCATCCTCTGCCATAACCACCCCTCGGGCAGCCTCCGCCCCAGCCGCGCCGACGAAGACCTCACCAACAAGATCCGCGACGCCTCCCGCTATTTCGACATCCGCGTCATCGACCACATCATTGTCAGCGAGACGGGGTATTACAGTTTTGCGGATGAAGGGAAGCTGTAGATGCTGGATGCTGGATGGCTTGATGCTGGATACTGGACTTGCCCTGAGCCTGTCGAAGGGT
>JAEZAM010000025.1 GCA_023430465.1 Bacteroidota bacterium | reverse complement strand
TCTTTATTTTGACTAACTTCAAATACGCACCTTATCCATCGACCATTAAACCACCTTTTATGGCGCCGTACTGTGTTGCCGATGTGTTGCCGGATTTGCCTTCTCTCACCCCGCAAAGGCATAACATTTGTCGTTTTGCCACATCTCGGTTGAGCATTTTTACAGTTTTCGATCCTTTGTTTACACTTTCGCTCGTCCATGGTTCCGGAACGCTCCCGTGTGGATAGACATTTGCCCTCTTTGCAAAGCGATAGTCTACCACAACCTATTTTATGAATGAGCATGAACTGTGCGCGTATCTATGTGAGCAATATGAATCCACCGGCCGGTGCGGTAGTTGGCAGTTTCATGCCAACACGCGCCGGATCTCGCTTTCCGCCGGATTGAGAAAAATGCTCGGCCTCGGTGCCGGGGAGCGCATCGACTCCCTTTATGATTTCCTCAATTTCATCCATCCGGATGATATGGGTGTTTTCAATAAGCTTCTGGATACCTTCACCGAAGCCGGGCATATGGAACGGGAATGGAAACTTACCCGCGCTGACCGCTCCACTATTCGCGTGAGCATCCGCGTAGAACGCAAACACGAA
The DNA here is from genome assembly GCA_023430465.1 of Bacteroidota bacterium. Lineage (GTDB taxonomy): Bacteria > Bacteroidota > Bacteroidia > Chitinophagales > Chitinophagaceae > JAEZAM01. The sequence continues at coordinate 11,351 of JAEZAM010000025.1, read as the reverse complement.
GAGCAAGGTGATTCGCTTATAGGAGTTGTCTGGGATCTCAGTTTGCCGGGACAGCTTTCTGCCCAAAGCCTGGCTGCTGCGGATAAGCTTCAACTCACTGAAGAAATCGCCGCAGCAGGCACCTGGGAATATCATCTTGAAGAGAAGAAAATGTTGGTGTCCGGTAACATGTCCCGGCTGCTGCCATTGCCTGCAGAGGAAGCGCCTACACCGGGATTGTATGAAACGATTGCTGTCAAAGAAGACAAGCCGCTGGGTGCATGGATCGCCAAAGCGATCGAAAAGGGGGAGGTTCCGTTTGACAAAACAATCAGGGTGGACGCCGGTAGCGGAATAAAAACCATCCGCGTCAAAGCAATCAGGTCTGTATTGAATCCGGCACTGATCATGGGCGTCGATATCGATCTGTCACCCATCCATTCCGTGCGTCAGGATTTGCGTAGTACACAAAAAAGCCTGCGGCAAAAAGATAATTTTATCCGGATAGCCAGTCATGAACTTAAAACACCGATTTCATCTTTGCATGGATACGTGCAATTGTTGTTACGCATGAAAAAGCCTGATGAAGACTTCCTGCAACGGTCGCTAGAAGCGGTCGACAGGCAGGTGATGAACCTAAATAAACTCCTCGATGCACTGCTCGATGTATCCGATTCCGAAAAAGGGGAGATCACGCTCCAATATGAACGGTTCAACTTATATGACCTCCTGGAGGAATCCGTGTCATTTCTTCAGCCGGGTATTGTTCATCCGCTGCTTATCCAGGGTGAATCGGAACACTGGGTGATGGCAGACCGGGAGCGAATCAACCAGGTAATTCTAAACCTGATTGGCAATGCCACAAAATATTCACCGGCAGGGAAGCCTGTGATCATCCACGTTTCCGGTGATGACAAAAGCGTAACTGTCAGGGTGAGTGATGAAGGTCCGGGAGTGCCGGATACAGAGAAACATAAAATATTCAAACGCTTTTACCGCGCTGCTGACCCGGCCACAAAGAAGATACCCGGGCTCGGGATCGGTCTGTACATTACAGCAGAGATCATCCTTCAGCACCGTGGTCGTGTATGGGTGGAGAACAATACCGGAGCGGGGGCATCGTTTGTTTTCTCAATACCTAAACAGCGTTGGACTGCTGACCCTGCGGGATCGGGTAGCCTGCAATAGAGGGCTGGGGGAGGTCCTTTCGCTCACCCAGCGCCACGCTTAACATATCAGCGAGTGCGGCCGTAATCGCGGTTTTGATAATGCAGCCGGCAGCACCAAGTTCAACGGCCCTGCGTTTCAGTTCAGCAGTGATTTCCCGCGTATAAAGAAAATACCTGCATCCAAGTAATGCCCGTTTGTTGTGAATGGTCTGGATCATCCGGTGTGTTTCTGCAGATTCGAGATGTGCATCAAAGAAAATATAGTCAGGGTTCAGGTAACGCAACAACTCTGTAGCGTGACTGGCATTCTTTGCGTACGTGCATTTGAAACTGGCTGTTGTCAATTTCAATGCCTTGAGAAAGGCAATAAGCTCGGCTTTATCATCATCGATCAATAATATATGCTTCTTCATTGGTTAGGTTTAAATAAATAAGTCCACGTTGGTGTCAGCAGGCTGAGACCAGGCATAGAGGTAACAATAGTTAAACAGGAAATGTATTGGCCCAACGGAGAACCCGTGGTGCTATAAAGTTAGGGATTAGAACAATCGCACCAAAATCTAATATCGGGGCGTTTCCGGGGTTGAGCAACCAGTTTGTTGTAATTTGTAGTATGTCATTGAATGGTCCTGTTATTATCCTGGAAGATGATCCCGATGATGAGGATCTGCTTATCAGCATCTTTGCAGAGCTTGGTATTCGCAACAAGGTATTGTGGTTCACCCGTGCGCCCGAAGCGTTTGCTTATCTGCAAACGACGTTGGATACACCATTTATCATTTTAAGCGATATCAACCTGCCGGGTATGTCTGGTATTGAGTTCAAGCGCGCCATTGATGAGGATCCCAAACTGCGAAAGAAAAGTATTCCATTTGTTTTTTATTCGACCTCAATTGAACAGGGGGCGGTGAATGAAGTGTATACGAAGATGACTGTACAGGGATTTTTCCAGAAGCCATCGACGTATGCGGAAACCAAGGAACGGATCAGCCTGATCTTTGCGTACTGGCAGAAATGCCGGCACCCGAATTCGGGGGGGTGAGGCTGATGTTGAGGTTGAGGTTGAGGCTGAGGCTGAGGTTGAGGTTGAGGCTGAGGTTGAGATTTCTCAGGTGTGACTCTTGGTTCTGCGTTTAAGTTTTGAGTTTTAAGTTTTGAGTTTTGCGTTTTGAGTTTTGCATTTTGAGTTTTTCGTTTTGCGTTTTTATTTTTTCATTTATAATTTCTGTTTAATTCTCCAAAGCATGAAATCTATCGCCCTCCTGCTTGTCATTGCATTCGCCGTTGCTTCCTGTAACAATAACGCCGATGAAAGTCCGTCAACACAGGATTCGGGTCATGCCCGCAGCACCATCGATTCGCAGCAATTCCGTGACACCCTGGACGGACAGGCAACTGACCTCTATATACTGAAGAATAGAACGGGCATGGTTGCTTCATTTACCAACTATGGCGGCCGGCTGGTTGGGCTGCTTGTACCTGATCGTACCGGTAAGCTTGTTGATGTGGTCGTTGGTTTTGGCAGCGTCAGGGAATTCAAGACCTCCACCGAGCCTTATTTCGGCGCAACAATCGGGCGATATGGCAACCGCATTGCCCGCGGACAATTCATGCTCGATGGAAAGGCCTACCCGCTTTCTGTCAACAATGGTCCCAATACGCTCCATGGCGGGAAAAAAGGTTTCCAGGATGTGGTGTGGCAGGCCAGCCAGCCCGATTCGCAGACCGTGGTATTTACTTATACCTCCCCGGATATGGAAGAAGGTTTTCCCGGAACCCTGCAGGTGAGGGTGACCTATGCCCTCAACGATAATGGCGAACTTAAAATGGATTACGAAGCAAGCACGGACAAGAAAACAGTCGTCAACCTTACCAACCATGCCTTCTTCAACCTAAACGGTGAAGGTAGCGGCTCCATCAATAATCATGTATTAAAGATCAATGCTGATAAATACACGCCCGTTGATTCCACGCTGATTCCGCTCGGTGAGATAGTTGAAGTGAAAGGAACTCCTTTCGATTTCACGACACCAACCGCCATTGGCGCCAGAGTGGATACGGACAATCAGCAACTGAAATTCGGGACAGGCTATGATCACAACTATGTACTCAATAAATCAGGCGGAGGAATGACTGAAGCGGCAGTTGTAACAGGGGACAAGTCGGGCATCACCATGCATGTAAGCACCACCGAACCGGGGCTCCAATTCTATGGCGGTAATTTCATGGGAGGCAAAAACACATTCAAAGGCGGATCAAAAGATGAATTCCGCACAGCATTCTGCCTGGAAACACAACACTACCCGGACTCTCCCAATCAGCCAACCTTTCCTTCCACTGTGTTGAACCCCGGGGAGACATACAAGACTTCGTCGGTGTATAAATTCAGCCACCAGTAGAATTCGGCAAGGTATCTGCCCGGACAGGGGCGAGGTGCCAGGCAGGCACCCCAAACCTTAACCAAAAAAACCTTTAACCATGCCTCATCAACTACGGAAAATCTGCCTGCAGTTCCTGGCTATGATTTTGCCTGCGCTGGCCTTGGCGCAACGCGTCGTGATACCGGGTGACAACCCTGATCCGTCGGTGGTAAAGATTGGCGATACTTATTGGGCAACCGCTACTACCTCCAACTGGGCCCCGATTTTTCCATTGTATAAATCCGGCGATCTGTTGACCTGGGAGTCCGTCGGCGCGGTTTTCAACAAGGCCCCGGAATGGGCGGACTATTATTTCTGGGCACCGGAGATATCGTATGACAATGGCAAGATCTACATCTATTACTCTGCGCATAAGAAGGGTGGTGGACTTTGTCTGGGCGTGGCCAGTGCTGACAGACCCGAAGGACCTTATAAAGATCATGGAACGCTCATGTGCCAGGATGCCGGCTCCATCGATGCATATCCTCAGCGCGATTCATCAGGCAAACTCTACCTGATATGGAAGGAGGATGGGAACAGCATCAATCAGCCAACGCCGATATGGGCGATGGAAATGAACGAAGCACGCACAGAACTCATGGGCGAGAAGAAGGAACTTTTCAGAAACGACCTTGCCTGGGAGGGAAACCTTGTTGAAGGATTTTCCATTGCCCGGCACAACGATTATTACTACGCGTTCTATTCCGCTGCCGGCTGCTGCGGTGCGGGCTGCAACTATGTGACCGGCGTTGCGCGGGCGAAGAATGTACTTGGTCCCTGGGAGAAAATGGATAAACCTGTCCTGACGGACAATGCCCATTGGAAATGCCCGGGGCATGGAACCCCGGTTGAAAAAGATGGCAAATTTTATTTTCTCTATCATGCCTACGACAGGAACGGTGGTGTATATACGGGTCGGCAGGCATTGCTGATGCAATACAAACCACGTGAAGATGGCTGGCTTGAATTTATTCACGAAGGGTTTTACGTGCATAAACCGAAGGATTTTTATCTCGAAGATTTCAATGCCGCAAAGCTTTCTCCCGCATGGCAATGGAGCGTTTTTCAGCAGCCTGTTTATACACTCAAGGCGGGGCAGCTTTCACTCGCGCCATCAACGACAGGAGCAGGTACCGTGCTCGCACAAAAAACGTTGATGAGCGAGTACACCGCCACCACGGATATTGACCTTTCTAAGTCCAACGCCTCCGGAGGAGTGGCCCTGATAGGAGATGAAAAGAACATGATCCTGGTAAAACGCCAGCGTGACTCCGTCCAGGTAATTCGCTACAAAGACGGAAATGCAGAAATGATCACCGGGAAGAAATTTGGAAAATCACGTAACCTGGTGTTGCGGATTGCCGTGACCGGGGGTAACCAGGTGCGTTGTTTTTATAGTCTTGATGGCAAGGAATATTTCGAGTTAAATGAATCTCCACTCGACAGCACAACGCTGCCACCCTGGGACCGCGCGGTAAGGGTCGGGCTGGTGGCATCCGGCAAAACTTCATCACGACTGGTGGTCAACAGTTTTATAATAAATTATCCTACGGTCACCAAAGCGGAAAGCCCTGCAACAGATTAGAAATGTATTAGAAACCTGAACCGTTGCTGGCAGTGCCACTTAAGTGCATAACCTTGTATATGAAACGCAGTTTTCATGGAAAGATGTAAAATCTTACTTGTAGAGGATGAGCACAAGATAGCAGACACACTGCAGCAGGGATTGTCTGAAAATGGGTATGAAGTTGATGTTGCCTATGATGGTAATATTGGTTATGACCTGTTCCGGTCGGGCGATTTCAACCTCGTCACACTTGATCTCAACCTGCCTGGCATAAGCGGATTCGAGCTTTGCCAGAAGATCCGGGAAATGAATACTGCGGTGCCCATCATCATGCTCACTGCACTGAACACCCTGAACGATAAGATACAGGGCTATGGCGCCGGTGCAGATGATTACCTGCTCAAGCCTTTCGAGTTCCGGGAACTGCTCATGAAAATGGAGGTGCTGATCAGGCGGTCCGGGCAGTTGCCCCGATCACCCGGCAATGTCCTCTCTGCATCCAATCTTACAATGGACCTGGATGTAAAGAAAGTTCACCGCGACAACCGCGAAATTAACCTGACACAAAAAGAGTTTCAATTGCTCGAATATCTCCTGCGAAATAAAAATACTGTATTATCGCGTGCGGATATTGCCATCAATGTCTGGGATATCGACTTCGATACCAACACGAACATCATAGATGTATACATAAATTATGTTCGGAATAAGGTGGACAAACCGTTTGCGAAGAAGCTGATACATACCCAGGTGGGTGTGGGATACATTTTAAAGGAAACCTGATATGTCTGTACGCATCCGGATCACGATCTTGTTTGCTTCCCTTGTATTCATCATCCTCGCGATCGTATGCACCTCCATTTATTATTTCTCGTATACCACACGGCTCTCGCTGATCAAGACCCGGCTCACCAACCGCGGCATCACCACAGCGCGACTGCTCAGCCAGGCGGAGCTTTTCGATCAGGGCCTCATCGAACGTATCGATTCACTGACCACCATTTCCCTGCTCTATAAAAGTGTACAGGCGTATAATGTGCACAATGTTCGCATCTATAAATACAGCGACGTGCCTGGTGACAGCATTGAAGTTTCGAAGGCCATGCTCGATAATGCCAGGGCTTACGGCAGCTACTATTTCACCCAGGGAAGCAAGGACGGGGTGGTAGCGTATTACAACCCAGGACCCTATGGTGTCCTGGTGGTATGTACCGCATTGGACATTGATGGAAAAAATCAATTGCATGATCTCCAGAAGATTCTTGCCCTCAGTTTCATCGCAGGCATAGGCATAGCCATCGTGGGCGGGTACTTCTTTTCAAAGAGTCTCCTCCGTCCCGTGCGAAAGATAGTGGGTGAGGTCAATGAAATATCGGCTCAGAACCTCACGCGGCGTATTGCCACTACAGGCTCGCGCGACGAGTGGCAGGAACTAACGACCACACTGAATGATCTTCTCGACCGGCTCCAGTCGAGCTTCGAACTCCAGCGCCGGTTCATATCGAATGCCTCGCATGAGCTTTCTACCCCGCTGACTTCCATATCGAGTCAGTTGGAGATAGCTCTCCAGCGGGAGCGAAGCGGAGACACTTATCGTGGCATCCTCTCTTCAGTGCTCCAGGATGTGCAGCATATCAGCCGGCTCACCCAGACACTGCTGGAATTTGCGATTGCCACAGGGGACAAGGGCGGCCTGATCATTAGCCTGGTCAGGATCGATGAGATCATCCTTGAACTGCCATCCACCCTGCATCGTCAGGATCCCAACAACCAGCTTTCGCTGCAGTTTGGCGAATTCCCCGATCATGAAGACAAACTGCTGGTGCTGGGCAATGCAGAACTTCTTTTTACCGCAATTAAAAATATCGTTGTCAATGCCTGCAAGTATTCCGGCGATCAAAAGGCGGTGCTTTCCCTGGATATGCGTGATGATGAATTTGTAATAGCAGTCTCGGATAACGGTATCGGGATACCGGAGGAGGAGCTGACCCGAATATTCCAGCCATTCTACCGGGTGGATGAAAGCCGGGCTACCCAGGGTTTTGGCCTGGGTCTGTCCCTCGCATACCAGATCATCAAGATGCATAAGGGAAATATATCGGTTACCTCCGAACCCGGCGCCGGTAGCGTGTTTACCATCACCTTGCCGGCGGCGGGCTGAGGATTCTAATGTCTTTCTAATCCATCACGGGGGCACAGCCGGTTGGGAATAATGATCTTAGCCGTTAGAACAGAAGAAATGAGCGACAAGATCAGAAGTATACTGGCAGCGATCGATTTCAGTGAATCATCGTTGAACGCGCTCGATACAGCGGCGGCATTGGCGGTAATGTGCAAGGCATCTCTCACCATTGTGCATGTGAATGAACGGATCAGCGGAATCGATCGGGTGCTGTCAGAACCCAGCCGGGGGCTTCATAGTGCTGATATACTGAATGCCCATGCCAATGATATTTACCAAAAACACAAGATACATGCACGCCTGATCCTTGAAGAAGGCTCGCCCAGCCACGGAATTTCGCGGCAGGCCATCACCGGCAATGCCGACCTGGTGATCATGGGCACCTACGGTGCCTCAGGTTATCGTGAAGGATTTATCGGTACAACGCTGTACAATACCATAAAGCTGGCGGGCCGGCCCATTCTCAGTATCCCGGCTGGTCGTAAGTGGGTGCCGTTCAAGAAAATTCTCATGCCTGTAAGACCCGCCGTTGCTCAACGAGAGCAGCTTGGTATTATACGCCAGCTTTCCAGCAGTACAGCTACTATCGAAATACTATCGCTTTATCCCGGAGAGCGTGTGACGGTGAAGCAACCAGATGCAGTGATGGCCGGGCTGGAAGAGCATCCGGGTGGATTACATACCATTCCGCTGATATCAAAAGAAGCTCAACTCCCCGAGAATGTACTCGCCCATGCAGAATTGCACAACAGCGATGTCATTGTGTTGCTTTCTTCGATCGATGCCAATTCACGCCAACATTTCATCGGACCCTATTCGCAGCGGATCCTTCATCATGCACGCGTACCGGTGTTGTTTTTAGGCAATAAAATGTAAAAATCAAAATTCAAAAGTCAAAGCTTAAAAGTCCCTTTTTAATTTTAAGTTTGACTTTTTACTTATTTAACGGGCACAGTAATCATCACACTCGTACCCTTGCCCGGTGCGGATTCTATGGTCAGCTTTCCGCCGATCATCACCGCTCTTTCTTTCATGCCCAGCAATCCCAGCGTTTTGCGTTTGTCGTTCAGGTCAAATCCTTTTCCATTGTCTCTTATCATCATTTCGATCACACCGTGGTGGATATGTAAACCTGATGAGACCTCAGTTGCGTCTGAATGCCGCGCCACATTCGTGAGAGACTCCTGGTAGATCCGGAACAGGCCTGTTGCCACCAGTGAGCTGGCTTCGACTTCCTCTTCGTCATAATCAAACACAACAGGAATGCCATAACGCTTTTCAAACTCCCGCGCATGCCATTCCAGTGCGGGTACCAGACCCAGGTCATCGAGTATGCTTGGCCTGAGTTCGGCAGCCAGTTTCCGGACAAATTTCACTGCATCATCCGTCATGGCTTTCATGCTGGTGAGTTTCTCATTGATCACCGGATCGCCCTCACTGAATTTCTTTTGAAGTCCCGCTACATCCATTTTGAAACCCGTCAGCAATCCGCCCAGTTCATCGTGCATTTCCCGGGCTATGTGAATCCGTTCTTCCTCACGGATGTTCTGAAGGTGTGCGGAAAGGTTGCGAAGCTGTTCATTGAGCTGCCGTGTTTCTGCCAGTTGTTTTTCCATTTCCTTCTTGCCTTTCTGGATCTTCAGCATCATCGCATTGAACGCGCGGGCCAGATTACCTACCTCATCCTTCCGGTGTACAGGTACCGGTTTTGAGTATTGTCCCGACGCCATCAGCGCTGCGGCCTGGGTCAATGATTCCAGCGGGCGGATGATGTTCCGGCTCATGCGCCAGGCAAGCAGGATGCCTGCAAATAAGATTATTCCGCCCGCCACCAGTGTCATGCGGAGAAATGATTTTGCCGGAGCTAATATGAGGGTGCGGGAAAAGCCAGTAGTAACGGCCCAGGGCGTACCCGGAATCATTTTTGCAGAGGCAAGTATCGCACGGCCATCGGAGTTCTTGTAAGTAAAGGGTGCCTTCAGCCGCGCGGTATCCAGATCAAAAGGGGCAGGCACTGCCGCACGAAGATCTGTCCAGAGTGTGCCATCTGCATTGGAGACATACATATTTGCATCGGTCCCGATCAGATCATTGAACTGCCGGATCGCTTTAGCGGAGGCGGTAAGAATGCGCCAGCGAACCACATATCCAAGCGTAATCTTGTTCTGTGTTAATGGAATGAAGATGGGATAAAAAAGTGAATCCGCCGATTGTACAATCTCTCCGATGCCAGGATTGATCGTTCGGTTCACAATCGTCATTGCATCTGGATTATGGCTTATGCGGGGTGACGCGGAATCACGGCCGAGTCGCAATAATTGACGGTGAGCCGGATCGCGGATTTCCATCAACACAGTCTGGGAGTCTTTGAGAATGGAGTAAAGTGCTGTCTTTGTGCCATCCTGACCATCTGCACCACCACTACGTGCAAAATCCAGCAGATCCGGGTTTTGCAGGCCACCCGCAGTACTTACTATCAGGGCCTGCATCGACTGCCCAAACAAGGTACTAAGCTGTCTGCTCAATGATTCGAGCCGCTGTTTACCCGTGCTTACAGCCGAGTTCCGGAGGCCGACATATGCAATAAAACTAAAGGCAAGAAGAACAGACAGGAGCAAGACGCAGATCAGCAACGGCAGCCGCTGCTGGATCGACAAACCCTGGAATCGGATTCTGCGGGGATCGAGAAATGAGTTATCAGATTTCGCCATAATTGTTGGGTACGCGATTAGGTTGGTTAGCGAAAATGAGCTCGTTGTGTATTCAATTTAACAAATAGCAAAGCAGCGTCCAAAATGTTTTCGTTTGCGTCGAATAGTAGGTTTTAATATGTAGACCTTTCAGGTATTAATACTTATATTCCCTTGTTTTTCATGATCTGATGGATTCTGGTAAGCTAGAAATGTGTTTAACCCTCCAAAGACGCTTCTTTGGATTTCTTTCACATTTTAAATAGGACCGTGGCGGGATTATTGCACAGTGGGGAATTCCAAACCTGAAAAACAAATCCAATGAAAACCAACAAAAATTCATCCTTTTTTGGAAGACCGGGACGCCTGGTGTTCATCTTATCAGCATTTATTGTTGCCACGTTGCATCTGTCCATGAAAGTAGCGGATAAGCATGGGGACGACAGGACGGAAAGCGCTCCTGTCACTTCGCTCCCCGCGCCATCTACCTCCCGCATCTCTGCCACTTTGTATGACAGCCTTTCCCTTTCATCTTTAGGCATGAGCCGCGAGGCCTTTGATTATGCAGTGGCGGGTTATGAAAAACTTCGCGCTGCCGGAAAGCTTCGCAATGAGTCGATCCTTACAGTAGCTGATTTCAGTCTGCCGAGTACACAAAAGCGTTTATTCGTGATCGATGTCGACAATAACCAGGTATTGTTTCACACGTATGTAGCACATGGTCGCAACTCTGGCGGAGAAATGGCGCAGTCGTTTTCGAACACGATGTCATCTTTCAAGAGCAGTCCCGGCTTTTACGTGACTGGCGATACCTACATAGGTGGTAATGGTTATTCATTGCGTTTGCATGGCCAGGAAAAAGGCATCAATGATCGGGCGCTCGAGCGCGCCATTGTGATGCACGGAGCGGATTATGTGAGTGCGGCAACTATAAAGAGCCTCGGTTATCTCGGCAGAAGTTATGGCTGTCCTGCTGTATCACATGCCGAAGCGCGTCCTATCATCAATCGTATCAAAGCAGGAACCTGCCTGTTTATCTACTCACCATCGGTGTCTTATGTAAAGCATTCCAAAATGCTTGGAGTACTTATTTAATGAAAATGAAAAATTAAAAAGTATATCCAGCGATCCCCCGTCCAACCATCCAGGCAGGTCCGCATCCCGATTTTAGGGCCCTTCGATTCGCCCATTCGCTGTGCTCATGGGCTACTCAGGGACCTGGGCGTATAACCCCGGGATTAATCCCGGGGTTAGCAACCTCATCCTGCGATCCAACTCCCAGTCCCCAGCACCCAGTCCAGCCTCCGCTTCGCTCCGGCAGGCAGGCCAGCATCCAGCCATCCA
>JAEZAM010000019.1 GCA_023430465.1 Bacteroidota bacterium | reverse complement strand
CTTTTGAAGGAGCGGGAAGCTGGTCTCGCTTTTGGTGATGTGTCTACCAGGAGAATGCCGCTGCCCAGTAGAAGTGAGGTGACAACAAGTATATTTTTCATGGAGTATCCTTTAACCGCTTTTAGTTAACGGGTGCAGGGTGTCGTTTATTTCAACACGGATTTCTTTAACTAACTGTTTACAAGTGTACGCAATTAGCAAAAATGATGCAAAGAAAAATCCCGCTGGGTTTTTCCAGCGGGATAACGGAAAATATATTTTCCACATTTATTAGAATCGAATGCTATATAACCGGAGATCCTTGCCTGTCAACAGTTTTGGAAGATATTTTCAGATCGGTGCTTGCGTAGTAATACTGAATGTCTGCCCGGAGGTTAATTAAAAATTTAAAATGAAAAATTAAAAAACCTCAACCTCAGCCTACCAGTTACTGAAGCGCAGTCCCACATTGTAAGGAGTCAGGTCAAGTCCTTTTTCAAACATACTCTTCATGGCATAAGATCCATAGAGCTTTACCACCCCGAGTGAAACTTCACCAACGTAGGAGATCTTCCATTTGCGCAGGTCGAAATCGCTTTTCACTTTATCCACATCGCCCCCTTCTTTCACTTTTTGTCTTGCGCTGTAGAGATAGCCCGCGCTCACACCGGCGCTGAAACCATAGTTGCGGCGTTTTGTTGGGGTAAAATTAAAGTTCAACATGATGGGTACCGTCAGGTAGTCGGCGGCAAGTTTGTTCTTGCTCACGTTCTGGAAAGTCGGATCCAGTGGCAGGGCCGTAATAAGGGTCGGACTCTTTGAAAAGCGTACGGATTTATTATCGAAATGATAATTATTCAGCTCAAGTCCAAGGCCATATTTGAGGTTCACCACATGTTTGATCACATTCACGCGCTGCATGAATACCCAGATGTTGACGCTTCTTGATTTTCCTGCTCGGAGCTTCAGCCAGTCTTCGGTAGCACCGGGTGCGAAAGTTTGAGCGTCCAGGCCGGCATAATTTGTTTTATCGTTATAGTTGGAGAAACCCAGATCGAGGATCCACCAGTTTGTGCTTACGTTGCCGGGCTTATCGGAACTTCTTCTGCGGTATTTCCAGATTCCTTCCCGAACTGATCCTGTGTCCTTGTTACCGCCTGCTTCACGGATGATGACCATGCCGCCGATCTTGATCGTGTCAGGCGCCTGCTTTGCTGTGGTGTCCTGTTGCGCAAAGCTGGTAATGACAGCACATACTGCGGCACACAGGGTAAAAATCCTTTTCATAAATGTCTTGTTTAAAAAATGCTTTTAAAAAATTGTTGTCCGTTGGCCTCCGGGTCGCGGAGCGGATGCTATAACCTGATGGAAAGTGAACCTACGAGCAAACGATCTTCGTCGTCTGTTGCCTGTATGTTGGTGGTCTTTTCGAATGTCCGAGTAACTTTCCGGAAAAATCCACGGAGCTTATTCTTACGACCTGGTTCGCTTGCCTCTGTGTACGTGTCCGCTTCCGGTTCAACGGAATTACTTGCGGTCATGTATCCAGATTGTAACGGACGTGCATTATCAACTGTTACAGTTGGAAGCTGATTAATTTGCTTTGGAGTTGTTAAAGAACCTGTTGCAGGTGTTTCAACCTTGTCTAACCTGGCTACATCTGCCTGTTCGCTGCCATTTACATTTGGATTGTGCGTTGGCTGCGCAAGATTGTTTGGATTACTTACGTTCACAAAATCTGTTGCGACTTCATTTCTTACAGATGGTGCAATCCTGCTTCGTTTATTCTCCGAAGCCACAACTTCAACACCGGCGGGTGCTGTTACCAACGTTTGTGGTTCTGCAGGTTCATTCGATGGAATCACAACTTCAGTTCCATTGCTGGTTTCGGCGGACGGAGTATTCACCGCTACTGACTCATCTGTCGTGCGCTCATTGTTACTGCGTGAAAGGAGAAGTGCTGTAGTGCTTACTGCCAGGATCAGGCCTGCTGCTATGGCTATACGGCGGATGGTAAAATATACTACCGGGCGCTTTTTTTCTTCACGGCGGTAGAGGCTTGCCTTATCGGGAAATAGGATAGTCTCCGGGTTCGCAACCGTGCGTGCGAAACGCTGGAGTTCTGCCAGCAACTCAGGAGAGCCTGCGGCCAGTTCTTCCACCTGTTTTCTTTCAGCAGCGGTCAGTTCATTGTCTGTATAGAGAAGGCAGTATTCTTCGAAGTTTGCGGGATTGATGGTGCTGCCGGTCTCCGTGCGCAGCAGCGATTGTTTGTCAGCAAAAACGACAGCGTCATCGACAGGAAGCTTGCTGCTAAGGAGCAGGTCAAATTCTTCCTTCAGATCGGGATGTTGCTCCACGAACTGCTCTACCTGCCGTCTTTCTCCGGCGGAAAGTTCTTCATCCAGGTAGAGGATGAAATATTCTTCGTAATTATGGCGGTCGATGTTCATGCTACTATTTCTCCTTTAGATCACGTTTTCGATTTTAACCAGGTACTCTTTCAATTGTACCCTTGCGCGGTGCAGATAAACTTTTACCTGGCTTTCGCTCAACCCGGTGATACGGCCGATTTCATCATAGCTGTATCCTTCGTAGTCTTTCAGCAGTACCAGTGAGCGTTGCGTTTCGCTTAGCCTGGCCAGCGCCTCTTCCAAAACCTTCTTCAGGTTATTGGCCGGCCTGTCCTGCACCTTTGAACCTTCATTGAACTCCTCCTTGAGTTGGATGCGTTTCACCTTACGGATATGGTCGATCATCTGGTGATAGGCTACCGTGAAAAGGTAGGATTTCGAGCGGGTGGCATCTACTTCCTCCCTGTTCCGCCACATTTTTTCAAAAGCGGTTTGCACTACATCCCGGGCATCCTCTTCATGTCGGAGGTTTTTCAGAATAAAGCGGTACACATTATCTGCGTACTGGTTCACACATTCATTGTATTCTCTTTCAGTCATAAACAGCCGGTACCGGGTCTCGAAATTACTAAGTAGCCCGGAATAAATTTAATACGTGCGGAAAAGGGGAATGTTACAGAACGGGAAGAAAAATCGAATATTTATCAAAAAGAAGAAAAAAACTGGGCAGGAAGGCTTTCCCAGGTCATTTTGCTCCCATTTTCAGGGTTTTTAGAGCAATTTTCCAGTGATTCTTCACATGGTTCAGGGGCGGCCGCCGATTGAAACGACTGTAAACAAACCATTACACCGGAAAAAGCCAGTGCAACGAGGGCCATGCGGAAATAAGGTTGCTGTCTCATGTGAATTGGTTGTGTTAAGCATTGGACGCGTTGCCGCGAAAAATGTTACCGCAAACCTAAATTTCTCTTCCACGAACGGCAAGATCAATCAGGCCGACGGTAGGTTTTCCCCGATGAACTGTGCATATCCCCGTGTGAAAATTGCCGGCAAAACCTGTCAGAGGCGAGTCCCTGCTCCCGCGCGGCGGGATTTTCTTAGGTTTGCGGCTCAAACTCCTCCAATGAACAATCGTTTTTCAGAGCGCATCGCGCGGGAACTCAAAGAAATAGATGCTGCAGGGCTGTATAAAAAAGAAAGGATCATCGTCAGTCCGCAGGGTGCCGAGATCATGGTGAACGGCAAGACAGTACTGAACTTTTGTGCCAACAACTACCTCGGGTTGTCTTCTCATCCGGCAGTGATAAAAGCGGCTCATGAAGCTATTGACAGTCATGGCTATGGGATGAGCAGCGTACGGTTCATCTGTGGTACACAGGATATTCATAAAGAACTGGAGCAAAAGATATCAGCCTTCCTCGGCACTGAGGACACGATCCTCTATGCGGCGGCTTTCGATGCCAACGGTGGTGTGTTCGAACCGCTGTTCAATGAAGAGGATGCGATCATCTCGGATGCGCTGAACCACGCCTCGATCATTGATGGCGTTCGGCTTTGCAAAGCCCAGCGGTTCCGTTATGAGCACAATAATATGCAGGACCTGGAAGCGAAACTAAAAGAAGCTGCTGCCTGCCGGTCGAGGATCATCGTTACCGATGGTTCATTCAGCATGGATGGCACCATCGCACAACTGGATGAGATCGTGAACCTGGCGGAAAAGTATGATGCCGTTGTAATGATCGATGAATGTCATTCATCCGGTTTTATCGGGAAAACAGGCCGCGGCACACACGAGTACAGGGGTGTGATGGGTAAGATAGATATCATCACCGGCACACTTGGCAAGGCATTGGGCGGCGCTTCGGGTGGATTTACTTCCGGCAGGAAAGAAGTGATTGAAATGCTTCGGCAAAAATCAAGACCTTACCTGTTTAGTAACACACTCGCACCTTCCATCGTGGGCGCATCTATTGCAGTACTGGATATGCTTACGGAGACAACGGAACTAAGGGACAAGCTGGAACGCAACACCCGCTATTTCCGTGAAGGCATGACTGCTGCTGGTTTCGATATCAGGCCCGGCGATCATCCGATCGTTCCCATTATGCTCTACGATGCAGTATTGGCGCAAACCTTTGCCGCCCGCCTGCTGGAAGAAGGTATCTATGTGATCGGGTTCTTCTTCCCGGTTGTGGCCAAAGGACAGGCAAGGATCCGCGTCCAGCTCAGCGCGGCGCATGAAATGCACCACCTGGAAAAGGCGATAGACGCATTTACAAGGATCGGGAAGGAGCTCGGCGTAATCAAATAACGCCAGTCGGTTGCTTTTTTAACCC
This sequence comes from Bacteroidota bacterium, assembly GCA_023430465.1. Lineage (GTDB taxonomy): Bacteria > Bacteroidota > Bacteroidia > Chitinophagales > Chitinophagaceae > JAEZAM01. Next base: position 956 of record JAEZAM010000019.1, on the reverse strand, counting down.
CGCACACGTGATTGCCATTACCTTTGCGAAAATTTTCAGCTATGCGATCAATTGCAGCATTTGTATGTGTTCTGCTTATTGCTTCCTGCTCACCGAACAACGTGAAAGTGGATGATAACCTCGGTAAATATTTTGCTGAAAATAAAGTAGAGGGCTGCTTCGGTTTGATGGACAATGGCAGCGGCAGGTTTACCATTTATAACTTATCCCGGTATACGGATAGCAGTTACACACCCGCCTCGACTTTCAAGATCGTGAATTCGCTGATCGGCCTGCAGACCGGCGCGATCACCAGCGACAGCATGGTGATACCCTGGGATGGAGTCAAAAGAAGACCAGAGTGGGACCGCGACCTGACGATGTATGAAGCCTTCCGGGTTTCATCCGTGCCATATTACAGGGAAGTGGCACGTCGTATCGGCAGGGAAAAAATGGAATCCTGGCTGGATACAATGAACTATGCTGTCAAAACTGACACGCAGAAGGTTCATATCAGCTCAGCGATCGATACCTTCTGGCTGGACAATTCAATGAAGATCACACCAGACGAACAACTCGGGCTGGTAAAGCAATTGTATTTCAACCAGCTCCCGTTTTTCAAAACAAACCAGGAGATGGTCCGCCGCGCGATGTTGTTCGAGAACAATACGCTTTACCGGCTTGGGTACAAGACCGGCTGGGGAACCGAAGGTGGCAGAGACATCGGCTGGATCGTTGGCTGGATAGAAGAAAATAACCATCCCTACTTCTTTGTCCTTAACCTGGAGTCAAAGGACCCAGATTTCGATATGCGGACGGTGAGAATGAAACTGTTGAAGGATATCCTGAAGGATCTCGGTTTTTTTGAAGGGAAAATGTAGGGTGAGGCTGAGGTTGAGGCTAAGGTTGAGGTTGAGGTTTACTTGGTTCCGCATCCTGTCCGCGGCGCCTTCGATACACCTCGCTGCGCTCGGCAC
>JAEZAM010000006.1 GCA_023430465.1 Bacteroidota bacterium | reverse complement strand
GGTACGCCCCGGTCCGGTTGCTCACTTTGCTTCCGAAGCCTCGGGATTTGCGTGCCGGTATGCTGGAGCAAAAAGCTCTGAGTGTTGAGTTTCAAGTTTTGAGTTTTGAGTTTCAAGTTCTGAGTTTTCGACTTTTGAGCTTTAAACCGGAATAAAATCCGATCTTTAATAAAATAGTTCAGTTATGGGGAAATCAGGGGAAACTTTTGGTAAGAAGGAAAAAGAAAAAAAGAAAGCCAAGCAGCGCCAGGAAAAACTGGAAAAAATGGAAGAGCGCAAAGCCAATGCAAAAAAGGGTAAAACGCTCGAAGACATGATGGCTTTTGTGGATGAGAATGGCAATATTTCCTCTACTGCCCCCGACCCTAACAAGAAAAAAGTGTTTCGCCCCGAAGATATTCAGATCAGCGTCCCAAAATACGACGCCTCCCAGGAGCAGACCCTCCGCACCGGCAAGATCACCTTCTTCAACGACGCCAAAGGTTTTGGATTTATCAAAGACAGCCAGACCGGTGAAAGCATTTTTGTCCACATCAACCAGCTTTCCGGACCGGTACAGGAACATGACTCCGTTGAATTTGAAGTTGAGCGGGGACCCAAGGGTCTTAACGGGGTCAACGTCCGTAAGAAATAATTTCCCCTTAATCGCTGGTTATTCAGGCATTACATAAGGCACAGAATTGGATATATTCTCCAAAACGCCTGTATGAGCCTTGCCACGTACAAGAAAAAACGCAGTTTTAATAAAACACCGGAGCCCGTCGGCGGCAAGCCTGTATCCACCGAACTGAGCTTCGTTATCCAGAAGCACGATGCCTCCCACCTGCACTACGATTTCCGGCTCGAAATGGGTGGCGTATTGAAAAGCTGGGCTGTTCCAAAAGGCCCTTCCACGGACCCAACTATCAAAAGATTGGCGATGATGGTGGAAGATCATCCCTACGACTACAAAAACTTTGAAGGAATTATCCCTAAAGGCCAATACGGGGGCGGCACCGTCATCGTATGGGATGAAGGCAGCTATGTCCCCGCCGAAGGAAATTATGACGATAAAAAAACGATGGAAAAGGCACTCCTGTCACAGCTCCACAAAGGCAAACTGGTGATCCGGATGAAAGGCCAGAAACTTAAAGGTGATTATGCCCTCGTGAAATCCTCCTACCAGGGAGAAAACTCCTGGCTTCTGATGAAGGTGAAAGACAAGTATGCCGCCAAATCTGACATTACGCGCAAAGACAAATCCGTCATCTCCGGCAAAACAATCGCACAGATGGAAAAAGCACCGGACCTGGTGTATGGAGAGCCTGAGGTTCAGGTTAAGGATAAGGCGAAGGATAAGGCGAAGGTTAAGGCTAAGGTTGAGGCTGAGGTTGAGGTTAAGGCGGAGGGAAAAAAGATGAAATTTCCAGCCAACCTCACTCCTATGCTGGCCACATTGACTGATAAACCATTTGACCAGGACGACTGGCTCTATGAAGTGAAATGGGATGGTTACCGCTGCCTCGCTTTTTTACATAAGGGCAAACTTGAATTGAAATCACGCAACAACAAATCCTTCAACGAGAAATTCTACTCCGTATATGATGCATTGAAAAATACCGGTCTGGACGCTATTCTCGACGGAGAAATAATTGTAACCGACGATTCAGGCGTTTCCAATTTTGGAAAACTGCAAAACTGGCGGAGTGAAGCAGATGGCCAACTGATCTTCTATGCATTTGACCTGCTTTGGCTGAACGGTCTTTCGTTGATGGAACTTCCACTGGTGGAGCGACGTAAAAAATTAGCCGAGGTATTGCCGGTAAACGATACCATTCGCATGAGCGAAACCTTTGCCGCCACCGGCACCGATTTTTTTGAAGTGGCCAGTCAGTTGAAACTGGAAGGCATCATGGCCAAAAAAATGGACAGCACTTATGCACCGGGTGTGCGTACAAAAGAGTGGCTGAAAATAAAAGTAGCGCAACGGCATGAAGTAGTTATCGGTGGATATACAAAGAACGAAGGGAGCGGAAAATCGTTCAGCTCCTTACTTGTTGGCGTGTATGATGGCAAGACCCTTCGCTATACCGGGAAGATCGGCACGGGCTTTTCGGATAAACTTCAGAAAGAGATGATCCGGCAGTTCAAGCCGCTTGTCCGGAAAACCTCGCCGTTCGATATCGAGCCGGATGTCAATAAACCATCACGCTTCCGACCCAAGCCCCCAAAGGCTTCCGTTGTCTGGCTGGAGCCTGAGCTTGTTTGTGAAGTATCTTATACGGAAATGACAAGCGATGGGGTCATGCGTCATCCATCTTTTGAAGGCATGCGGGAGGATAAAAAAGCTTCCTCCGTGAAAGCAGAGATAGCCATGCCAGTTGATGAAGCAATCGAGGAAACGGTGCTGCACAAGAACAACATACTTGCAAAATCAGGGAAGGCGGAAAGAAAAACGCTGCTCAATCCGAAAGACGAACAGCAGGAACGCAAAGTGAATGGCCATCCCATGAAATTCACCAACCTCAGCAAACTGTACTGGCCGAAGGACAAGGTCACTAAACGCGACATGCTGAACTATTACTACCAGGTGGCACCGTATATTTTGCCTTACCTGAAAAACCGGCCCATGTCGCTCAACCGCCATCCAAACGGCATCGATGGCGAGAGTTTTTACCAAAAGGATGTGACAGGAAAAGCACCTGACTGGATCGAAACGTTTCCTTATGTAAGCGAAGGAAAGAAGAAAAATTTCATGGTGTGTACGGATGAGGCGCACCTGATGTACATGGCATCATTGGGTTGCATCGAAATGAATCCATGGAGCAGTCGGATTGACACACCCGATAATCCCGACTGGTGCATCATCGATCTGGATCCCGATAAAAATACATTTGAACAGGTGATCGAAACAGCGCAGGTGACGAGGCAGGTGCTGGAGAGTGCAGGTGTGAACAGTTATGTGAAAACCTCAGGCTCAACAGGCATCCACATTTATATACCCCTTGGTGCTAAATACAATTATGAGGCATCGAAAGAGTTCGGCCGGCTGATCGCCACGCTGGTGCATGAGCAACTCCCGAAGATTACCAGTATTGAACGTGCCACAAAAAACCGCAAGGGCAAGATATACATCGACTTCCTTCAAAACAGGCCCCAGGCAACGCTCGCGGCGGCTTACTCGCTGCGGCCCAAACCCGGCGCCACGGTTTCCATGCCGCTGCATTGGGAGGAAGTAAAAAAAGGATTGAAGCTGAAAGATTTCACCATTCATAATAGTATCGCGCGGATCAGGGAACAGGGTGATCTGTTTAAACCTGTGTTGGGAAAGGGGATCGACATCACAGCGGCCATCACATCCCTGCAAAATTTGTAAATTGTAGAAAACCATTTCCATGACTATACATAAGACACCGGCAGAATTGCTCGCTGACCTTGGGAACGTATCCAATGAATTTATCAGCCTGCTGGAAAATTTCAGCGACGGCACATTCAATACCGTCGCCGGTGATAACGACGTGCCGGCGAATGAAGATAAAAACTGGACCCCGGCACAGGTCGGCCGGCATATAGAAAAATCAATTACCGGCTTTACCGGCATGCTGGAGAATGATACAGTGGCTACCGACCGCGATCCCTCGGAAAAGCTGGAAATCATAGCAAGAGACTTCCTCAACTTTGATACAAAAATGAGTTCGCCTGCTTTCCTGGTTCCGGAAAATAAGGTCTTTGACCAGGAGCGCCTCACCATGAACCTGCACCAGCTTTTTGACGACATCATGGCAGCGGGCGCAAGGCTGGATCTGACACAGGTGTGTCGCACCTTTGAACTACCCGGATATGGTCCCATGACCCGACTGGAATGGATATTCTTCGTGTATTGCCACACCAGCCGGCACACGTATCAGTTGAAAGGCATGCGTGCTTATTTTAACGAGCGGATCGAGAGTAATTAATGAATCAATTTATTGCATGAAGGTTTTTATTTCACCATTCCGCTGCTGCCTGATCATCGTTGCATCGTTTCTTTTTGTTGGTTGCCGAAGTTCATCCGATAATGAAGAACTTGCTGCTGCGGCACAACGCGAACTGGTGGCAAGTTCGGTTCGCAATCCCAGCGTGACAGTAAAGGATGGCGTGGCCACACTGACGGGCGAATGTGCTGATGAATCCTGCCGTACGGATGCCGTCGCACGCCTTGACAGTATCGAAGGCATTACACGGATCGTTAATAACATTGTGGTGAAGCCATAATTACTGCTGTTACACGCAATAATCTTCCTGCTCATGGCTACACAATCCGCCGGCATATTACTTTATCGAACCGCTCAAAAGGACATCGAAGTGATGCTCGTTCATCCTGGTGGTCCGTTTTGGAAAAACAAAGATGCAGGTGCGTGGACCATTCCCAAAGGAGAATTTACGGATGGCGAAGAGCCATTGCAGGCCGCGTTGCGGGAGTTCGCTGAGGAGACAGGTGTATTCCTGCAGGGAAGTTTTATTCAACTCGAACCGATGTTACAAAAATCAGGAAAAAAAGTTTTTGCCTGGGCTGCAGAGGGTGACCTGGACGTGACAAATATCAGCAGCAATATGTTTTCGACCGAATGGCCGCCACATTCAGGTAAGCAACAACAATTTCCCGAGATCGACCGGGCGGCGTGGTTTGACACTAAAACCGCGCTCCATCAATTGTTGCCCGCGCAGGCACCCTTTATCCACCAGTTGTTGATTTTACTGAAGCGTTGATTGCCCGGCACAGGGTTTGTTTATTGTAAAGTAAACCAACGATTATGGCAGACAATAAAGAAAAAACCACGAAGCAGGATGCGATACGGGTAGATGCCAATGATAAAAATGAAGTAGAATACCTGCATCGCCAGTTCCCTGATAAGCAGCATGCACAAATTGTTACTGCGATAAAGGTAGCGGGCCCGATGAGAGAAGACATCATCCGCTATCTCCAGGGAAAAGCCTGATAAAAAAATGCCGCGATGATCGCGGCATTTTTCATTTATCCCTACCCGCTCCCCCTAATTATATCTACATCAGACGCACGTCACCACCATTACACATGGCAATAAAAAATATTTCTCCGGCTAAGTGCTTTGGTGTAAAATTGCTAAATAATTTAGTAGCATGGATATAGTAAAAGCGGTACACACAGAGGTGCCTTATATGGATATTTCGGTGCCGGCAGGGTTTCCCTCTCCTGCAGCAGATTACGTTGAGGACCGGATCAATCTCAATGATTTCCTGATACGCCACCCGCTGTCGACGTTCATTGTCCGGTGTACAGGCGATTCGATGATCAACGCGTTTTTACCACCGGCGTGTTACCTTGTTGTCGATCGCTCATTGACGGCCGCCAATGGGGATATTGTACTGGCATATGTGAATGGAGAATTCACCGTGAAATTTCTCCGAAAAAATGATTTTAAATGCTGGCTGGTTCCTGCGAATAAAAAATACCGTGAAATAGAGATCACGCCCGAGATGAACATGATGATCTGGGGTGTGGTTACGTCAGTGATCAGTAATCCCAAAGAATTGCGTCATGTTTGCCTTGGTTGATTGCAATAACTTCTACTGCAGTTGTGAACGGGTATTTGATCCATCGCTGAACAACAGGCCGGTGGTGGTACTCAGCAACAATGACGGTTGTGCCATTGCCCGCAGCGAAGAGGCCAAGGCCCTCGGCATTCACATGGGCACACCGGAATTCATGATCCGGCAAACGCTGAAAGCGCATAACGTGGCAGTATTCAGCAGCAATTATACCCTGTATGGCGATATGAGCGATCGCGTGATGACCATCCTTGCGGGCTTTGTACCGAGAATGGAACTATACAGCATTGATGAAGCGTTTCTCGACCTGTCCGATATGCCCTACACTGATCTGGTGCGGCTGGGCATGGAAATGCGCCAGGCTGTTTACCGTCAAACGGGCATCCCGGTAACAGTGGGTATTGCACCGACAAAAACGCTGGCCAAGATGGCAAACCGTTTCGCGAAAAAAAACTGTGCATCCACCGGTGTTCACTGGCTGGCGAATGAACGGCTGGTGCAACAGGCACTGGAGTTTACGGAAGTGGCAAATGTGTGGGGCATTGGGCAGCAACACGCGAACCTCCTGCGACGAAATGGATTTAACACCGCGGCACAGTTGGTCAATGCTCCGGTGGCCTGGATACGTGAACAGATGTCCGTTGTTGGCAGTCGGTTGCTGAAAGAACTCCAGGGAACGCCGGCAATTGAATGGGAAGCCGGCCCGGTGAAAAAGAAAAACATCTGTACATCACGTTCATTCGGGAAACTTGCCGAGTCGAAAGATCTGCTGGCAGAGGCGATCTCCAACTTTGCTGCATCCTGCGCGGCAAAATTGCGCAGGGAAAATAGCTGTGCAAAGCATATCAATGTCGCTATTCGCACCAACCCTCACCGCACGGAAGATCGCCAATATGCGCCCAGCATTACCATGGAAATGGATGTAGCCAGCAACCACACCGCTGAGCTTATCAGCTATGCACTGAAAGGCCTGGACATCATCTATCGTCCGGGGCATCGATACCTGAAATGTGGCGTTACGGTTTCAAACCTCGTACCGGCTCAATCACTGCAGTTTGGACTTTATGATGAGATGGATCGTACGCGCAACACCCGGATGATGACGGCGATGGATAAAGTGAATCGTTCCCTTGGAAAAGATATTGTGCGGTTTGCCGTGCAGGGCTTTGAAAAACGCTATCGCTTAAAGGCGGAATTTTTATCGAAAAAATACACCACCAACATAAACGAGGTATTGCACATTCATATCTGATCATGTTTAACCCGTTCGCTATATACTCGCCGAAATTGTTGCAGTATTGCCTGGATAACGGCAGGAAATACCTGGTGACCCAAACCAACCTGCATGCACCGACGGATGCAGGCGGCGCTGTGCCTCTGTTGGTCTCTGACTACAATGACCCCGGGCTGGCGCAGATACATTTCAAAGCGCTCGAAGACCGGTATGCAGCCATCCTGGATCTGGGCAAACGGACCCACCTGGCAAAGATCCGGCAGTTAATGGAGCCCGATTCCGGTTATCATCTTTATGCCGCATTCATCCATGACAGGAAACAGGTAGAACGGGAAATGAACGAGCGATTTACGGATCATATACGGAACTATGTAACAAAGGAAACAAACTGGCGGATCGGCGCGGACAAGAAGATCAGCCCGCGACTGGAGCTCATCTTTGGCGAGCTTTTCGTAACATTGAAATACGGCAGCCAGCGCCTTCGAATAAAACTGGCCGAGCTCGAAAAATACGCCAATGTGTTATGATATTTCATTTACGGTCAACATCCGTGCGATCACGGATTTTTTTCCCGAAACTGTTTTCGATCCGCAACTGAACCTGGAGTTTGGAATGGCCGATCATATCCAGGGCGTGAGCGTGTTTGGCGAGCATCCCATCCTGTACATGAACCGGGAGACAATGCAAATTAATTGCCGGCCCATGCAATGGTCGTGCATTGAATTTTTCCGGAAAGAAATGCCAGATATGAAACGCAGAAATGGCATGCTGAACATAAGGGCAGAACGGGTGCTCAATGACCCGGCAAGCTACTGGTATAAGATACGTAACCGGCGCTGCCTGGTGCCTGTGACATCAATATTTGAACATCGCGCAATACCAGGCTGGAAGAAAAAAGTTCCTTACGCAGTACGTCCGAGGGATCAGTCCGTATTTTTTCTGGCGGGATTGTATTCTGTTGCAGAACTACCGGATAAAACTACAGGTGAACTGGTAAAGACCTGGACGTTTGGATTGATAACGCGTTCAGCAAACAGCCTGATGCAGCAGATCCATAACGACGGCGAGAACAAACACCGGATGCCGTTGTTCCTTCCGCTGGAAATGTCAAAAGAATTTATTTCAGACACGCTGTCTCCAGAGCGATATGCCGCTATCCTGAATTATGAAATGCCGTCTGCTGACCTTGCATACCATACTGTTTACACGATCAGGAGTCCGAAAGGGCGGCCGGATGAGAAAGGGAAACATGAAGCGTGGGAATGGGAAAGTTTACCGGAATTGGAAAGCTGAGAACGCTTTCACGCAAAGACGCAAAGGGTGCAAAGTGCGCAAAGAATTTCAACCTTTGACTTTTCATTTCCCTTTTCCTGAACTGTCGTTTTTGGCCGTTAAGATGATTTTACCCGGTTGGGTTTTCTCTCTAATATCGCAGTACAAACCGCTGCCATGTTACGATTTATTCTCCCAGCCACATTTCTCATCTTTTTTTGTAAGGTAATACCCCTCTATTCCCAGTCTACGCTGGAAGCAATGGTGAACACCGAAAAGGCGTTTGCAGCAAATGCAGAAAGCGCCGGTGTACGCAATGCCTTTTTAATTTTCCTGGATACCAACTGCATCAATTTTAAACACGGGCAGATCAACAATGCCTACCAGGATGTATTAAAGGACAGCAATGATGGCGGCAAGCTGAGATGGTTTCCACAAGTTGCAGGCATTGCCGCATCGGGTGACCTTGGGTACACAACAGGACCATTCACCGGTTTTGACAGCCTGGGTGTTCCCGCATTCAGTGGTCATTTTACGAGCATATGGAAATGGAAGGAAAACAAATGGAAGAATATCGTGGATGTTGGCATCGGTTACCCGATCGTTGCGCGGCCAACTGAAGGTAAACTGGTTTCGATAATTGGTGATAAGCGATACGTGGAGACAGATAGCAGTGCCGCGAAAGATATCTCTGAACTTGCATTTATTAAAAACTGGGAGCATGCGGGTGCAGCGGCTTACGACCACGTGATTACCGAAGAAACGAGATTCAATCGCCAGGGGCATCCTCCCTACACAGGTGACGAGTTGAAGGAGGTGGTGAAAACAATTCCAGCATCCATCAGCTTCAAGCCAGTCGGTTCCGGTGTTTCCGCTGCCGGCGACCTGCTGTTCGTTTATGGCAACACAAACATTGACGGAAAAAATGACAATTACCTGCGGATCTGGATGAAAAGAAATGGTGAATGGAAACTTTTGTTGCAATTCCTTGCCTGGAAATAACCGCTATTCGTAAATTAAAAATGAAAAATTAAAAAGGACGTGTTTTTAATTTTTCATTTTTAATTTTTAATTCGACCAGTTTCCCGATCACTGACCTTTTTTCCGTGTAGCCTTCTTCGATTCTTTTTCTTTGTATTCTGTCATGGCATCCACAATTTTTTGCAGATCGGGATCCAGGCCGGGTGCAAACTCTTCCGGTCTTTCCGGTGCGAGTGGATTCGGATATACATTCTCAGGTTCCTGCATGGCCTCCAGTTCGGTACCATCATTGGCAGGAGCACTTCCCGAGAATATAGTGGCAAGTTGCGACTCGGATAAGCTGAAATGATATTGCTGGCGATTGATGCCTGCATCGATCAATTCCTTTACTTCAGGATACTGCGTTGCATCGAACTTTGGGATGGGCAGGATCTTACCCCAGTCGACGCCGAGTGTCTCTAACGCTTTCGCAAAAGCCATCTCGTGGGCTTCATCCCGCGCGATGAGGAAGGATACCGTAGCACGAAGGGTTTTATTGGATGACATCTGGTAAATCCGGCATTTCTGTAATCGGCCGGTAGATTCGAGCACGAGGTTATCCAGCAGGTCAAGAACAAGATTACCGTGATTGTGAACATAGGATCCCATCCAGGGGTTGCCGGCAGCATCTACTGGCAATGCGCCTTGCGCGCCAACAATGTAGTGGTGGGGATTCATCTGTTCCTTCGCCATTCCAAGAGATTCACCACCTTTACCGGGAGCCTCAAACTTCTTCCCGTTGTAGGCCGGTGACCCATCCAGCAGTTTCGATATCGTTTTTGTGATTAGCTCTACGTGACTGATCTCTTCAATACCCACGGAGTTGATCAGGTTGAGATAAGGAACTGCGTTGCCACGGAAATTGAAACTCTGGAACAGGTACTGCATCATGGTGCGCATTTCACCGAATTGCCCGCCGAGACCTTCCTGCAATGCATTTGCGGCAGATGGATCCGGTTCATCATCGACTATGGGATTGATGAGTGCATCGAGATAGTAAAACATGGTTTTGATTTTAGTTGTGAAGAATATCCACCAGCATCAGAATTCGGGCCATATGAATTTCCGCATAGGTTCACAACCTGCCGGAAACGTTTACCTCTGCTATTCCTCAAAGTGAGGTTTTTGACATAAAAAAGCGGGTGCAAATGCACCCGCCTTGTATTTTGTTGAAGCCAATTTAAGACAACGTCTGTAGAACTTATTCCCTCGCCCTGTCAGAGAATTGCCAGGAATTCGTCGATTACAGATTCATATTCTTTCATATTTGAGGGCTTGGTAAGCACCATTGATGCGCCCATTTCCCGGCATTTTTCTTTTAGACGGGGATCGCTGTAGGTGGAATATATCACTACCTTAATGTCAGAAAATTCCGGGAGAGACCGCAACTTCAACAACGTCTCAGTTCCGTTCATCTTCGGCATATTCTGGTCCAGAATGATCAGGTTGGGAAGTTCTGATTCGGAAGGCGCACCCTTCAGATAATCAATAACTTCTTTCCCGTTCTCGAGGCTTTGTACAAGTTTCACATTTGTCTTGCTGCCCAGTACCCGCTCAAAGATTTCCCGGTCATCCGCATCATCATCTGCCAATAATACTTTTTTCAATTGCATAGTTTATTTCTCGCTCTTTTGTGTGTGGTTTAGTGGAAGAATGATCTCGAAGCAGGCTCCTTCGTTCTCGGAACTTGTTGCGCGGATAAGGCCATCGTGTTTATCGATAATCTTCTTTGTTATCGCCAAACCTATGCCAGTTCCCTCATACTTGTCTTTGGAATGAAGGCGTTGAAAAAGGTTGAATATGTTTTGCGCAAATGCAGGTTCGAATCCTATACCATTATCTGTTACAGTAATCAAAAAATAGCCGCCGTTGCCTTCGGGAGCATCGAATGATTTAGCTTTCAATTGTTTGGAAGTGATGCTTACCTGGGGCTCTCCTTTTGCTTTCGTGAACTTGAGTGCATTGCTGATCAGGTTTTGGAAAATCTGCCGCACCTGCCCTGGGTTTGCCTGTATTGTTGGCAGATCGCCCACATCAATCCGTGCGTTCTTTTCCCTGATGCGAAGTTCGTAGTCATCGAGAATTTCACTGATGATCTTTTTGATATCCGTGTCCACAAAACTGTTATCGTCTGCAGACAGTCGTGAGTAATCAAGAATGTCCGTTATCAGGGATCGCATCCGTTGCGACGAATGAATGATCTTCCTTACATAGTGTGCTGTCATGTCATCCGGGTTGGTACCGGATGTTTCATCGATCATTTTTGCGAACATCTGTATTTTCCGCAACGGCTCCTGCAGGTCATGTGAAGCGACTGAGGCGAACTGCTGCAGGTCATTGTTACTCAGTTCGAGGGCCTGGTTGATCTTTTCCAGTTCCCGCGTACGCTCGGCCACTTTCAGTTCGAGCTGCTCATTCATAGTGGCCAGTTTTTGCTCGGCATTTTTCAGCTCCGTAACATCGAACATCGATCCGAGCATGCGGTATGGTGTGCCAAACTCGTCGTGAAGAATATAACCGCGGTCGAGGATATGCGCATATTCGCCATTGGACCGTGCAAAGCGGTAGTCCATTGACCATTGATTGTTACCGCTGTTGATCGCCTCATCGATGCTACGGATCACTGCTGCCCGATCATCAGGATGTAATTTCTCCGTCCAGAAACTGCGGGTGGTATATTCGGTATTGCTGTCGTAACCAAACAGCTTATAAAAACTTTCCCCCCACCATACTGAGTTATTGGCTAAATCCCAGTCCCAAAGTCCTTCATTTGTTGCACGGGCTACAAGTCGAAACCGCTCTTCACTCGATGCCAGGGCACGGGTGCGCTCCTCTACTTTGGATTCGAGGAGTTCGTTTGCTTTCTTCAGGTTATCTTTTACAGATACCAGCTCGAGATAGTTCTTTTTCAGCTTGTGCTCTGAACGCTTCTTCGGTGTGATATCAGCGTAGCTGACAACAAGTCCATCCATCATCCGCGCGGCAATCACGCTGAACCAACGTCCGGATGCCTCCATGAAAATCTCTGCATGCAACTCTCGCTCTGTTTCCACTACCTGGACGAAGTGATCAAACATAGAGTCTATCATCAGTTCCGGCAGGTCATTTTTCAATGAAAGTCCCGGCAGTGTATCGAGGGGCCGGCTCAGGAAGGTTGCCGCTTCCCTGTTGGCGGTCTGTACGACGAAATCATCGATCTTTCTGCCGGCACGCACTGCTCTCATGGCAATAATTCCACCCGGGCTTGAATCGAGGATCGCACGAAGGGTACTGTTCAATTCAGTGATGACCGTGATGTCCACAAAGGTGATGATGACCCCGCTGATCCTGCGATCTTTATTGAGGTAGGGCATCATCCGCATCAGCAACTTTTTGCCGTCTATGAGATTTACCTCGCGTTCAATATGTTCCTTCTGCCGCACAACCCGCTCTGCATCCTGGATGAAATTGTCATACTGGATATTGTTTGAGATATGGGATAACTGCCGGCCAATATCCGAATCAATGATATTTACCATGGCAGTCGAGGCCGGGTTGAACCTGCGGATCCGAAGGTCCGTATCCAGGAATATCTGTGCTATATCTGTACTCCGAAAATAGTTGTTCAGGTCATCATTCAACTCGCTCAGCTCACGGATCTTCAACTGGTGTTCCGTGTTGAGGGTATGCAATTCTTCATTCAGCGATTGAAGTTCTTCATTGCTCGATTGCAGCTCTTCATTTGCAGACAGGAGTTCTTCATTGCTCGACTGCAACTCTTCGTTCGTGGTCTCGAGGTCTTCTACTGCAAGGTCCAGATGGGTTTTCACTTCCTGCAGCTCATTCTCGAGTTCAGCAATGTAGCGGCTGCTGACTGCGCCATGGGAAACTTCCGCGGGTGCATCGCTGTCCACCTCGGTGACTTCATTTGCCATCATCACCACCAGGGTATAGGGATCCATTGGCTTAATGGATATCTGCCAGGAAAATACCAGCTTGTCACGCCGGGATTTAACGTTACGGAGCGTCACCACCTTATCCTCTCGCCATGCGTTCTTGATCTCGGAACTCATGACGAAGTATAACTCTGGCGGGAGCATGCTCAGCAGGTGCAGTTGAAGGCTTTTCTTTGGCAGGGTCAGGAACTTTTCATAATTGCCCGTGGTCTCCCGGATATTGAAATTCCGATCGATATAAAAAGCAGCAAAATGAACTTCCTCCGTAAGTGCGGTCTTCACCTCATCCCAAAGTGTATTAGCTTTTTCCGGTGCAGCAGGCTGCCAGCGCTTGTGCTCCTTGCCTATTGATGGCACCTGGCTCATCGGGGCGATGTAACTGCCTGCCAGGCGGCTGTCCTTTGTTTTCCGGTAAATTTTCCACTTGGCACTGATCTCGTCCACGTGCGAGCGTATATAATTCGAGTGCTCACTTGATCCAAGAAACAGGAAACCATTCCTCGAGAGTGAAAAAAGCAGTACAAGGTATATTTTCTGCTGCAGGTGCGGGCTGACATAGATCAGCATATTCCGGCAGCTTACCAGGTCATTATTTATATAGGGCGGATCGCGGATAACATTGTGTTTTGCAAAAATGATCTGCTTCCGAAGTCTTGGTAACACATGGTATTGGTCTCCTTTTTTTACAAAATATTTTTCCAGTAATCCGGACGGTACATCACTTGCGATGGATTGCGGATAGATGCCCTTTGCTGCGATCTCTATACTCGCGTCATCGATGTCCGATGCAAAAATCTTGATGTCGAGTGAACGGTTGAGTTTCTCCGCAGCCTCATTGATCAGCATGGCGATGGAGTAAGCCTCTTCACCGGTGCTGCAGGCACAGACCCACGCCTTGAATGTACTGTGATCAGCTTTGGAAGAGATGATTGGGTAAATGACCTTTTCGTCCAGTTGCTGAAAAGCCTCCGTGTCGCGGAAGAAACGCGTGACGCCAATGAGGAAATCATTACCGAGCTGCCTGGCCTCTTCCTGGTTATTCCTGAGCAACTGGATAAACTCGTCTTTGTCCTGGATACCAAGTTGCATCATCCGGCGGGTGATGCGGCGGAGCAGCGTAGGCAGTTTGTAATAGTGAAAGTCATAGCCAACGGCCTCATGGATCAGGTTGAATATAGCCTCCAGATCGGCTTCCTTAAAATTCTGCTGTTCCAGCAATAATGGCTCACGGATATAGCTCAATATTTCAGCAGGCATATCCGCGGGAGCCATGATCAGCTCCGTAATGCCAAGCTGGATAGCACTGTTAGGCATACCATTGAACCGCGCCGTTTCGGGATCCTGGATGATTACCATTCCCCCGTTGTTTTTAATCGCCTGGATGCCTTTGGTGCCATCTGTTCCGGTACCAGATAAGATAACAGCGATGGCCTTGTCTTTTTTATGATAGGCCAGCGAGTAAAGGAAATTATCGATCGCAGTGTTTGGCGCCTGGGTGTTTGTTTTATCCTCCAGGATCAGCTTGTTCCTATCGATGGTAATCAGCTTATTATTGGGAATTACATAAATGCAGTTCTTCTTTATGGTAGTATTATTCTCAGCTTCGAACACGTCCATTTCCGTATGCCGAGACACAAGTTCTACCAGCAGGCTTTTATAATCCGATGAGAGATGCTGAATGATTACGAAGCTCATGTTGGAGCTCTCCGACATGTGATCGAAAAACTCATGGATAGCCTCCAGTCCGCCGGCGGAGGCACCAATTGCTACTACAAAATGATCCTTAATCTGCATTGCAATAATATCAGTTGAAGGTCGGCTTTCCTGCACCTCTCAGGAATTCCTGTATAAATAAACGTAAATTTTCCGCAAGCCCCGTTTCCTCTTCGGTCCATGGTCTGGCCACCCCCCTCACCTGCTCCTGCCACAACTGGAAAGAGAAACGGGGATGATAGGTTTTCATGTCCGGTTCATAATTGATCCGCACAGCAGGATCGCCACCCCAGTTGATAGTGCGCACCGTTTCGGGCCGAAAAAGAAGTACATACTCGTCTTTATTCTTGTCCAGCGGGATCGCCATAAGACCGCTGGCAAACGACTTATAATCCTCAGCATAATCGTAGACCGAGGCGAGCGTGCTGGTGGTATACACTTTATCATCACTGCGCGTATGGAGCCATAACAAGAGATCCTCCACATCATGCCGTTCAGGTACGTTGCCCAGGGTATCGTGGCGTCCATTGTGTAATACAACGGCGCCGCCGGCTCCAAACAATTCCAACACGTTGTTGCTTTCTGCGAGGAGACTTTCGCTGATGTTCGAGGTGCGGTAAGTATTGCGGATAAGATTTGTATAGATACCGGATAACAGGGCCTCATTGCTGTGGCGTGCATCGTTGTCCAGGGAAGACGTCCGGGCTGAAATGATGCCCGAGAGCAACTCAAACATGGCGCAGACCTTGTAATTAACTTCCATTGCATCGCGGTGGTGACAGGCTATCAGGCCCCACAATTTACCGTCCTTGATGATCCTGGTTGACATCGAAGCACGAACGCGCATATTGCGGAGGTATTCGATGTGCACAGAGGTAACGCCTCTCACATTGCAGTCTGACATATCGATGAATGTCTGCGTGACAGGATTGATGAACGGGTACATCTTGACCGGAACGTATTCGATATCAGGTATGAAACGATAAGCGTTTTTTAAATAAAGATCCCTTGCCTGGCGCGGAATATCGGAGGCGGGGAACGTAAAGCCAAGGTAGCTTTCCATGCCGTCTTCCGATTCCTCAGCGATCACAAAACCATTCCAGTCACTGTCGAAACGGTATACCATCACTTTATCGAAACCGGATGCCTTTTTAAGCTCCCGGGCGGTGATCTTAGCGGCGTTCTCCACCGTATCCGCCTGTTCAATCTCGCGGATAGTAGTTCGCAATTCCTGGTATACATCGAGGAAAGAACCGCGCAGCGGCTGGTTTGCAGAGTGCAGGTTGATCTCCAATATGCAGTATTCCTCCTTCTCATGAAGGATCACGAGATAGTCCTGGCCGTTGATCCGGCATTCAACGGGCAATTTACCGCTGGTGGGTTGCATCGATCTGATACCTGGCACCAGGGAGTCAATGGATTGACCGTGTAGTTGACGGACATCAGTGTTGAACAAAGCTTCGCAATTTTCACTGAGCTGGATGATAGCGCGGGACTCCGGGTCGAAGACAATGATCGCACCATAGGGCTGAATCACATTGATGAGATGTATGGGCAGACTTCCGCAAAATTCGGAATCGTAATTACCCGGCGATGACTGGTTCATTCGAGACAATCCAATTGTTTAAGGTGGTGAATGTGCTGGCCGCACTCTTTAACATTTTTTCCTTCGCTTCTTCGGTATGTGGCTGGTTGAGAAGTTCCTTAAACTGCTCCCACATTTCTTTGGTCCTGTCGCCATACGCGAGGAAAAAACTGAAACCGGCTGTTGTATCGATCTGCAGTTTCCGGGCGATCATATTCGCCACATGCACTCCCCCTAAGGTGGAGCCCTCGGAAACATAGAGGCATCCAAGTGCATCCGCCCTATCAGCAACTTCGGGAAGGGATGCGCAATACCTGATGTCAGGTTGGTACCCGGGTTTGAAATGGGCAATGTCTGCCAGGATATTATCAGCGGAACGACGGCTTATATCATGCCTTACATACGGCTGAAGAATTATCTCCAGGGGCTTATGATATCCATACATCACTTTTAGCAGGGAAACGTATTGGCCGGGTGTTGTAATGTTCTTAATGTGGCTGACTAATCTTTTCTCGAGCGCCTGGTGAGCAGGCATGGTCATCTCTCTCAGTTGATCTGAAAACATTGAAATTCTCCCCTTGTTTTATAGGAAAAAATGAATCGAATCCAGCTATAAAGATAGTGGTAAAGGCACAATTAAAATCGGCGGGTTCAGGACGGAACAGATAACAAAAAAACAGCAGATAACATCTGCTGTTTTGAATGAAATTCGGATTGGCTTCCCTGTTAACCAGCTACATGTTTTCGTTTCTTGCGCAGCCAGAAGATCAATGCTGTGGCGGCCGCCACGGTAACGAAGACTTTTGTTGCCAGTTCTTTGCGGTTGTATTTCCACTCTGCTTTCCATCCACGTTCGGCAAAGATGTTGGGTATGGTTCCCTTTGCAATGTCAGACACAATTCCTTCCACCACGTTGATCCGGTCAGCCGCCATCAGCCCAAGCCAATGACCGTAATGATTTTCGCTGTACTCGAACGCTTTTTTCCGCAACATTCCGCTTAGCCCTGACGGTGGCACAGATGTTCCATAGACCGCACTCATACCCGGACGTTCATTTGAATGAAATTCCTGGTGATTGTCCGGCTGGAGAGGAGGCCGTTCCCAGTTGGATCGCTTGTGATCATCACCTGTCCAATGTTTCATTGGATAGGTGGGCTCATTTTCAGGATCGGCATCGATGCCCCATCCTTTTACTTCCTGTGGATTGATTGTTTTTTCCATAAAAAATATTTTTAAGCCCGCGCTGCGGGTGGGATGAGTATTGGTTTGATGCAGTTATCGAGTTTATCTGAGAATATCCTGTATGCATCGGAGATCTCTTCCAGCGGCAAACGGTGAGTGATAAGGTCTTTGGGACTGAGTATGCCGTTCTGGATATGACCGATGAGTCGTGGAAGCAGGCGCTTGACCGATGCCTGGTTGGCACGAATGGTCAGGCCTTTGTTGACGATGTTACCGAATGGCACCATCGTTCCTATCGGGCCGTACACCCCGACCACTGAAATGATCCCGCCTTTCTTCACACCATTGATGGCCCACTGGAGTGCCGTGGGTGCACCACCCTGCATTGGTATTTTCCGGCCGGTGATGGTAGCCACGGCATTGCCTGCAGCATCTGCTCCTACAGCATCGATACACACATCAGCGCCATACCAGTCGGTAGTTTTCTTAAGAAAAACCACGGGATCGCCCAATGACCTGAAGTTGTAAGCTTCGCAAGGTGCGTATTTGCGGACGAAGTCCAGCCGGTATTCAACGTGGTCGATAACAATGACACGGCCCGCACCAAACAGCCATGCGGATCTTGCAGCCATGATACCGACCGGTCCTGCCCCAAAAACAACGACGGTGTCACCCGGCTTTATGCCAGCCATCTCGGCCGCCTGGTAACCAGTGGGGCATGCATCGGTCAGCATAACGGCATCATCGAGGTCCATCCAGTCGGGTATTTTTTCAGGACCTACATCTGCATAAGGCACGCGCACATATTCGGCCTGGCCTCCATCGAATCCTCCGGCAGTATGGGAGTAGCCGTAGATCCCTCCAACGGCTGTTGCAGATGAATTTGACTCATGGCAATTGCCATAAAGTTTTTGCTTGCAGAAGGAACATTGTCCGCAAGCTATATTGAAAGGGATAAGGACACGGTCACCCACTTTGAGATTGTGTACGTCAGAACCGATCTCCACAACATCGCCGATGAATTCATGCCCAAAGGTCTGACCCACCCGCGTGTCGGGAACGAGACCATTGTAGAGATGAAGATCAGAACCACAGATGCAGGAGCGGTTAACACGAACGATGGCATCACGGGGATGCAAAATTTCGGGATCGGCTTTTCGTTCCGCACGCACACGGAACGGCCCGCGATAGGTCATTGCCAGCATAATCATGATTTTAATGAAAGAAAACTTGTTTCAGCTAATCATAATGCCTGCACAAAAAATGGTGCCAGCACGTTTCAGCGAACACTTCCTGGTATGTACGGTATGAGACGGGGAAAATAGCCCACGGTTTTCTCCACGGCGTAGCCCGCATCTGGATTTCAGGACCCTTCGATATTAATAATGTACATCCCGTATCTCGCATCCCGAATCCCCTATCATTTACCCTTTCCTTTGAATATTATACGCAGTGTGTGGATCATGATTTTGAAATCGAGGGCGAGTGAGATGTTTTCTATGTAGAGGAGATCAAATTTGCTGCGCGTGATCATCTCTTCTACGTTTTCTGCATAGCCGAATTGCACCATGCCCCAGCTTGTGAGGCCAGGCTTTACCTTGAGGAGGTATTTGTAATAAGGAAAACCGGCGGTCAACTGGTCGACATAATATTTTCGTTCAGGGCGGGGACCCACGAGGCTCATTTCACCCAGCAGAATATTCAACAATTGCGGAAGTTCATCGATACGCCATTTACGCATGGTGCGTCCCCAGCGCGTGATACGCGGATCGTTGTCGGATGACAGGGCCGGCCCGTTCTTTTCTGCGTCCGGTATCATCGACCTGAATTTATACATGGTAAATGGCTTGCCCTTATAGCCGATCCTTTCCTGCCTGTAAAAGATGGAGCCGCCATCACCTGCTTTTACGCGGATGGCAGCATACAACATCAACGGCAACAGCAGAACACCACTCAATACCGCCGCACCCACATCGATCAGGCGCTTGACGTGCAGTTGCCATTCCGGCAACAGGTTGGTGTTGATATCGATCAGCGCGGCACCAAGGATATTATTGGTCTTTACAGACCCAGAAATTATATCGAGTGTGTCTGGTTGAATTTTGATTTCGACATCCTTGTCACTCAATCTCCTGACGATACTTTCGAGCAGGGAGTGTTCCGATTTTTCAATGGCCAATACTACCTGGCGCACGTCATGGGCGTCGATCACCTGTTCAAGTTGTGATAGCTCACCGAGCCTCGGCAACAATTTCTGTATCTCTTCTCCGGGGCCAGGTTCGGGTGAAATATAGCCCGCGTAGCGGTAACCACCATCGCGCAGGTTATCCGCTGTCTGGCGAAACATGCGGATGGCCGTCTCGCGGCTGCCAATCATCAGTGCATTGAAACTGACACTGCCATTGAGTAACTGCCGCTTTACTTTTTCGAGTAAGATCCAGCGGCCTGTAAATGTCAATATGAACAGCAAGGCCGTGAGCGCTGCAAATGATACATAATAATATGAGCGCGAGATATGCGGGTCATCGGTGGTGAATACCAGGCATAATACGGCACTGGCGATGATGCTGCATACGAAGGTGGAAGTAAACTCCGCCAGCCTGGATTTTTTATAAAGTGAATGATAGCTTCCCGCCAGCGACAACAACGCAAGCCATCCGGCAGGTACGATCACGAGTATGTAGAACCAGGAAATCAGGCTGATAGGATATGCGCCCGTATCATTGAGCAGGTGTGTCCGGAAGGCGTAGAACCCAAGCCAGGCAAGCGCAGCAGCAAGATAGTCCGAAACGGCATACCAGGCAATGGATATGGGCTTTTCCTGCTTCATCCCTATCTGCTGATCACGTTGTGTCCTATTTTCTGGAGGATCTGGTGAGCTACGTCCATCGCCATCAGCCCGTCCATCTCTGAGACAATAGTCCGGGTATTGTTGCGTATCGCATCACGAAACTCTTCCAGCTCACGGCGAATTGCATTGACCTCAGGTATCACAGGATTTGCTACTGCAATCGTCTTCACGCCTGAGGCAGTTTCGATGTCGAAGGCAAAAACGTTGGAATCCTTTGGTTCTTTAAGCCGGATGATCTCTGTTTTTTTGTTCAGGAAGTCTATGCCGATGTAAGCGTCCTTTTGAAACAGGCGCATCTTCCGCATTTTCTTCATGGATATCCTGCTGCTGGTAAGGTTGGCTACGCAGCCATTGTGAAATTCAATACGCACGTTGGCGATGTCTGGTGTTTCGGTCAGCACCCCTACTCCGCTCGCGGATATAGATTTCACGTCGCTTTTTACGATCGACAGGATGATATCGATATCGTGGATCATCAGGTCGAGGATCACACTCACTTCCGTGCCGCGGGGATTGAACTGCGCCAGGCGATGCACTTCGATAAACATGGGGCTCAGTGACATTTCCGCAACAGCCAGGAATGCCGGGTTGAAACGTTCGACATGGCCTACCTGGAACTTGATCCCCGACTCCTGCGCCAGTTTCACCAGTTGCCGTGCCTCGTCCATCGTATGGGCGAGTGGCTTTTCCACAAATACATGCTTCCCTTTCTTGATCGCTTTCTCGCACCAGGTGAAATGATGGTTGGTGGGTGCCACTACATCGATGGCGTCGCAGGCGTCCATCAGCAGATCGGGATCCAGGAATCGCGGGAGCTGGTATTTCTCCGAAACCTCTTTGGCCGTATCATCATTTGGATCGAAGAAGCCCACTACTTCCACACCCGCGATGTCCTTCCAGTTATTCAGGTGAAATTTTCCAAGATGCCCTACGCCAAATAGCCCGATTTTCAACATGCAGCATTGTTTAATGCTCAAAGATAAGGCAATGGAAAAACGCAGCGCAAAATGTTGCGGCTCATTGCTTCTCAGCGCGGGCTGGTCTGGACATCCCATTGCACCGGGATCTCGTGGGCAGCGGCATACACCTTGCCGATGGATATAAGTGAATTGTGCAGGGTGGCCATCCGCGCATGGTATTTCTCCGCTATGCGTGCGGCTTCGGCATCGACTACATCCTGGCTTGCTTTGCTGTCGTATAATTTTGCAAGTTTTGCATATTCCCCATCAGCCGATTCAAGCACGGTCTCGTGCAAGGCAATTGACGTCTGAAGCATAGCTTTCGTCTCATCCGTTACTTCGAGCCCGCGGACCTTTTTGAGTGACTCCCGGACGGCATCCGCCCTCATTTCCAACACCTCTGCCGCAGTCATGGAACCGATAGAACCGTCCTTGTTGAGGCGTGACGAAGGCGATGCGAGTTCACGCTGCATACCGTCACCTATAAAGCTTACCAGCAGGTTGGTGTTGAGAATTGCCCGGTTGAAATAATCTTCCGGTTTGTTGGCGGTGCAGGACAACAGGGTGCCCAGCACAAGGAGTAAGATGGAAAGGCGCATAAAAAAGTTTCCGCAAAATTGCGGGAATGGTGAAATCATAAACCCGGCTGGATTCCAAACGGAGCGTGCGAACTAATGAACGGCGATCTTATAGTGTATCAGTATCCGGCATTGCTTTAATAAACCTTGCGGGCACAACCTCGGTCAGCCACACGCCGTTGTTGCTTAGCAAAAATAAGCTGCCCTCCTGCCACATCTTTTCCGCTTCAATGATCAGCACCACTGCTTTACCGTGGCGGGTTCCCACCTGCCGGGCTGTTTCACGGTCTGCGCTCAGGTGTACGTGATGCCTGTTCATTTTCAGAATGCCATTTTCCCTGATACTGTGCAGGTGTATCGACGCAGTACCATGATAGAGTTCGGAGGGAGGCTGCCTGGCTTCGAGCGCAAGATCCACATCGAGGGAGTGGCCCTGGTTGGCGCGTATCTCGGAAAGGTCTTCATTGAAGGCAAACCGTTGTTTAGCGTTGGTGGTCACTATTTCCTTCAAATCATCGATGGTCATTGCGGAACCGGTTGATCGCATTGCTGCAAGCAGTTTATCAACCCTGACCCATCCCCCGTCTCGCAGTTCGAGGCCGAGTTGCTGCGGGTTATGTCGAAGTATATAGCTGAGGAATTTGCTGATAGATTTTTTTTCTTTCTCTGTCATAGGTTCTCTGTTTCGGCAGGGCAAATATCGGTATTCGAGATTCGGGCCTGCCTGCCGGAGCGAAGGTAGGGTGCTGGATGGCCTCTATATGCTTTGCTTATTGCTTCTTTTGCTTCCGAGACTTCGTCCCGATCCCTCGGGATTTGCGGGAAACTCTCCTTACCAGCCTCCCCGCGTCCCGCACTCTCCATCCTCTTTTTTTTCAAAAAAAAAGAGGCAAAAAAAACTGCGCTCGGATCCAATGGGGGAATACGGCATAGTGATGCGCTAAAGCTGACGATGGCGCTTCGTGCAGTTATGTCGGTTAGTTATATCCCCCGGGCGCCCGCCAGCTTTACCTTCGGCCGCGCATGTTATGCCGTATTCTTTTTCCCCATTGGATCCAAGGCGCGTCCTTGCCGGTCATTTCCTGGGAAACCAAATACGCCCCGGTCCCTGAGTAGCTAACGAACGAAGTGAGTTAGCGTATCGAAGGGCCCTCATAAACGAGTCTTCAGACAAAGAGACAAAAACTGCGCTCGGATCCAATGGGGGAATACGGCATAGTGATGCGCTAAAGCTGACGATGGCGCTTCGTGTACCGATTATAATCAGTTACACTCCACAGGCGCCCGCCAGCTTTGCCTTCGGCCGCGCATGTTATGCCGTATTCTTTTTCCCCATTGTATCCAATGCGCGTCCTTTGTGAAGTACCAG
>JAEZAM010000107.1 GCA_023430465.1 Bacteroidota bacterium | reverse complement strand
GATTTGACGGTGCCATCGGCAGAATACTGGGTGGCATCGACGGTCAGGCCGGGCAGGGTGAAATCGGTGGCCAGTCGTTGTCTCAATTCTTTGGAAAGATTGCTCATGCCCTCGAAAGATTGCACGGGTTTGAGCCATATCCAGTCATAGATCTGCCGGGCGCGGAATTTCTTCTCGCCAATCGTATTCACATATTCCTCAATATCAGCGAGGGAAAGTGTCCTGATATTGCGCTGTTCAGCGTTTGCCATCCTGCAAAGATACTTCAGAAAAGGGGATTCAGATCATTCCTCCACGCTCAAATGCGCCCAATTAGAGTTTTGCTTCCCGTTCTAAAAGCGAAAGGGTTGCTTAATTCTAGCAACCCGTCAAAAGTTTCGATGGAAATTCTAGATAATTATATCTCGTTTCATGTAGAAAGGTTTAGCGTAAAGGGGATGTGTAAAATTATCGATAAGTTTCGGGAACGCAAGGTTTGTGCACTTATTTAACTGATCCTGGTGTCGAAGCCGTGACCGAACATACCTGATCTTATGCAGTTTATGCTGTGATACCGTTTAATATAATGTCCTTGCAGCCCACTGAGTCCATGTCGAAAAGAGATGTGAAGTTCGACGAAACTGTCAGATTGAAGGGCACTTTTAAAGACATCATCGCTGTCAACAAGTCTTTTGATCCGAACCTGGGCTGCGTTTCTCTTCGTATACTGAAAGAGTGACAGGATCCCCGATTCGAGATATGGTGTTCCTTGCTCAAAGCCTTCATAGCTGCCCATCAACTCGGATTTTACATTATGTCCTGAACTGGAAACAATCTTCATTTCGTACATATCTACATGGAAATCATAAGCTTTGAATAGCGAGCAGTTTACGACCTTAAATCTAAGATGCGCGGATTCCGTCGCGGTGGCCGGAACATGTGCGATATATTTGCTCACCTTTATGCTCGGCTTCATAAAGTAAAAGAGCAGGGCCAAAAATAGAATCGAACCTAAGATTTCCTCAATCAATCCATCAAATGAGGACATTGCAGCCGGCAAGATTTCCGGAGAAGCAAATTTTAAATATCCATAAAGGCTTGTGCATACTAAAAAGGTTGTGCACGTATAAATGTTGAATAGAAATTTTAACATGAGTGAGGTTGAGTTTAGGTTGGAAGCTTTAATGATGCCAGCTGAACTGGAGTCAAGCTCATCAGATGACCGATGCAGAATCACATCTGCAAGATATTTGAAACTTGTACGATTAGTTAATTAAGCGCCCGGCAACACCGAATATGTGAATTAAAGCGCCTAAAAGCGACCTTCCACCGATATTTGCACTCCAATATGAACCATATGAAAGAAGTATATATCATCGACGCTGTCAGGACGCCGATCGGAAAATATGGCGGCGCATTATCCAGCCTGCGCCCCGATGATCTGCTGGCCCATGTGATCTTCACGCTGCTCAAGCGAAACGAATCAGTGGACGTTGGCGCCATCGAGGACGTGATCGCCGGAGCAGCCAACCAGGCCGGTGAAGACAACCGCAACGTTGCCCGGATGGCCGCGCTCCTCGCCGGGCTGCCTGTGCAGGTAGCTGGAAATACCGTCAACCGTCTTTGTGCATCGGGTCTCCAGGCAATCATGGACGCAGGCCGTCAGGTGAAATGTGGAGATGCCCAACTGATCATCGCTGCCGGTACCGAAAGCATGACCCGGGCCCCGTTTGTAACTGCCAAGGCCACGGCCCCTTTTCAACGGGCTACCGAAACCTATGACACTACACTTGGATGGCGGTTTACCAATAAGAAACTGAGCGAAATGTACCACCCCTACAGCATGGGGGAAACGGCGGAAAACGTAGCGCGTGAATGGAATATATCCCGGGAAGAACAGGACCGGTTTGCCCTGGCCTCCCAGCAGAAATATGCAGCGGCACTCGCTGCAGGAAAATGGGAAGAGGAAATTGCGGCGGTCGAGTTCTTTGTCAACGGGTTGGTAAGCTGGATGCTTAAAGACGAGCATCCGCGTGACACATCGCTTGAGAAGCTTGCCGCACTCAAACCTGCTTTTGCAAAGGATGGTACGGTGACAGCAGGCAATGCCGCCGGCATTAACGATGGTGCGGCGGCCATGCTCCTTGTCTCTGAAGAAGCGGTGAAAGAATATGACCTTACACCGATCGCGCGAATCGTATCGATGGCGGTGGCCGGGGTGGATCCTTCCATCATGGGCATCGGACCCGTTCCGGCTACCCGCAAAGCCCTGGCCCGCGCCGGGCTGAAAGTCCAGGATCTTGACCTGGTGGAGCTCAACGAAGCATTCGCTTCCCAATCCCTCGCCTGTATGCGGGAACTAGATCTTGACCCTTCAAAGGTGAATGTAAACGGCGGTGCAATTGCGATCGGCCATCCACTCGGTTGCAGCGGGGTGAGAATATCCACGACGCTGGTACATGAAATGAGAAGGACCGGGGCAAAATATGGCCTGGCAACCATGTGCGTAGGGGTAGGACAGGGTTCAAGTGTCATTTATGAACGCCTCTAAAACGTTATCTTTAATATTCAAACTTTAATGATGCAAAAACT
This sequence comes from Bacteroidota bacterium, assembly GCA_023430465.1. Lineage (GTDB taxonomy): Bacteria > Bacteroidota > Bacteroidia > Chitinophagales > Chitinophagaceae > JAEZAM01. The sequence continues at coordinate 52,928 of JAEZAM010000107.1, read as the reverse complement.
ACTCCTTACCGTTGTCGCCGTTTTCGGCTTCATGCTTGCCAATGCGCAAACTCCTTCAGCGGACTCGCTGACCGCTTACACCGGGAAATATAAATTTGCTGCCGGTTCTCCAGTGGAACTGCTGACCGTTGTGATCGACAACGGTGTTCTTTTCGGTACATCTGATCAGGGCAGCTCTGAACTGAAAAGAAAAGAAGGTGATGTGTTTGTAGTGGTAGCCTACAACGGACTCGCCACATTCAAGCGAGGATCGGATGGCAAAGTGAATGCGATCAGGATCGAGATAGACGACATGGTGCTGGAAGGCACGCGGGAAGCAGCTTCGATACAAGTTCGCCAATGATCCTGTAATCTGATTTTGCAGTCAATGCATACAAAAGCCTTTCTCTTCAGGGAGAAAGGCTTTTGTATTTAAGAAGTTCATTTATTGGAAGGAAAATTCCCTGAGTTCTTTAGGTGACAATGATCGTTCTTCCCGGCTGCGCAGATCCTTGATAGTACAGGTCTGTTGCTCAAGCTCGCGCGAACCGATGATGCAGATATAGGGAATGTTCTTCTTTTCTGCATATTTGAATTGTTTGTCCATCTTCACGCTTTCCGGGTAAAGTTCGCAGCGCACATTCCTTTCCCGCAAGGATTTCATCAGGTCAAATGCAAACCGGCTTTCTGCTTCACCTAGGTGAAAGAACAATACCTGCGTGTTGTGCTCCACTGTTGCGGGGAAGAGTTCAAGCGTTTCCATCACATCATAGATCCGGTCAACACCAAAGGAGATGCCCACGCCGGGAATGCCGGGTACGCCAAATAACCCGGTGAGGTCATCATAGCGTCCGCCACCCCCAATGCTGCCGATGGATACATTATTCGCCTTGACTTCGAAGATCACACCGGTATAATAGTTCAGACCACGGGCAAGGTTGAAGTCGATCTCTACAAACTGTTTTTCATCAAATGGCCAGTGCAGAATATATTCCAGCTCTTCGATGCCGGCCAGGGCCATGCGGGATGCGCCAAGCAAATCTTTCAACTGGCGGATCCTTTCTTCATTGCTGCCGGATATGCTCATATAGCTGCGGATAAGGGCCTGCTGGCTCTCATTAATTCCTTTCGCTGCCAGTTCGGCCATTACAGCATCGAGGCTGGTCTTGTCCAGCTTGTCGATGGCAACCGTGATATCAGTCAGTTTCTCCGGGCCTCCGGCTACTTCAGCAAGGCCGGCCAGAATTTTCCTGCTGTTGAGTTTTATTGTAACTGGTATCCTGAGTTGTGCAAACACCTGCGCATAAATGCTTGTGAGCTCGACTTCATTGATCAGCGATTTACTGCCGACCACATCGGCGTCACACTGGTAAAACTCACGGTAGCGGCTTTTCTGTGGTTTGTCAGCGCGCCATACGGGTTGCATTTGATACCGCTTGAACGGAAAGGCCAGGCGCGCCTGGTTCATGGCCACATATCGCGCAAACGGGATCGTGAGGTCATAGCGAAGTGCACGTTCCGTGAGATCGCGATCGTTCTTGCCGCTCAATACCTTCTCGAAAGCTGATTTTGCACGATCCCATTTGGCGGGATCGCCCAGGCCATTGTTCAGGATCTTAAAGATAAGCCGGTCGCCCTCCTCGCCATATTTCCCCATGAGGGTATCCAGGTTTTCCATGGCTGGTGTTTCCAGCGGCTGGAACCCGAATTTCTCAAAGACAGCGCGGATGGTGGAAAAGATATAATTTCTCCGGAACACGACTTCCGGCCCAAAATCACGTGTACCCTGGGGTATTGAAACGCCCGGTTTAGCCATGTTGAATGCTTTTTGTTATTGGGGAAAAGGAGCTGTGGTTACGAATGATCGCGTCACATACCTCGTCGATCATCCGGTAAACATCATGGTAGCCGGGTTCGGTTCCATACCAGGGATCAGGTACATCCATGCCGGATCCGGGGTGCAATTCATCCATGATCAATTTTGCCTTGTTGCTGTCAAAATCGCTGCCGGCAATGCGGCGGATATCATCCATCACATCATTTGCCAGGGCATAGATCAGGTCATAGTTGGCAAAATCCCTGCGTTCAAACTGGCGGGCGCGTTGCTCACAGATATCGATCCCATTCAGGCGGGCGACTTTCTGCGAGAGCTTGTGCGGTGCTTCCCCGATATGGTAGCCATTAGTCCCCGCGCTATCCACCTGCCAGTCGAGGCCCGCTGCTGCGGCTTTTTTACGGAGTATGCCCTCGGCCAGCGGGGAGCGGCAGATATTTCCGAGGCAGACCATCAATATTTTCATCGCGCGAAGATAATCAATAGCGCCCAGCCCCGCAGGGAACCAACGAGCTATTGCGGCAGGAACGTTAACGAAATGATAGTATGGATTAGGGCATTCTAATGCATCATATGTAACGGGAAACAACAAAAAATCAATAATTTGCCAACCCCGTCAATAAAGTGGAATGACTGAAAAGGAAAACAACCGACAAAAGCAGGCGCTGAAGATGCGTGCAGTGATGGATTATGCTGTAGGTAGCATGATCATCCTTGCAGGATTTTTCTTCTTTTTCAGGGAGTACTATGACATGAGTTTCAACGAACGGTTTCCACCGAATTACCTCGACAAACTGTTTGGTGTTGTCTGTGTGTTCTACGGTGGATGGAGAATATACAGGGGTTATAAAAAAACGAAACAGGCATGAGAGTACAGACATTAGCTGCTCTTGCCTTCGTGATTGGATTGATCTGGATGCTTGCCGGGTGTACCTCTTACAGCGAAAAGGAAAAGCAGATGCCGGATACGCCGTTGCGCGGGACGATCAATGTAAGTGCGGATGAATCATTCCGGCCGGTGATCGATGAACTGGTGGCCGTTTATGAGTCCAATAACCCGGCAACAAACATTCGTGTGACATATAAACCGGAGGCGGATTGTCTGCGGGATATTTTCAATGATTCAGTGCGGGTGGTCATTGCAACGAGGGGATACAACAAGGCGGAGGAAAAATTCATCATTGATTCGTTGCGGCTGCAGCCTGCACAACTGGTTGTGGCAAGAGATGCGGTGGCGGTGATCGTGAATCCGGCTTCGCCTGATACACTGTTCTCGATGCCGGATGTGAAGGAGATACTGACCGGGGGCTTTAAGAAAAATTTAATCCCGGTATTTGACGGAGTACAGGCAACCAGCACGGTGCGGTATATCGTCGATTCTATATTGAAAGGCAATTCTTTGACAAAAAGCGCAGTGGCGGCAACGAGTAGCGAGGGCGTTATCGATTATGTGAGCAAAACCCCTAATGCCGTGGGTTTTATAGGGGTAAGCTGGATCGGGAATAAGGAGGATAGTTCGCAGATAAGTTTCCTTCAAAAAGTTAAAATTGCCCGGCTCGAAAGCATTGATACTGCCGGGCTTTACGTTCACCCGGTACAGACAAATATTTACCTCCAAACTTACCCTATGGTACGTGATTTGGTATACATACGCAAAGAAAAGCACCTGGGGTTAGGAAAAGGGTTCACAGATTTTTTGACAGAGCAGATTGGACAGTTGATATTTAAACGTGCCTACCTGGTCCCGGCAAGAAACAATTTTATTAGCCGCCCTGTAAGGCTGCGTGATTAGTGAAAGACATTATATTTACAACGCTTAAAAAAAAGGAAAGTAATGATGAGAGCTTCCATAACAATTTTGATTGCAGGCCTGCTATCGATTGGTGTCGTACGGGCACAATCTGTTCAGGATGGAGTGAACGATCTCTATGCTGAGCGGTTCAAGAGCGCAAAAGCTACTTTTGAAAAGTTGCTTGCTTCCAACCCGAACAACATCGATGCAACATACTGGCTTGGACAGACGCATATCGCTATGGACGACAAGGCCGGCGCTAAAGCCGTATATGAAAAAGCCCTGCTCGCCAGCGCCAATGCACCCCTTGTAATCGTCGGAATGGGCCAGGTGGAACTGATGGATAAAAAAATCAGTGAAGCGCAGCAGCGCTTCGAAGCCGCCATTACCATGACGCGTGGAAAGAAAGGCGATGACCCAACCATACTGAATGCGGTAGGTCGGGCTATTACCAATACCTACACCGATAAAGAAAAGATCGGTAATATCACTTACGCTATCGAGAAACTGGAGGCAGCCGCTGCACGCGATCCAAAGAATGCAGAGATCTTCCTGAACCTCGGTAATGCATACCGTAAGTCAAAACCCGGTGAAGCAGGTGGACTTGCGTTCACCAATTACCAGAAGGCAATTGATGCAAATCCGAACTTCGCACCGGCCTATCATCGCATGGCACAATTGTTCAACAGCCAGCGCAACTGGGACCTGTATGAAAAGTACCTGAATGATGCTGTGGCGAAAGATCCAAGGTTTGCGCCTGCATACTATGATCTGTATTATTACAAGCTTGGACGTCTTGACTTCACAGCAGCCGAGGAGTTTGCAAAAAAATTCATTGCCAATACAGACCCTGATCCACAGAACGACTACCTGCGCGTACAGACGCGGTGGGCCCGGAAGGACTATGACCAGGCAATTGCCGGTGCACAGAACATCATTGCACAGGCTGGTGCTGCCACACGTGCCCGCACCTATAAACTGATCGCAGATTCTTATGTGCAAAAGAAAGACACGGCTGCAGCCCGTAAATACATCGATGATTATTTTGCAAAGGCAAAAGAGGATGAGATCATTGCGCTTGACTATCGGTTGAAAGCTGATATCTACTCCGCAATCCCCGGCGAAGAAGCACAGGTGCTTGCCAGCTATCTCGAAGGTGTAAAAGCTGATACTGTTATTGACAACAAAATCGAATTGCTGAAAAGCGGTATCGCTTTCTTCGGTGGCCGGAAGCAGTATGATAAAGAAGCTGCCCTGCACGACGAGTTGCTGAAGTTGAAACCAGAGCCAACGATCAATGACCTGTTTGCAGCGGGTATTGCTAACTATCGCGGCAAGGATTACGCGAAATCATATGAGATCTTCCAGGTAGTGGCTGCCAAATTTCCCGACCAGGAATTTGGCTGGGAATGGTCATTCAACAATGCCAGCCTGATTGACACCGTCAAAAAAGACAGCATTGCCATGCCAGCAGCAATGAAACTCCTGGAGTTCGCGCAGAAGGATACAGCCAAGTATGCGAAGCAGATTTCGAGCGCCTCGTATTTCCTGGCAAACTATCACCTCTCCAAGAACGACAGACCGAAGGCGGTTGAATACCTGAAAGTGATGAAGAGTGCCACCAAGGATCCTGCAGTAGCGGAAAGTATTCAGAAAAATATCGAGACATTGTCGAAACCCGCACCGCAGCGTGCTGCGCCACAGCAGCCAAAGTCGGCGGTGAAGCCTAAGCCGGGTAACAGCGGAGGCAGTGGCAGCGGGTCACAATAATTTTCGTGTAAATTTATAGCAAGGGCCGGTCAGCATGACCGGCCCTTTTTGTATATACTGTTCAGAAATAGGATTATTGATATTGCTACCTTATTTTTGCCGATAAGGCAAAAACTGCCTGCAGGCGCCAGATTATGATCCATTTACTCCAGATAAATCCATCCGTTGCTACCGCCGGTTCCTATCTCCCGGTTGCGCTACAGGTAGCATTTGCAGTAGGTCTTGTTGTTTTCCTGATGGTACTTACCCATCTGCTGGGTCCGAAGCGCCGAACTGCCGATAAATTACAAACATTTGCGAGTGGTATTGAGACCCATGGTGATGCCCGCCAGCCCATGGCCATCAAATACTTTCTTACAGCGATATTATTCGTTCTTTTCGATGTTGAAGTGATCTTTTTCTACCCTTATGCTGTGAATTTCAAAGAATTAGGGTGGGATGGTTTCTGGGCCGTTCTGATGTTCGTAGGCTTTTTCCTCTGCGGATTTACCTACATCGTCAAAAAGGGCGCATTGAAGTGGGAAGATTGATGATCCCGGTCATAAAATTAACCTGACCCGGAACTCATGAGCACCATTATTGTTGTAAATGATGGAGCTGAAACACTTCTAATCAACACATTAATTTCAGAATTATGTCTCGTCCAGTATCATATAATATCAAGAAAAAAGAGTTGGTCTCGGATATCAGCATCGTTGATATGCCGGCCGGCCACCAGGGCGAAGGTTTTTTCGCCACCTCGCTGAACAGCGTCATCGGACTTGCCCGAAAAAACTCCATCTGGCCACTTCCTTTCGCCACGTCCTGCTGCGGCATTGAATTCATGGCAACCATGGGCTCCCACTATGACCTCGCCCGGTTCGGCAGTGAGCGTGTTGGATTCTCACCACGCCAATGTGACCTGCTGATGGTAATGGGTACGATCGCAAAGAAGATGGGTCCCGTTGTAAAACAGGTATACCTCCAAATGGCCGAACCCAGATGGGTGATGGCAGTGGGTGCCTGCGCTTCCAGCGGCGGTGTATTTGACACGTACAGCGTTTTGCAGGGGATCGACCAGGTTGTACCGGTGGACGTATATGTACCCGGATGCCCACCGCGGCCGGAGGCGATCATCGATGGCGTGATGCGGGTACAGGACCTGGTAGGAAAAGAAAGCCTCCGGAGAAGAAACAGCGAACAATATAAGGCACTGCTGGAAAGCTACGGCATCCAGTAACCCAGGATAAAGCTATACCGACATGGCATTGACCAACGAACACATAAAACTGAAACTGACCGAAAAATTCGGGGAAGAACTCTACGGATTCGATGAGCCTTATGGGATGCTCACCTTTGTGTCAAACAAAGAGATCAATCTCAAGGTCCTGAACTTTCTCTCCGAAGATCCCGAACTGAAATTTCGCTTCATGACCGATCTCTGTGGCATTCACTATCCCGATAACAAGGGCGCTGAGCTTGGTGTGATCTATCATCTCCATAACCTGGAAGACAATATCCGCATCCGGTACAAGGTGTTTACCGACATCAATAAGCCCGACATCTACACCGCCACAAATCTTTTCTCTGCGGCCAACTGGATGGAGCGCGAGACTTATGATTTCTATGGAGTCAACTTCATCGGCCATCCCAACCTGAAGCGCATACTGAACGTAGACGAGATGGATTATTTCCCCATGCGAAAACAATACCCGCTGGAAGATCAGACGAGGGTAGACAAGGATGATGAAATGTTCGGACGCGGCGGTACGATCGGTTATGGAACAGAAAAAACAGATCACGGCACTATCGTAGAAGCCGAAAAAGATAATGTAGGAGACAACATCGTGTAAGCAGCCGCTCTGCGGAAGCATTATTTGAAATTTGCACTATCAACCATGTCTGAACAGCATATAAGACTTCCGGAAGGAAGTATAGAAAAGACCACTACCACGCTAAACCTGGGCCCCACACACCCGGCGACTCACGGCGTGATGCAAAATATACTTGAGCTCGATGGTGAACGGATCGTATCGACCGAACAGACAGTAGGCTACATTCACCGCGCTTTCGAGAAGATCGCTGAGCGGCGCCCGCTTTACCAGATTACGCCGCTTACCGACCGGCTGAACTACTGCTCTTCCCCGATCAATAACATGGGCTGGCACCTCACGTGCGAGAAGCTGCTGGGTGTCAAAACGCCCAAACGTGTGGACTATCTCCGTGTGATCATCATGGAGCTTGCCCGCATCTCCGATCACCTTATCTGCAGTTCCATCATGGGCGTGGATAGCGGTGCGTACACCGGCTTCCTCTATGTAATGCAGTATCGGGAGCTCATCTATGAAATTTATGAAGAGGTCTGCGGATCGCGACTGACGACCAATATCGGCCGCATCGGTGGCTTTGAAAGGAATTTCAATGACATTGCTTTCCGGAAAATTGAAAAATTCCTCGACGAATATCCAAGGGTGCTGACGGAGTTTGAGAACCTCTTTACCCGCAACCGCATCTTCATGGAGCGGAACATGGGTGTAGGCGCAATAAGCGCAGAGCGTGCGCTCAACTATGGCTTTACCGGTCCCAATCTTCGCGCTGCCGGCGTGGATTACGATGTTCGTATTCACAACCCATATAGCAGCTACGAGGACTTCCAGTTCAACGTACCTGTTGGTACTACCGGGGATTGCTATGATCGATTCCTTGTTCGCAATAAGGAAATGTGGGAATCACTCAGCATCATCCGCCAGGCTTATCAGAAGGTACAGGAGTTCAAGGGTGCGGATGCCGAGGTGTATCATGCGGATGTACCAGAGTACTATTTACCCGAGAAGAAGGATGTATATACCAAGATGGAAGCGCTGATCTGGCATTTCAAGATCATCATGGGTGAGATCGATATGCCGGCCGGTGAGGTATATAATGCCGTGGAAGGTGGAAATGGCGAGTTGGGTTTTTACCTGGTAAGCGATGGCGGCCGTACGCCGTTCCGCCTGCATTTCCGGAGACCCTGCTTCATTTACTACCAGGCATTCGAGGAGTTGATAAAGGGTGGTATGCTCAGTGATGCGATCATGGTAATGAGCAGCCTGAACCTGATAGCAGGAGAGATGGACGGATAGGACGCGTGATATGGGATGCTGGATGCTGGACGCCTGATACTTGATCCTTTGCGTCCTTTGCTCACTTTGCGTCTTTGCGTGAAACAATAAAAGGAATAAGATTTCATGATAACATTTTCGACAGAAAAATTACAGGAAGTTCAGGCTATTAAGGGCCGATACCCGGATGGGCGTCAGAAGAGCGCGCTCATACCTGTACTGCACCTTGCTCAGCAGGAGTTTGGTGGCTGGCTCGATGTGCCCGTGATGGATTATGTGGCCGGTCTTCTTGATATCACGCCGATTGAAGTGTACGAGGTGGCAACCTTCTACAGCATGTTCAACCTGAAGCCCGTCGGTAAATACATGTTTGAAGTTTGCCAGACAGGCCCATGCATGGTGCGAGGCTGTGATGATATCATTGCCTATATCAGTGAAAAACTGAATATTCGTCCGGGTGAAACTACCGCAGACGGTATGTTCACACTGAAAACCGTTGAATGTCTCGGTGCCTGCGGTTATGCGCCGATGATGCAACTGGGGAAACATTACAAAGAGCATCTGACCAAAGCAAAAGTGGATGAGATCATCGCTGAGTGCAGGAAAGATGCGGAGCGTATACAGAATTAAAGATTAAAAATTGAAAATGAAAAAGAAGTGCACAGCAAACCTTTTAATTTTCACTTTTTCATTTTGACTTAACTAAAATGGGTAGAAAACTTTTACTTGAAAAAGCACACGTAGAGAATATCCGATACTTCGATGTGTACCGGAGGGAAGGTGGTTATCGCAGTGTGGAGAAGGCACTGAAGACCATGGCGCCTGATGCCGTCACAGAAGAAGTGAAGAAAAGTGGCTTGCGTGGTCGTGGTGGTGCTGGTTTCCCTACAGGGATGAAATGGAGCTTCCTTGCCAAACCCGAAGGCGTGCCCCGTTATCTTGTAGTCAACGCAGATGAGTCCGAACCCGGAACCTTCAAGGACCGCTACCTGATGGAGTTCATTCCCCACCTGCTCATTGAAGGAATGATCGTGTCATCATTTGCGCTTGGCAGCAATCGTTCTTATATCTACATCCGTGGCGAGTATGCCTGGATCGTTGACATTCTCGAGCAGGCCATACAGGAAGCGAAAAACAATGGTTTTCTTGGAAAAAATATTCTCGGCACCGGCTACGAACTTGAGATTTATGTACAACGTGGCGCCGGCGCCTATATCTGTGGTGAAGAAACGGCCCTGATCGAATCCCTGGAAGGCAAGCGCGGTAATCCGCGAATCAAACCACCATTCCCTGCCGTGAAAGGCGTGTGGGATTGTCCCACAGTGGTCAACAACGTAGAAACCATTGCGGCGGTCGTTCCCATCATCAATGAAGGCGGTGAAGAGTATGCAAAGATTGGCGTGGGCAAATCAACCGGTACAAAACTCATTTCTGCCTGCGGCAATATCAACCGGCCCGGTGTTTACGAGATCGATATGACCATCAGTGTGGAAGAATTTATTTACAGTGATGAATATTGCGGCGGCATTGCCAATGGCAAGCGGTTGAAAGCATGTGTTCCGGGTGGTTCTTCTGTTCCCATACTGCCGGCAAACCTATTGCTGAAAACTGCAAAGGGCGAGCAGCGTATGATGAACTATGAAAGCCTCAGCGATGGCGGCTTTGCAACGGGATCGATGATGGGCTCCGGAGGATTTGAAGTGCTGGATGAAGATCAGTGTATCGTGAAGCATACCTATACCCTCGCACGGTTTTACCGCCACGAGAGTTGCGGTCAGTGTTCACCCTGCCGTGAGGGTACGGGATGGATGGAGAAGTTGTTGTTGCGCCTGGAAAAGGGAATGGGTAAGATCAGTGACATCGATCTGCTCTGGGATATCCAGCGCAAGATCGAGGGCAATACGATCTGTCCATTGGGTGATGCGGCGGCCTGGCCGGTTGCGGCAGCTATCCGGCATTTCCGTGATGAGTTCGAGTGGCATGTGCTGAACCCGGATGAAGCGCTGAAAAGAAATTTCGGGCTGGCGCATTATGCGGATGCGAGAGAAGTAGTGGCCTAATTGGCGTTTCCTCTGCGTGATTTTCTCCTTTTTATTTCACGCAAAGGCGCAAAGTTTGCCAAGTACGCAAAAAGGAGGTAAGGATGAGTGAGAATGATTTGGCTAAGATAGCGGTAGATCTTTGTTTCAGGATTCATCAACAGTATGGCCCTGGTCTTTATGAGAGTGTTTACGAAGAAATTTTTTGCCATGAATGGCTAAAAACGGAAATCGATTTCAAAAGGCAGCAAGGCATACCCTTGGTTCACGAAACGATTAGAATGGACGTAGGTTTCAGAGCGGACTTGATTCTCGGCAACAAACTGCTTGTTGAGTTCAAATCCGTGGAGAAGCTTGCTCCTGTACATTTTAAACAGGTTCAAACGTATTTAAAACTGACAAACTTAAAACTGGGGTTGTTAGTCAATTTCAATGAGGTACTGATCAGGGACGGATTAAGGCGGGTCGCAAACAAATTATAAGTCACTTTGCGTCTTTGCTCACTTGGCGTCTTTGCGTGAGACCCGGTAAAGATTTTAGATTATGTCTGAAGTAAAGTTATTCAAAGTCACCATTGACAACATCACCATCGACGTGCCGGCGGGGACAACGATCCTCATGGCGGCGCGGCAGATAGGTGGTGACGTGACTCCTCCTGCGATGTGCTTTTACAGCAAACTCCAGGGCAGCGGCGGTAAATGCCGGACCTGCCTTGTGGAAGTGGCTGCAGGCTCTACAGCCGATCCACGGCCCATGCCCAAACTCGTGGCGTCCTGCCGTACCACGGTGATGGATGGTATGATCGTAAAGAACATCACCAGCGACCGCGTCATCGACGCGCGTGCCGGCGTTACCGAATTCCTGCTGCTCAATCACCCCCTCGATTGCCCAATCTGCGACCAGGCCGGTGAATGTCACCTTCAGGACCTCGGCTATGAGCATGGTAAGGCGGGCACACGATATGAATTCTCCCGCCGTGTATTTGATAAAGAAGATATCGGTCCGTATATCCAACTCCATATGACACGCTGTATCCTCTGTTACAGGTGTACATATGTTGCCTCCCAGCTTACCGATAAGCGTGTGCATGGCGTCCTCGACCGGGGTGATCATGCCGAGATATCCACCTATATTTCCAAGGCAATTGATAATGATTTCAGCGGCAACATGATTGATGTGTGCCCGGTGGGCGCCCTGACCGATAAAACCTTCCGCTTCAAGAACCGCGTTTGGTTTACCAAGCCCGTGGAAGCACACCGCAATTGTGATAAATGCTGCGGCAAAGTGACACTTTGGAACCGTGGTGATGAAGTGCTTCGGGTAACTGCCCGCAAAGACCAGTGGGGTGAGGTGGAAAGTTATGATGGCAAACCCGGCTGGATTTGCAACACCTGCCGCTTTGATAAAAAGAAATTATCCGACTGGACGATAGAAGGGCCTTCCCGTATCAACCGTCACTCCGTGATCTCTGCCAATCACTACGTGAATGCAAAGAAACCACAGGAAACAATTGGTGAGGTAATGGGAGGCCGTCAGCCAAAACTGTTGATGGATATACATCATGTAAGTGATGTGAATGCACCGGAGGTGGACCTCAGCGTCATACCGGGTGCACCGACTTCGGATACTTATAAAAAGACTAACGATTAATCACCGAGCATGTTCTTATTACAGATCGACTGGGCACTTATACTGGAAAAATTTCTCCTCATCGGGCTGGTGGTGACGCTGTCCATGATCGTAGCGATGTATGCCACCTATGGTGAGCGTAAGGTAGCGGCATTTCTGCAGGATCGTATCGGTCCCAACAGGGCCGGACCTTTCGGGTTGTTGCAACCACTCGCAGATGGCGGAAAATTGTTTTTCAAGGAAGAGATCATCCCCACGATATCATCTAAATTCCTTTTCATTCTCGGTCCTTCACTGGCCATGATCACTGCCCTGCTGACCAGCGCGGTTATTCCCTGGAGCACGCCGTTGCGGTTGTTTGACCGTGACATACCTCTCCAGGTGGCAGATATCAATATCGGTATCCTGTATGTGTTTGGCGTAGTGAGTCTGGGTGTGTATGGTATTATGATTGGGGGCTGGGCATCGAATAATAAGTTCTCCCTGCTTGCTGCTATTCGCGGAGCATCACAGATGGTATCGTACGAGTTGCCAATGGGCCTGTCGCTCATTGCAGTATTGATGCTGGTAGGCGATCTCCGCATGAGCGTGATCGTAGATAGCCAGGTAAACGGTTTCTGGCATATCATCTATCAACCACTCGGGTTCCTGATCTTCTTTATTTGTGCATTGGCGGAGTGTAACCGCACACCTTTCGATCTGCCGGAAGCGGAGAACGAGCTGAACTTTGGTTACCACCAGGAATATTCATCCATGAAACTCGGCTTCTACCTGTTTGCCGAATACATTAATATGTTCATCAGTGGTGTGATCATGTCAACACTTTATTTCGGAGGATATGATATACCGTTTGTGAATGAAGCCAATTGGGGGCTGCATCAGAACCTCCTTGCGATCATCGGGTTCCTGGTGCTGCTGGGTAAGGCGTTTTTCTTCGTATTCGTATTCATGTGGATACGCTGGACGATACCAAGGTTCAGGTATGATCAACTGATGAAGTTGGGGTGGACAAGGCTGATACCCCTGGCGTTGATCAACATGGTGTTGACAGCAGCCTTGGTATTGTGGTTGAAAAAATAAGGCGATGCATGAATAAACCCTCAGTGGGTAAGATGCTCGTGACAGAAAATATATATTTGCGGAAAATTAAAATTCTCATAGAGAGCAGGATATGCAGTTAACACAGAGAGCACAACAGGTCGAGCGCAAACCAATGACATTATTGGAGCGGATCTACCTGTGGAATATCGCCAAGGGGATGTGGATCACCCTCACCCACCTGTTCAAGCGTAAGGCCACCATCAAATATCCTGAGGAGAAACGCACGTTCTCCAAGGTATTCAGGGGGCTTCATATTCTCAACAGGGATGAAGAAGGACGTGAAAAATGCACTGCCTGTGGGTTATGTGCCGTAGCCTGCCCTGCCGAAGCCATCACGATGGAAGCTGCAGAGCGGAAAGCAGGGGAGGAGCACCTGTACCGGGAAGAAAAGTACGCGGCGAAATATGAGATCAATATGCTGCGTTGCATCTTCTGCGGCTATTGCGAAGAGGCCTGCCCTAAGGACGCGATCTATCTATCACAGACATTTGCCCCCGCCAACTATGGCCGGCAGGGATTTATTTATAAAAAAGATGACCTGCTGATCCCGAATCCCAAGGAAGATCCGGAAGGATTCCGCAAGGCAAGAGGAGAGCAGTCAGTCGCGAAATAATCAAGGGAATAACCAACGAAAGAAGCCTGGTAAAGGGCCAACAATAGCTTAAGAGAATGATCACACAAATACTATTCTGGATACTCTCCGTAACGGCACTTTTCGGTGCCCTGATGGTCATTACCAGTAAGAATCCTGTCTACAGTGTACTCTGGCTGATCCTTACCTTCTTTACCATTTCCGGACATTATATATTATTGAATGCACAGTTCCTGGCCATCGTCAACATCATCGTTTACGCAGGTGCCATCATGGTATTGTTCCTGTTTGTGATCATGCTGATGAACCTGAACCAGGAAATTGAGCCAAAGAAGCACCGGTGGTTGCGGTTTGCCGGAGCCATCGCCGGGGGTTGCCTGATGCTGGTAATGGTAGCCGCCCTGAAAGATACCGAGGTGAAAGGAACGATCGCTCAAGTGAACGAGGGATCTATCGGGTTGATCAAAAACCTGGGAAGGGAGCTTTTCACTACTTACGTGGTGCCGTTTGAGATTAGCAGTATCCTGTTTCTGAGCGCCATGGTGGGATCAGTATTGATTGGTAAAAAAGATTGATAAGCCTAAGCGGATTTATAATAAAAAGATTATGCCGATAACGTACTACATATTTCTGTCCATCGCACTGTTCTGTATCGGTATTGCAGGCGTGCTCACCCGCAGGAATGCGATCATCATTTTCATGTGTGTTGAACTCATGCTGAATGCGGTGAACCTGCTGCTGGTGGCATTTTCGAAGATGCATCACCTCGCTGCAGGTGCGACCGGCACAGCGGGAACGGACGGACAGCTATTTGTATTTTTCATCATGGTGGTTGCAGCGGCAGAGGTTAGTGTGGGATTGGCCATCATAGTTATGATGTATAGAAATATACACTCGGTGGATGTGAATTTTTTGAATCGATTGAAACATTAATGCGTATAGCCTGACCGCTGTACTTATATGGAGTTATGAAGAATGTCTTGCATCTCACTTACCTGGTACCACTGCTTCCGCTGATCGGATTCCTGATCAACGGGCTTGGCAGAAAACACCTTTCCAAAGGGGTGATCGGCTTCATCGGCAGTGCCGTGATTTTCGCGTCATTCGCCATCAGCGTCTGGATCTTCCTGCAGGTAAAAGGCGGCAACACCTATGTGGCGGAATATTTCCCTTTCATCACCGCAGGCGACCTGCGCATTCCTTTTGCCTTCCAGGTGGATCAGCTTTCTTCCATCTTTCTCCTTATCATTACCGGCATCGGTTTCCTGATACATGTCTATTCCACCTCTTACATGCATGAGGAGAAGACAGAACATTTCGGAAGATATTTTGCCTACCTGAACCTGTTTGTATTCTCCATGCTGCTGCTTGTACTTGGTAGCAACTATGTGGTGATGTTCATCGGTTGGGAAGGTGTGGGTCTCTGTTCATACCTCCTGATCGGGTTCTGGTTCAAGAAGCATGAATACAACAAAGCAGCAAGCAAGGCCTTCATCATGAACCGCATCGGTGACCTGGCTTTCCTGATCGCGATCTTCTGGATGATAGCCAAGCTTGGGACCGTCACATACAGCTCTGTTTTCCAGGCCGTGGATCAACTGTCACAAACAGACATCCTTGGCATCACGATCCTGTTATTCATCGGCGCTACTGGCAAGAGTGCACAGATCCCACTCTATACCTGGCTGCCGGATGCGATGGCGGGTCCCACGCCTGTCTCAGCCCTCATTCATGCCGCAACCATGGTCACGGCCGGGATATACATGATCGCAAGAAGCAATATTCTTTATTCACTTGCACCTGAAACGCTGAATATCATTGCTGGTATCGGTTTGGCAACTGCATTGCTGGCAGCTACCATCGCATTGAAACAAAACGATATCAAGAAAGTGCTGGCTTATTCTACCGTCAGCCAGCTTGGTTACATGTTCCTTGCGCTGGGTACCGGCTCTTATGTGGCAGCGGTATTTCACGTAATGACACATGCGTTCTTCAAAGCCCTCTTGTTCCTTGGAAGCGGTAGCGTTATCCACGCCATGGGCGGCGAGCAGGATATCCGGAAAATGGGCGGCCTGGCGAAATACATGAAGGTGACGCATTTTACCTTCCTGATCGGTTGTATTGCCATCGCGGGCATCCCTGGTTTCTCCGGATTCTTTTCAAAGGATGAAATTCTTGCCGGGGCGTTCGCCAAGTCACCGGTTCTGTATATCATTGGTCTGGGTACCGCGTTGCTCACGGCTTTCTATATGTTCAGGTTATATGCCACAACGTTCCGTGGAAAATTTCGCGGCACCCATGACCAGGAGCATCACCTGCATGAGAGCCCGGCCGCCATTACCATCCCCCTGATTATCCTGGCGGTTCTCTCTGTTATCGGTGGGTATATCGGTATACCGGAATACATGGCACACGGTGCGCACGCCCTGAATGATTTCCTCTCCCCGGTTTTTGCCGCATCACAAAAGCATCTTCAGCCTCATACCATTTCACATAGCACAGAATGGATGCTGACGGGCATCTCTACTGTTCTTATCCTCGCAGTTGTTGCTTTTGCCTGGAAAAGGTACAGCAGCAAACCTGAACTCGGCGAGGCACAGGGTGCCGGTAAATTCCTTGCCAATAAATGGTATGTCGACGAGATATATGATGGCATTTTCGTGAAGCCGATCAAACGATTTGGCAGCTTCCTGAATAATGTGATCGAGCGGTTGGTAATCGACGGGCTCGTGAATGGCGTTGGCCGTGCAGTGAACTATGGAAGTCGCCAGATGAGATTGTTGCAGAGTGGGCAGGTGGGCAACTATGTATTATTGATGGTTTTGAGCATGTTGGTAATATTCTTCCTGCAGTTTTTCCTGAGGAAGTAGATTGTTGAAATTGGTTTTGTTGACAAAAATTAATCCCCTTCAGGGGTGGAGCTTATGATCGCACTTTTATTGATCCTGATTCCATTACTCACAGGACTTGCCGGGTTTTTCCTGCGGAATGAAAAGGCCGTGCGATCCTGGACCTTGTTGTCCGCTATTGCCACACTGGCCGTCTCCGTCGTCGGGTTGACAGCTTTTCGCACTAGCGATGCATTGCATTTCACCGCACCATGGATGAGCACGCTGGGTAGCAGTTTTGCTATCAGTCTCGACGGTATGTCCCAACTGCTCTGCCTCTTGAATGCGATTGCATATGTAATCATAATCATAGGAACCTGGAATTCTGCATACCGTCGTCCAAATAATTTTTTTGGACTGATGCTCCTTGCCCAGGCTGGCATGATGGGCGTTTTCCTCGCACTTGATGCACTGGTATTCTATTTCTTCTGGGAACTTGCGCTGATCCCGGTCTATTTCCTCTGCTCCCAGTGGGGAGGGGAGAAAAGGATCGCGGTTACTTTCAAATTTTTTATCTACACCTTCATTGGCTCACTGCTGATGCTCGTGTCGATCCTGTATGTGTACAGTTACACACCTGACCAGTCATTTGCGTGGTCATCCTTTACAAAAGCAGCCCTTCCCGGGGGCGACCAGGGATGGTTATTCTGGTTATTCTTTATCGCGTTCGCTGTAAAGATGCCCATCTTTCCGTTTCACACATGGCAGCCTGATACCTACGAGCAATCTCCCACTGCTGTTACGATGGTACTGAGCGGGGTGATGGTTAAAATGGGTGTATTTGGGGTACTTCGCTGGCTGTTGCCTGTTTTTCCATTCGCATCCTATTCATGGGGCGATGTGATATCAGGGCTTTCCATCGCGGGCATGATCTACGCATCATTGATTGCGATGCGGCAGGATGATATCAAGCGACTGGTGGCCTATTCATCTATTGCACACATCGGCCTGATGTCCCTGGCGATCTTTTCTGTAAATGAGATAGCTGTGCAGGGCGTAATGGTGCAGATGTTCAATCACGGTATCAATATTATTGGTCTCTGGGTAGTAGCCGAGCTCATAGAGCGGCAGACAGGTACACGGAAACTGTCTGAGTTGGGCGGACTCGCACAAAAAGCACCCGCACTCGCGATCCTGTTCATTGTTATATCATTTGCCAACATTGCCCTTCCCCTGACGAACGCATTTGTCGGGGAGTTCCTGATGTTCACCGGCATATTTGATTCCAGGGTCACACAATTCAGCATGCTTTACACCGTGCTCGCCGGTGTTTGCATCATCCTCGCGGCCGCTTACACGCTGCGCATGATACGCAAGATATTTTACGGCGAAACAGTGCTGTTGACCATGAACGTCCGGGATATAAAATTGAATGAAAAACTTGCACTGGGCATCGTGGTTGTGCTGGTGATCTGGGGTGGTGTTTATTCCAAACCCTTCCTCGATGTGACAAAGCCAGTCTCGCATAAGATAACAAACGATATTTTAAGTAAACCAGAACTACTTCAGTTTTTAAAGAAGTAACACAGGTATGAACGCATTAATACTTTCAGCGGTTTTAGGAGTTGTCATGATGTTCAGTGGCTTGTTCGTCAGGAACAAAGCCGCGATAAGAATGATCGCTGTAGCCGGTATCATCCTTGCAGGCATTGCCAACATTTTGGAGATGAATGGCATCGTGTTTTTCAATATCCAGGCTGACAGCATGATGATCTTTGACCGGTTTGCACTACTGTTCAATACCATCATGATCGCCAGTGTGCTGGTCTATTTCCTGGTGTCGGGCCGCGATATGGAGAGGGTTGGGCCTGATTACGCAGAGTATTTTGCACTTATATTTTTTATTCTTTGTGGTGTTTACCTCGTGGCAGCATTCAAGTCGCTGTTGATCCTGTTTCTTGGCATCGAGATTATTTCCATTCCGCTCTATATCCTTACAGGCAGCGACAAACGGAATCTGAAAAGCAACGAAGCTTCCCTGAAGTATTTTCTGATGGGCGCCTTTTCTACGGGACTGATGCTGATGGGTATTGCGTTGCTGTATGGCGCAACCGGTAGTTTCTCCGTTGAAAAAATGAATTTCCTCGCGGATCAGCCTGCTATCCTCCCGGTGGCGGGAATGCTGATGCTGCTATTTTCCATGTCATTCAAGGTATCTGCGGCTCCGTTTCATTTCTGGACACCGGATGTATATGATGGCGCCCCAACGGTGTTCACCTCATTCATGGCAACGGTGGTAAAGGCGGCGGTATTCATTGGATTTATCCGGTTGTTTGACGAAACATTCGGCAACATCCAGGGACAGTGGAAAATATGGCTGGCGCTGATTGCAGTAGCGACTTTGTTTATCGGCAATATCACGGCGGTTTTCCAGCAGAGTGTGAAGCGAATGCTGGCTTACTCGAGCATTGCGCAGGCAGGATTTATGTTGCTCGCCATTTTTGCGATGAACACCGCTGCCAAGGAAGGCATTCTTCTTTACGCAGCGGCGTATTGCCTGGCCACGATCGGCATTTTTTCTGTGCTCAGCAAAATGGATGATTACTCGTTTGAAGGGTTCAACGGCTTTGCCCGCCAGCAGCCCCTGGTAGCTGCCCTGCTCGCGATATTTCTGCTTTCATTGGCCGGTATCCCGCTCACCGCAGGATTTCTCGCCAAGTTCTATATGCTCAAAGCCGCCATGGGCGGCGGTTACACCTGGCTTGTCATTTTCGCTGTGGTGATGGCTGCTGTCAGCGTTTACTACTATTTCCGGCTGATCCAGGCGATGTATTTCCGGGAAGGAAATGCCAATATCATCGTTTCATCACGTTATCGCGTGGTGCTGGTGCTGGTGGCAGTAGCACTGGTGGTGCTTGGTGTTTACCCGGAAGCCCTGTTGTACTGGCTCTACTTCTAAGCCAGCAAAAATTTAGGCCGGGGCTTTTCTCATTTGATTGTTTAATTTCGGCAGATCATGGGTATTTCCGATGTATTCTCGCTGGCCTATCGCACCGTTCGCGGCAATAAGCTTCGCACGGGTCTCACCGTGGCAATCATTGCCTTTGGGATCATGGCGCTTGTCGGTATCATCACTGCTATCAAAGCCATGAACCAGAAATTTTCTGAAAGTTTTTCCAGCATGGGAGCCAACGCTTTCACGCTCCGGTTCAAGGAAAGAAATATCCGCTTCGGAGGAGATGGAGGTGATGATGTGAAATTGTCGAAGAAGACAACGCGCAAGGAAAAGAAATCAAATCTTGGGCGACCCATTACTAAGGATGAAGCCGAATTATTCGTAGCACATTATAAATATCCTGCGCTCACCGGCATATCCGTGATGGGCAACCGGAACAGCATAGTTTCCTATGAGACCAGGAAGACAAGCCCAAATGTGATGTTGTTTGGTGGTGATGAGAATTATCTTGCGCTGAATGGCTTTGAACTGGCCGCTGGGCGCAACTTTACAAGAAAAGAGATACAGGGGGGAAGCAATGTTTGTATACTTGGTTATGATGTGGCCAGCAAGTTATTCAGGTCGGAAATTGGCCGTGCGCCGGGTAAAATGATACGGATAAATAACATTCCATATCAAGTGCTTGGCGTACTGGAAAGTCGGGGAAGCAGTTTTGGATTCAGCCGTGACAACATGGTGATCACAGGCTATTATAACATCAGCCGAAATTTTTCTTCCGGAAACTCATACGTTGTTGCCGTGATGGCCAACGATCTCCGGAATGTACCCGAGGCAATGGGGGAAGCGGAAGCAGCGTTCCGGCCTATCAGGCGACTGAATACAACCGAAGAAAATAATTTTGCGCTGGACCGCAGCGACAGTGTAGCCGAGAAGGCCATGAACAGCCTCAGTTTCCTGACAACGGCTGCCACGGTGATCGGTCTGATCACGCTGATCGGAGCAGCGATTGGGTTGATGAATATTATGCTGGTATCCGTATCGGAAAGGACAAAAGAAGTAGGACTCGTGAAGGCGATCGGAGGGAAGAAAAGCACGGTAATTATCCAGTTTTTACTGGAAGCGATCATCATCAGCATCCTGGGTGCCTTGTTCGGCATATTTCTTGGCGTGCTTGTGGGCAATCTTTTTTCAGTCGTGCTGGGAACGGGTTTCGTGGTGCCGTGGGACTGGATCTTCTATGGTATCCTGATCTGCACCCTTGTGGGGTTGGCAGCAGGGATATATCCCGCCTGGAAAGCAGGAAAGCTCAATCCGATCGAGGCACTTCGTTATGAATAATCATGAAATTCTCATCAAATTATCCCGTGGGCAGTTGTGCATTTGAAAAAAACCTTAACTTGACGTCCCTGCTATAAAAAAATATAGAGGGGGAAGATTTGTATAAACTTTTTCAGTAGAATTGTAGCCTCAAATTAAGGCTCATTTAAATTTAAAAAAACCTAAAAATTAAGATCATGGCTGAGACTAAACCAACTGCAAGCGCATCGGTTAAGGCTACTTCTGTTCAACCAAAGAAAGGTGGGAATGCGATATCATGGATCGCCCCGATTGTTTGTGTGATTGCTGGTTACATTATCTGGCGGTTTCTGATGGGTGATCCAAAAGGGTTCACCAATCCATCCACTGAAGGCTGGTTTTGGCCTGAGCACAAAGGACCTAAGGATGCCTTCCACCGGATCTATGAAGGTGGTATTATCGTGCCTTTGCTGATTGGTATGTTGTTGATGGTATTTGTGTTCTCTATCGAGCGTCTGCTGACTATCCGCAAAGCGCTGGGTAATGGATCTATCTCTGACTTCATCCGTAAAGTACAATATCACCTCGCTAACCGTAACGTAGATGCAGCACTGTCTGAGTGCGACAAACAACGCGGTTCTGTTGCAAACGTTATGAAAGCAGGTCTGCGCCGTTACAAAGAAATGATCAATGAGCCAGGGTTGGATACTGAACAAAAGGTACTGTCAATCCAGAAGGAAGTAGAAGAAGCAACAGCACTTGAACTGCCTATGCTGCAGAAGAACCTGGTGTTCCTTTCTACCATTACATCAGTTGGTACCCTCGTTGCCCTTCTCGGAACGGTAATCGGTATGATCAAATCATTCGCTGCCCTTGGTGAAGGTGGTGGAGGCGGTGATTCCAGCGCACTCGCGGTTGGTATCTCTGAGGCCCTCTATAACACAGCCCTCGGTATCGGTACATCTGCACTTGCCCTTGTTATGTACAACATCTTCACTACCAAGATCGACTCGATCACTTACGGTATTGACGAGTCAGGCTTCACCCTGACACAGAGCTTCGGTTCACTGTACAAATAATTAAGGGACTGCCGTATGGAAATACGGCGGTTTTTCATCTCATTTTAAAAAGTAGCAGACAATGCCAAGTGTAAAACTGCCAAGAAAGAGCACAGACACGGACATGACGCCCTTCGTGGACATCGCGTTCCTGATCCTGTCGTTCTTTATCATGGCAACAAAGTTTAAACCACCTGAGCCGGTGCCAGTTACCACCCCTAACTCTGTGTCTTCCAAGGCACTGAAGGAGGAGAACGCGATGCTGATCACAATTGGCGCAGATAGTAAGGTTTTTTTGAATATTTCGTCTCCCAAGGATCCAAGCAAACTGACTACGATCATCGAGGGTATCAACAAGACCAGGAACCTGGGACTGACACCTGCCGAGATCCAGAAATTCTCCTCCGCACCCATCATCGGTGTGCCGTTTGGAGGATTGAAGCAGTTGCTGAACATGACCCCCGAGCAGCAGGAAAAAGTAACCCAACCCGGTATACCAGTGTTGGATACCCTCAACAACGAGCTCGTTTGGTGGATCGATGAAACGAAAAAAGCTTTTGCCGACGGTAGCAGCAGACTGATCTACCTGATCAAAGGCGATAACAATTCAAAGTATCCGACTTTCGAAGCGGTGATCAATGCCTTCAGGAAAAATGAAGAGTTCAAGTACAACCTGATCACTTCACTTGAGGGTGCACCTGCGGGATCGGATCTGGATCTGAGAAACAGAGCGGAATCATCAAGTAAATAATCAAATTCAAACCATTTTATTATGGCAAGTATAGAAGGTGGTGGTGATAGTGGCCACAAGAAAGGCCCGGGAGTGAAGAAGGCAAAAAAGCTTTCTACCCGGGTGGATATGACGCCGATGGTGGACCTTGGATTTCTTCTGATCACATTCTTCATCTTCACGGCAACCATGAGCTCTCCAAAAACGATGGACCTCAACATGCCGAAGGATACGAACAAGCAGGATGAACTGACCAAGGCAAAACAGTCCGGTGCCCTCACCATTATGCTCGGAAAGAATGACCGCGTTTACTACTACGAAGGTGAAATGACAAATGAGAATGCATCCAGCATTTTCAAGACAACCAATTTCGCCGGTATTCGTGACGTGATCATCAACAAAAAAAGAGAGGTGATCCGTACTCACCAGCATGATGGTCAGTGCGAAACACTCAAGCAAAAAGCCAAGGATCGCGGTGAAAAGAACTGGGAAACGGCGGATCTCGACAGGGATCTCGTTGTAGTGATCAAGCCCATGGAAGATGCTACCTACAAGAACACGGTAGATATCCTGGATGAGATGACGATCAACCAGGTACAGCGTTTTGCAATGGTGAAGATCACCGACACGGAAAAAGACCTGGTTCGGGCAACCGAAGGACAGGGTGGAAATTAAGTTTATGGAAATGATGCGACCGTCGCATCTCATTTAAACAAAACCGGAACATGGAAGCAAATAAGATTTTATCGGCGGACATACTTGACCTGGTCTTCGAAGGCCGGAACAAGGAGTACGGCGCTTACGAGTTGCGGAAGACGTATAACAGGCGGATCATCATCGCGCTTGTTGTGACAGCTTCAGTTGCCCTGCTCGCGCTTATCGGCTCTGTCATCGCCAGCAACCTCAACGATGGTCCATCAGAGGACCTCGAAGTGAGGGAAGTAACAATCCAGGAGATCAAACAGGAAGAGGAAGTTGTGGAACCCCCACCTCCGCCTCCGCCAAAGCCACCAGATCCTCCCAAGATCGAGATGCAGCAGTTCACTCCTCCCAAGATCGTAAAGGATGAGGAAGTAGTGGAGCCGCCTCCCGCACAGGAAGAACTGAAGGAAGCCAAGATCGACGTTATCGACCAGGCTGGTATCAAGGACGAGGGTATCGTTGCCCCTGCCGTGATCGATGATGGTAAAGGCGTGGTTGAGGTGAAAAAGGAAGAAGATGAGAACAAGATCTTCGAAAAAGTGGAAGTTGAAGCCGCGTTCAAAGGTGGTGAAGGTGCCTGGAGAAAATACCTCGAAAGGAACCTGAACGCAAACGCCCCCGTTGATAACGGCGCACCAGAAGGTCTTTACACTGTATACGTTCAGTTTATCGTGAGCAAGGATGGTTCGATCAGCGATGTAAAAGCGATGACCAACCACGGATTCGGGATGGAAGCTGAGGCGGTACGTGTAATTAAGAAAGGTCCATCCTGGACGCCGGCTATTCAGAACGGTCGTAATGTGAACGCTTACCGTAAGCAGCCCATTACTTTCCAGGTTACTTCAGAATAAGCATTCCCCCCAACGATTTTATACAATCCTCCCGCAGTAGCGGGAGGATTTTTTCATTTACGGCATTCTTACGGCTAATTTTGGGTGTGAATAACAGTTTACCAGGATGGGATCAAACCATCGTAGCACTGGCTACGCCTGCGGGCATTGGCGCTATCGGTGTGATACGCCTCAGCGGACCAATGAGCTTTGACATCGTCAATGAGCTCTTTCCTTCAAAAGATGTCACCACACTTCCATCGCATACACTGCACGTGGGGTTGCTGGTCTATGCCGGCCGGCAACTGGACGAAGTGGTTATTTCCCTTTATCGCGGACCAAGATCCTACACGGGTGAGGATGTGATCGAGATCAGTTGCCACGGCTCGCCGTATATCCAACAACAGGTGATCGATGCCTGTATCCAGTTGGGAGCCCGGCTTGCGAAAGCGGGGGAATTCACACAGCGTGCTTTTCTGAATGGAAAGCTGGATCTCACGCAGGCGGAATCGGTAGCAGACCTGATAGCGAGCAATACAGCCGCCTCACAGAAGGCGGCGATGCATACCATGCGTGGTGGATTTTCCGAAGAGCTCCGGAATCTGAGAGAGGAACTGATAAGGTTCTCGGCATTGATCGAGTTGGAACTCGACTTCGCACAGGAGGATGTGGCATTTGCTGACCGCGCGGCATTTTACACATTGATAGGTCAGTTGCAATCGGCAACAGACCGGTTGATCCATTCATTCCGTTTGGGTAATGTGATCCGGAACGGTGTCAGTGTGGCGATTGTAGGCCGGCCGAATGCCGGGAAGTCGACATTGTTGAATGCGTTGTTGAATGAGAATCGCGCGATCGTGAGCGATATACCAGGCACTACCCGCGATACGATCGAGGAGGTGTTGAACATCGATGGCATATTATTCAGGTTGATCGATACAGCAGGGATACGTGAGCATACGCAGGATGTGATCGAGCATGCGGGTATGGAACGCAGCAGGGAAAAGATGAAGCAGGCGGATATCGTGGTGTATCTCTATGATGCGATGGACACGGTGGAAGGATTGATGGAAAAGAAGAGGGAGCTGGAGGCGATGGGATTGAAGTATCTGCTGGTGGTGAACAAGGTGGATGCGATGGGGGAGCAGGAGGCGAAGGCAAAATTTGCGGGGATGGATCAGTTGGTGTTTATCGGTGCAAAGACGGGCCTGCATTTACCGGTACTGAAACAGAAGATGACGGACATCGTATTGCAGGGAACGGTGCAGACGGAGAATACGATAGTAACCAATGCGCGGCATTATCACGCGCTGCAGGAGGCCGGAAAATCGCTGGCGGATATCCGCGCCGGACTGGACAATGGATTGCCGGGCGATCTGCTGGCGCTGGATATTAGGAGGAGTTTGCATTACCTCGGCGAGATCACAGGAACGATCACGAACGAGGATCAGTTGGATTATATATTCAGTAAGTTCTGTATTGGGAAGTGACTCGATCTCCAACTTTAACTATGTAGGCGTACCCTTTTTCCGGTCAGTTAGAACTTTAGTTCGATCAGTTTTTCTTCTTCGTCCGCTTTATCCACTAAACGGTTCTCTTCAATTTGCAAATCATTTCCGTTCACCATTTGTGGATAAAGCTCCGGCCTCAGTGCCGAATAGTTTATCGGTGATAAATATCCCAGTGCTTTATGAAGCCGTTCTTCATAGCTATCCCGTAAATACGGGAACATGGCATGATGAAAACCCTCGCCAAGCGCTCCATCCGGCCCGTGATCAAGTCCTGGTCACGGAAGACTTTTACCGGCCTTGCACGCTAGTTTATGTCTCGAAACACAGCTTTGTTCCCAGGTACGATTGTTTAAAAATGTTGCTAATAAGGTACTTTGAGTATCCTTATTTTGATAAAATTAAACTATGGAGTTGGCTTAGTTTAAAAAAAGTGGTAATTTGGTACTATGAGTACCGATAATGCATCCAAATTAAACCAGCTATTGACATCCCAGCCTGCTGGAGTAGTGCTTCAGTCTTTTTGGTTAAAGGAGCAGGGGTACAGCCTAGAATTGCAAAAACGCTACCGTAAAAGCAATTGGTTTGAGAGCATGGGATCCGGTGCGATGAAACGGGCTGGCGACCAGGTGAACTACGAGGGCGGCCTGTACGCTTTGCAGAAACAATCCAATATGACAGTGCATATCGGCGGCAAAACAGCCTTATCCCTACACGGGTTATCTCATTACCTGGAACTCTCGCAGGAGCACGTAACCGTCTTCGGCGGAAGGACAGAAGCCCTGCCGTCATGGTTTAAGAAATACAAGTGGGGCGTTCAGGTGAATTATTACAAAACCTCTTTCCTGCCGCCGGAAGCCGGGCTGGTAGAAAAGGAATTTAAGAACTTTGTGATGAAAATATCAGGTCCCGCGCGGGCCATGCTGGAATGCTTGTACCTGGTTCCCCTGAAACAGGACCTGGTAGAATGCTTTCACCTGATGGAAGGACTCAACAATTTGCGGGCTGCAGTCGTTCAGCAATTATTGGAAAACTGTGAATCAGTAAAAGTGAAACGCCTGTTCCTGTACCTGGCGCAAAAGGTAGATCATGTATGGTTCAGAAAGCTGGAAGTTGACAAGGTCGATTTGGGAAAGGGGAAAAGAAGTATTGTAAAAAAAGGGGTGTATAACCCCACCTATTCAATAACAGTATCAAAAGAACTGGAAGAAAATGATCAAAGAAGAGTATAAAAGACAGGTTCAACTCCTGTTAAAAGTAATACCGGAGGTAGCAAAGGAGGATTGTTTTGCATTGCATGGTGGTACAGCCATCAATCTTTTTCTTCGGGATATGCCGAGGTTATCGGTTGATATTGATCTGACTTATCTGGTTCTGGAAGACTATGATACTTCGAAAGCGCATATCGATGAGGCCCTGCAAAGGATCATGGCCAATATCAAAAAGGTGGCTCCTGGTGTCGGTATCAGGTACGAGGAAAAAAGCTCCAAATTATACGTAAGTGAGAAAGGCGCTGTCATTAAGGTGGAAGTTAATTTGACAGGAAGGGGAAGCCTTCATCCGGTTGTAAACAGGGAAGTTTGTCAAAGGGTCCAAGAAGAATTTGATGTGTCCGTATCCATGAATCTTTTACCACCGGGCCAGATATTCGGGAGCAAGATTTGTGCGGCGCTTGACCGGCAGCATCCGCGAGATCTCTTTGATGTAAGATATTTGTTGAATAGCGAGGGATTTACTAAGGATATAAAGGAAGGCTTTCTATTTTATTTGTTGGGTCATTCAAGGCCGATCAACGAAGTCCTGCATCCGAACTGGCAGGACCATAAGCAGGCAATGGAAACACAGTTTTCGGGCATGTCGATGGAAGACTTCACCTATGAACATTACGAAGCCACAAGAATCGAACTACTAAAAGTAATTCATGAAAACCTGACAGATGAGGATAAGAAATTTATACTGAGCCTGAAAGACCTGAAACCGGATTGGACGGTGTATAATTTTGAAAAGTTTCCGGGTATTGCATGGAAACTGGAAAACCTTCAAAAACTAAAGGAAAATAATCCTGAAAAACATCAGGCCCTCTACACGAAATTAAAAGACAGTTTTTATCCGGGAAGTGGATCATGATTTCCTTTCACAACTCTTCAATCCCTTTTCATAACGCCGTCGCCTTCGCCCGCTCCCATATTTGCACCCTAACCGGTACAAAGTGAGCGAACGGAACCTGCAGGAAATATTACCTCTTTTCGTCGTTGAGTACGATTGCATTCTCTCCAAACAGGGTGATGTTACAATTGTGTACGAAGTGCATTTGCCCGAGTTCTTTACATTAAGCGACTCGGAATATGAATCACTGCATCAGTGGCTCATTCGTACCGTGAGGATATTGCCGCCGGTTCGGTTTTTCACAAAGAGGATTGGTTCGTTGAATCAAAAGTGGCCGCTGATTTTTCAGCGATCGGGGTAAGTTATTTGTCCCGGAGTTCGGAACGTTTTTTTAACGAGCGGCCCTACCTCGATCATCAGTGCTATATCATGCTGACCCGAAACCTGCGGACAGAAAATTGGTATCGTCTCTATTCTCCAATTTATTACGACGTTCCATTGTACCAGAACAAACGCTTAAGCTGCAATTGCTCCAGGATTTCCTGGACAGCGCCGGGCAGTTCGAGCGTATCGTAAAGGACAGCGGTTTGGTTTACCAGCACCACGATGCTGGGCATCCCCATATACATATTGTAAGCACCACTATCCGGAAGGATGGGAGCCGTATCTCTATGCACAATATCGGGCGCAACCAATCAGAGAAAGCAAGAAATGTAATTGAACAGGTTGAATCCTCCGGTACGGTACTTAAAAAGACATGAGTTTATAGAGTTTTGGCTGGTAATAATTTATTTATCGGCAGCCAAATCTATATAAAGTATCAGCGTTTTGGCCGTAAATAAACCACCCCATGGAGAAGTTAATAGGAAGAATTAATGAAAAGAAACTGCTCCGGGAAGCAATGGATTCAGGCACTCCTGAACTCATTGCACTCTTGGCCGCCGCCGGGTTGGTAAAACATTTTTGATACGACAGTATTTAGGAAAATCTCTTGCCTTTGAATTTGTAGGGACCAGGGACGCTAAACTTGCTGCCCAACTGGAGAACTTTAATAAAGCACTTGGACTTGCAATTGGCAACAATAAAATATACCAGACTCCAGAGAATTGGGCGGATGCATTTGACCAGCTCAGCCATTACCTTACTCCTAAACTTGCGGCGGGAAGAAGCGTAGCTTTTTTGGATGAATTTCCCTGGCTCAGTACACATAAATCAGGATTCTTACCGGCATTCGATCATTGGTGGAATAGCTGGGGGAATAAGCAAAGTAACCTGGTGGTAGTTATCTGTGGTTCCGCTGCCTCCTGGATGATACAGAATATTGTCAATAACAAAGGTGGACTGCATAACCGCATAACCAGGAAAATAAGATTACTTCCTTTCAACTTGAAAGAGACAGAGGAATTTTTGCATGCACGGAACGTCAACATGGATCGCTACCAGATACTACAGCTTTATATGATCATGGGAGGTGTTCCGCACTACCTGAAGGAAGTTAAAAAAGGAGAAAGTTCAACACAGACCATAGATAGAGTTTGTTTTACAAAAGACGGGTTGCTGGCCGATGAATTCAGTAACCTTTATCACTCACTATTTGATGATGCTGCCCGCCATCTGGCGGTGGTTAAAGTTTTGGCAAGCAATAATGCAGGACTTACCCGTACAGAGATTATTGATAAAGCAGGCCTGACTTCAGGAGGAACGATAACGGGGCTTTTAGAAGAGTTGATCGAATCGGGGTTTGTGATGGATTGGCAACCCTATGATAAAAAATCAAAGGATACTATTTACAAATTAGCTGATGAGTTTACCCACTTCTATTTAAAGTTCATGGAGAAGAACAAATCTTCTGGTGATGGAATATGGCAAAGTTTTTCTACAGGGCAATCCTGGAAAAGCTGGAGTGGGGTAGCATTTGAAAGGGTTTGCTTAAAGCATATTCCTCAAATCAAAAAGGAGCTTGGCATATCGAATGTATATACAGAAGAATCAGCTTGGCGATACCTGCCAAAGAAAGGCAAAGGAGCACAGATCGATCTCTTACTGGACAGAAAGGATTTTGTCATTAATCTATGCGAAATGAAATATTCAGAATCAGATTTCCTGATCGACAAAGCATACGCAGGAGATCTGGAAAACAAAAGAGATGTATTTAAAAGTCGGACTAAAACTAAGAAATCCATCTTCCTGACCGTTGTTACCACTTTTGGCATTAAGGACAATGAATATGCGAAAAGACTAATCCAGAACTCGGTCACTATGGATGCATTATTTGCCTAAAATAATCATCACTCAGAGACCTGGATAATGGAGTGATTCAAAGCTGGGTGCCAAGTCGCACAAAAGTAACAGTATTAAAATGCTTGCTAAAATCCTTGCAACACTATCATCAAAACCTACTTTTTTCCGAATAATCAGCTTTGCGCCGAATAATACCCGTATTCACCGCAAATAATGCGGCGAATAACCGAAAATGCGGCGAATAATGCCTATATTCGCCGCATGCGGTCTGCATCTACCTATATTCATCAATTAACGGATTGGCCCCGTTTCCATTGGGACCGGGAGCGGATAGCTCCTGTGCTCGCGAGGTCACGGGAGAGCCAGATCCGTCTACTGGGTAAAATGGAAGGCATGGGGTTTTCCCTTCAGAAGGAAGCGACCCTGCAAACGCTCACCCAGGACGTGGTAAAATCTTCTGAGATAGAAGGAGAGGTGCTGGACCCCGACCAGGTTCGTTCCTCGATCGCCCGCCGACTCGGTATGGACATAGCGGGGCTTGTCCCGGCCGACCGCAGTGTGGAAGGTGTAGTGGAAATGATGATCGACGCCACCCAAAGGTTCAGTGAACCATTGACCGAAGAGCGGCTGTTTGGATGGCAGGCGGCGCTGTTCCCAACCGGGAGGAGCGGTATACAAAAGATAATCGTGGGTGACTGGAGAAAAAACACCGTCAACGATCCTATGCAGGTGATTTCAGGGATGATGGGCAGAGAAAAAGTGCATTTCCAGGCGCCCGACTCCGCACTTGTTCCCGACGAAATGTTCGCCTTCTTAAAATGGTTCAATGATGAAATGGTGGAAGACTCTTTGCTGAAGGCTGCGATAGCTCATCTGTGGTTTGTAACGATACACCCTTTTGAAGACGGCAACGGCCGTATCGCCCGTGCAATCTCCGACCTGCAACTCGCCCGCGCGGATAACAGCGCACAGCGCTTTTATTCGATGTCTGCTCAGATAAGAAAAGAAAAAAACAGGTATTATGACCGGCTGGAAGAAACGCAAAAAGGTAAACTGGATATCACGGGCTGGCTGGAATGGTTCCTTGAGTGCATTGATCGCTCGATACACGCTACTTCTGAAACCCTGGCAAGCGTTCTTCAAAAAGCCGCGTTTTGGAAAACGCATGCAGGAAAGAAATTTAACGACCGCCAGCTTCTAATGCTGGGAAAGATGCTGGACGGTTACCCGGGAAAGATCAACTCTTCCAATTGGGGGAAACTAACGGGAGTATCGGCTGATACCGCCGTGCGGGATATCAACGAATTGGTGGAAAAAGAAATTCTGATTAAAGGGCCGGCCGGCGGAAGAAGCACGAGTTACCGCTTGATTGAAGTATAAAAAAGCGCCGATATTTACACATACCTGATCATCCATATGTTTTTTAGATGAAGTTGATGTACTCGAAAATTCTGCAGTACCCACATGATTAACCATGTAGTTTAAAACCTCAACCCATGCAACCCAGACTAATTCTACTACTATTACTCTGCATTACCACTATTGCCGGGGCCCAGGTCGATAGCACCGACATCATCGTTAACAAAATGATCGCTGAGCAAAAGATCACCGGTATGTCACTCGCGGTTGTTCTTAATGGGAAACCCATCGTCAACAAAGGGTATGGACTCGCCAATGTCGAACACAGTGTGCCGATTAATGCACAAACTGTTATCAGGTTGGGTTCGGTCAGCAAGCAGTTTTTTTCGACTGCTATCCTCAAGCTTATGGAGGAAGGAAAGCTCAGCATCGAAGATTCCGTTCATAAATTCTTTCCCGATGCTCCGGCGAGCTGGCGGCCGATACAGGTGAAGCACCTGATGTCCCATACATCCGGTCTCAAGCGCGAAGGTCCTGCCTATGCCAATCACATTATTCAACCTGACATCGTCATCATTCGTTCGGCCTACAGCCTTCCCCTCGATTTTCAACCGGGTGAAAGATACCAGTACTGCAATCTTGCCTACTTCATGCTTGCCGAAATTATAGCACAACGAAGCGGGATGCCCTGGCAGGATTACATCCGCGAAAAATTATTTCTTCCCGCAGGAATGAAAAATACGGGCATGACGGATTTTTACCCCATCATTCCAAACCGTGCAAGCGGCTACATGCACCGCAAGGGTGTATTGGTGAATGCAGATGCGATGTACGCCGTCCGGCCAAGCGGTGGTTTTCTTTCTACCAGCAACGATATGATCCTGTGGGATAAAGTTCTCCGGGAGAAAAAGATCATCCTCAAAAAGGAAAATTGGGAATTGTTGTGGAAACCGGTGATAAAGGTGGGAGAAAGAGGAGAGATCAAAACCTATTACGCTTTTGGGTGGCTACTGGAAGAAAATGGCAATGAGAAAATTGTCTTGCATGATGGCGCTAATATTGGATTCCGATCAGTATATCTGCGTTATATGAAAGATGGTTTGTCAATCATTATTATGACCAACACGGACGAAGCGAATCCCACCCGGATCGCGAGGGCGCTGGCAGATTATTACCGAAGGAAATGAACTTAATATAGGATAAAACAAAGGACTACTATCGAGGGGAGGTCCGGAAAGATCAAACAAGGCAGTTGGCACCAGACTACCCGCGATATTAGTGATGGCTTACGGGATCAGAGTAATCCCCCTGTCGGTAAACCATTTGCTGTAGTCTTCTCCATATACACCCCCATAGTTGATGCAGATCTCCGAATTGGCTGGGATATCCTGATAGGCCGTGAATATCATCTGCTTTTCCTCCCGGTCGAGGATATACACTGCATTGGGATACCGGTGATGATTGTACATGGAACCGAAGCCCATTGCCAGGGAGATGGTATTTTCATCCTTGTTGAAATAAAAGCAATAGTTGGATAAGGGTGTGGTGTTCAGGAGGTCGAAATCTTCAGCAGGCACAACGATAACCGGGCACACTTCGATCGTTTCGCCTGCTTCGATGTTACGATTGCAAAATACAGCCCGTCCTTTGCCCGGCAGATCTCTGAGGTATAATTGCCGGGTCATTCATGCGCGGTTGACTCAGGAAAATAAACGGGGCTCTTATCCCGGGGATGCCCGTTGTAATTGATTGTTATTTCACCACCAGCATGTATTGTCCTGAAGGCATAGATGTTTAGCGTATTTCTTTTCGCTGAAAATTTATAAAATGCATTGGCCTCCCCGGAATGATTGTAGAAGGAAGCGAAACCAAAACCAAAGGCAGCCGGGCGGGCCGCATTTTTCAACAGAAAATAATAATTGAACAGTTTAGTGTGCTGCAAAGTCTGCCTCGCTTCCTCTGGTAAAAACACCACCGGTGCCTTTTCAATGAGCATTCCTTTCCCGATTCTTTTTCGGGCAAAGACGCCCAGGCCATGCAGGGGGCTACTCTTCACTTCAATATTCGCGGGCTGGAAGATTCGTCTGCCCGGGAAAAAGGAGAGGATCGCTTTCATGCTGTTGCAAGGAGTGTATTATGGTTTTACCGGGGATTGTTTATACTCGGCAACAGGAGCTTTTTTGATATCTGCCCGTTTGATGTCGGCCTTCTTAATGTCAGGGCGTTTGATGGTTGCATCTTTGTAAGTCACCGCTGGGGCACTGTTCTTACCAACCACTTTTTTGATGTCCGGGCTGCTTGCCTCTTTCACTGGCGTGTTGGTGTTGATTGGTGGTTTAGCCGTCTCTTTTTGTGCATTGCTGTTTTGGGCCCTGATGCCGGCGCTGATGAGCAGGGCGCTGAAGATGGCGAGTATTCTTTTCATGAGCTGAAGTTTAAAGGATAAAAATACCCTGGTCTGCGAGCGGTGCTATCATGGAAAACCATGATTTTATGGGTTGATATTTAGAACAGCGAGAAATACACCCGAAAGAAAGGGTGTTTCTAGGCGGGGCGGGCTGTCGGGACGGAGCCCCTGCCTTCCGACAAGGTTGTCAACCTTTTAAAGGTTGACAACTTCCCCCCTCCGGATCGGACCCAAAGGATAATCCCACCAATTTTCATGTCATCTCCACGTAAATATTTCCATTTAAGCCCGCTATCGGGCGATTTATTACCGCTATCGAAAATGGAAATTCCGCATCCGGTATGCTCAACAACGACTGCCGTTTTAGCTTCGCCTCCGTTTTAAAGAATTTCATCTACAATATTACTACCCGTTACCATGCGTTCGATCAGTTTGACTACCCTGTTTCTCGTTTTTATCACCTTGCTCACATTTTCTGCCCGTAGCCAGGGCAACTATGGCCGAATCTCAGGAGTGATCATCACCGCGGACAGCCGGCCTGCTGAAGGTGTCACCATCCTCCTCCGTAACACCGCCAAACTGGCCATCGCCGATAATAAAGGCTATTTCCTTATCACCGAGGTTCCCCCCGGAAATTATACAATCAGCCTCAGCCTTGTGGGCCACGCAGATATCGAAAAAAATATTACTGTCGCTGCGGGGGCGACCACTGATTTTTCCGTCACACTGGATCTGTCAGCGCTTCAACTCAATGAAGTAGTAGTTACCGCGAATAAAAGCAGTTTTAAGACCAATCGCCTTTCCTCCTCCCTCCGCCTTCAGCGCCCCATCATGGAACTCCCGCAGAATGTGCAGGTAGTAACCTCCCGGCTCATTGCGGATCAGCAGATCTTCGATATGCTCGAAGGTGTCACACGCAATGTGAGCGGCGCTACCAGGATCGAGCATTGGGACAACTATGCACGCATCACCATGCGTGGCAGCAATGTTGCTGCTTTTCGAAATGGTATGAACGTATCCACCTCATGGGGGCCGCTTACCGAGGATATGAGCATGGTTGAGCGGGTAGAGTTTGTTAAAGGTCCAGCCGGCTTCATGATGGCCAATGGCGACCCCAGCGGTTTTTACAATGTTGTTACAAAAAAGCCAAGCGGTCGCTTCAAAGGCGAAGCGAATCTCTCCGTTGGTGGTTTCAATCTCTATCGTGCAGCCCTGGACGTTGACGGCAAGGTTACCGACAATGGCAAGTTCCTTTATCGGGTTAATGTCATGGGTCAGCTAAAAGGCTCTCACCGCCAGTTCGATTTCAACAATCGCTATTCACTTGCACCGGTGTTGAAATTTCGTCCCGATGATAAAACCTCGATCACGCTGGAGTATACACGACAATATGCTGAAACAAACGTGATCGGTTCCAACTACGTTTTCTCCAACCGCGGCTATGCGGATCTTCCCCGCAATTTCACTACATCAGAAAGTAACCTTGCACCCGTTACCATGGATGACAACAGTATCCTTGGTATCGTGGAGCACCAGTTTACCCCCGGATGGAAAGTGACCGGGCAGCTTGCTTATTTCAATTATAAGCAAACCGGCGCTTCTCTTTGGCCCTGGGGTTTCGATGCAGCGAATGACAGCCTCATGCAACGCGGCATTTCCATTTGGGATGTGCTTGGTAAAACCAGCATCGGCCAGGTTTACGTCACCGGCAATTTCCATACCGGTGTTGTAGGTCATAAACTGCTCGCGGGTGTAGACATGAGCGCAAAAGATTATTATCATGATTGGAACCAGGGAGCCCCGCTTGGCGGCCCGGTATTCAATATTTATAAGCCAGTCTATGGGCAGGCAACAGCGCCGGTGTTTGATCGGAGCAAATCAATCCGTGAACGCGGAGTTCGCTATTACAACGAGTATTCCGGAATCTATCTCCAGGATGAGCTAGCATTCCTGGATGATCGCCTGCGTGTCACTATTGCCGGCCGCTACACCAGTTTGTCAACCGGCGATGTATACAGCGGCGATTATAAAAAATCAAAGGTCACCCCGCGGATCGGGTTAAGCTATTCGATCAACCGTAACATGGCAGTGTATGTACTTCGTGATGAATCCTTCCTCGAAAACTATGGTTCCGACTGGCAGGGAAAAAGCTTTGATCCGATATCAGGACAAAACATAGAAGCGGGAATCAAGAAGGACTGGTTTGATGGTAAATGGAATGCCTCCGCAACAGCTTACCAGATCACGAGAAAGAATGTGCTGACCGCTGATCTTGATCATCCAAATCCGGCCGGCGGGTTTTACAACCGGCAGTCAGGTGAACAACAAACACGTGGTGTGGAAGTGGATGTGAAGGGGCAGGTGATCAGGGGCCTCGATGTGCTGGTAAATTATGCATTCACTGAAGCCAAAACAACCAAGGACAGCAAACAGGAAAACATCGGTGTGCAGGTAGCAGGCTCAAGCCGGCACATTCATAATACATGGCTCAACTACCGCATCGACCGCGGACCCGTAGCAGGACTCGGGGTCTCGCTCGGCTATCAATACCATGTGAAAAGATCGCCCTGGTTTGTGTTTGATGGTTCACAAAACAGCCTACCTGATTATTTCAGACTTGATGGAGGTGTATCCTATCAGAAGGATCAATTCCAGGTGAATGTGGTGGTGAACAATATTCTGAACAAATACCTCTACTCCGGTGCACCCTATGCAACCTACTATTATTGGCAGGCTGAACCCGGAACGAATGCCCGCTTAACCATTGGCTATAAATTTTAAACTATCAATGGTGGTTAAAAAGATCGTAGGGAAGATTCACCTCGTGCTTGGTCTGATCTCAGGTTTGTTCATTGTTTTTCTGGGCATAACGGGTTGCATCCTTGCATTCGAAGCGGAGATTCGTAGTTGGACGGAGCCGTATCAATATGTGAAAGAGGAGCAACGTCCGGTGAAAACTCCGCTCGAGTTGAAAGCTGTGGCCGATAATCACCTGGTGTTTGGCAAAACACTGGGCGTAGAATATCCCGGTGCGGGAAAAGCAGCGATTGCCATGTACTATGATGAGGAAAGATATGAACGGGTGTTCATCAATCCATATTCAGGAGAGGTGCTGAAGTATGTGAATATGAATGAGGACTTCTTTCGAATAGTATTGGACGGTCATTTCTATTTATGGTTGCCGCATCATATAGGGCAGCCAATACTCGCTTCTGCAACACTGGTTTTTCTTATCATGCTCATCAGTGGCATCATACTTTGGTGGCCGCGAAACAAGGCCGCCCGCAAGCAACGGTTTACTATAAAATGGAACGTAAGATGGCGCCGAAAGAACTATGACCTCCATAACGTGCTTGGTTTCTACATGTCATGGATCGGTATTTTCATTGCCATCACCGGACTTGTATTCGGTTTTGAATGGTTTGCGAAATCATTTTATTGGGCTACCAGTGGTGGTGAAACGATGATCGAGCATCAACATCCTTTGTCCGACAGCACGGCCAACCCGGTCTCTATTCGCATGGCAGATCATTTATGGGCGCAGCATAAAGACGATGTCAGGCCGAATGAAAGCATGGGAGTTTATTTTGGTGCGTTGAAATCAGATCCGATCGAAGTGGTGGTAAATCATCGCCCCGGTACTTACTATAACAGTGATTTTTATCACTACGATCAGTTTACCGGCAAAGAGCTGGAAGCGCCTGGAAGTTATGCCGGAAGTTTCGCTGATGCATCGCTTGCCGATAAACTCGTACGAATGAACTATGACATTCATGTTGGTGCCGTGCTTGGTTTACCAGGGAAGTTGCTGGCATTTTTTGCGAGCCTGATTGCAGCCAGTCTGCCAGTTACAGGATTTCTGATCTGGCGGGGCCGTCGTAAAAAGAAGGCTGGCTCCCGGGCCCCGATGAAGTACACCGAGTTGGGAGTTAAATCAACCTTATAAACAATTGGTATGTGTCATTTCAAATTGATGATGGAAGTTGATGAGGCATGTTGCCTGGTACAATGCGAACGTTGCAGGTCGGTGCATGTCAGGATTGATTCGATCACAATAAGCCTTAACCAGGCGAGCGTCATGGCATTGTACAGGGAAGTGACAAGGCTCAAAGTTTTTGCAGAGGCGAACACTGATGAACCACTGGTGCTGTCTGCTGGTTGTCGCGGGATGGACATCGTTTTGTCAAAAGGCCCGCTTTTCCGGCTGTTTGAATTACTGGACAGATATGATGATGAATGTCGGGTGCGGGAGATGCTTTCGCTGTTCGCGGCGTGAAAAAGGTTGACAACCTTCTAAAGGTTGACAACTTTCGATTTTGCGCGGTTTGTACGGCTCCCGCCTGTAGGAAACCCCGTCTTCATCTGTTGAAATCCCCGTCATCGATCCTTGACCCTGATCTGGCCCAGGCAATTCCCTTTCCGCGAATCGCCAAAAAACCCTTTTGCATTTATTCCTGTACCCTTGCCTGATGTACAGAAATGTTTTCCCTGCGGCAGCAAAGGCACCGCGCGGTACACCAATGTTCTATCGGAGGCCTGCTCGAAATACCATTGATACCTTGCCGTATAAGCAATGATACAACCAAGATCCCCGCTCGATTCATTGCCTTTGTTATCACCAACCAGTTTCATCGGCAGTCCCGCTTCGGGTATTTCTTTGGGCGAACCATCCGAGGCATAAAGGGCAAATGGTGGCCGATTGTTACGTATGGCCGTTCTCGGTATCACAGCGGAGTTAGGTCCATGATGAGTTACGTTCACGCCATGCGCCAGTTCATGGGCTACCGTGTTATCGATCTCATCTGCCAGGGTGTAAGGCATCTTGCCTTTGCCTGCGGTTACAGCCGCTGCCTGTTCTGCATAATATTTTTTTATCTGTTGCAGATCGATCACAGTACGCTGCGATTCTTTCGGCGTTTTCCCATTCTCCGATTCGGGTTCATTTCGACCGACAACACCATCTGCAAGCCGGGTATCTTCAAGTCGCAATGCATGCTGCTCTCCAAGCGTCGCAGATTGCCGGTTGTTGTTCCACACCCGCGCATCACCCAGTTCATCTTCATGCAGTAAGATCGTCTTTACCCCGGATGCTGTAGTGAACAGCCCGAGTCCGCCCTTGAAATCGTTGACTGATTCTTTCTTCACCTGCACCCCGAGTTCTTTTTTATCCGGGCTCAGGCGCAGATATTTTCCTTCGGAAAACACACCACGGTATTCTTCATA
This sequence comes from Bacteroidota bacterium, assembly GCA_023430465.1. GTDB lineage: Bacteria > Bacteroidota > Bacteroidia > Chitinophagales > Chitinophagaceae > JAEZAM01. Next base: position 13,868 of record JAEZAM010000107.1, on the reverse strand, counting down.
GGCCGTCAAGCCATCACCATGGTTATTGTTACCGGGCGATTTATCCTCGTCGCTCTGTTCGGCCGGGTTACCATTGCTTTCCAACCATGCATCCGCGATCCTGGCGCCGACTTTTCGTTTTGGAATGAGAATATCTGTTACACCCGTGGGTGATTCAAGTTTGCCCTGTATCCTGATTCCGCCTTCCAATATAGCTTCTACCTGTAAAGTAGTGTGACCGCCCCCATCGAAGGCAGCAAGTTGCGCACTTGCTGAAAGGCCATTTCCGCCGGGGAGTATCAGTTCCTGGCCATTACTTGTAGCACTGGGAGATAAAAATTGAATGTCTGGTGGTTGATTCCCTGCAACGGTCACCGGATAGTTGATGGCAACACCAGGCTCTTTCGAAGTGTTGACCAATCTCAGTTCAAACGATTTTGCTTTCAACCTTGGCTCTTTGCCGCCCTTGCCCTGGAGTTTCAGTCCGATATTCATTTTTGCACCGGGTGACTTTTCATCTTTACCGGGGACAGGTAACCACTTCATGTAATTTTCCGGTGACACGATCAGTTCAACGTCCAATGGTCCGCGGACAAAACTCCATCTCAGGATAGTTTCTGAATAATCCCCATTATCCCTTTTCACGCTATCCCTGATCTCCCCTGAAATGACGTTTGGATTTTTGCCCAATGGTTGAAATTCTACCTGGATCATGGCCTCGTCTTCACCCATTTCTGAGACAGTTGCCACCCCATTGATGCGTTTTGTCTTTTTTCCTTTACAGTGTGGGATCGGGATGAAGAAGGAGTACTGGTCATCCCCGACCATTTCAACGATAATCTCTGTAGCCATACTGCCTGTAGCGGTACCATCTACTTCGGTAACGGTGACGGAAGTTCGTCCACCCATCGTTTCGGTGTATTTGGAGTATTCATCTACTACAGAACTGCTCGACCCGGTACCGGTACCGCGTGAAATGCTCGCATCCATTCTATACACATGCGAGCTGCGGGATTCCATGGTGAGAAATTTGGAACGCGATGAGGATTTCGATCCGCTCCGCGAAATATAGGTGGCCGTGCCGCTCCAGTCCTGCTCGGGGTCGATTTTCTGTGATTTATCAGCAACCTGTGCATTTAAAAAAGGTGCCAGAAGCAATAGCGGCAGGGTAAAATATGATTTCAGATGCATAGTAGAATTAAACGGCGAAAATATCAGCCTGCTGTTTTTCTCAGGCGGGAAAACGTTGGATTGACCGAAACTGCCGACGGAATGATGTTATTTGCAGTTGAATGACTGGCAGACGGTCATGGATAGTATTCTGGCCTTCAGGGTAATATCCGGTAAACAGGCGGAAATAGGGCATTGGCGCGAGATAGTGAAAGATAAATCCGGCTGGTGGCTGTTTTAGCTGTATCTTTACATGGTTAAATGAGCTTCGCATCGGTATTCGGTAATTAATTCTGCTAATTCGTCTGCATCTTAGTTATAGTATTATTGTTTGCTTTCTCTTTTTTTTATTTAATTATTTTTCAGTTATGAACATTTATGTTTCAAATTTGAGCTTCAACGTAAAAGATGAAGACTTAAGAGAATTCTTTGCTCCATATGGAGAAGTTACCTCAGCTAAAGTTATTCTTGACAAAGAAACGAGACAATCCCGTGGTTTTGGCTTCGTTGAAATGTCTGATGATGAAGCTTCAAAAAAAGCGATTGCTGAGCTCGATGGTGCAACCGTTGAGAACCGCGCTATCAAGGTAATGGAAGCAAAACCCCGTGAAGACAGACCCGCCCGCGGCAACTTCAACAACGGTGGAAGTTATAACAGGAACAGGTATTAAATCGATTCCATAGATAACATGGAAATAGCCCGCGAGGGCTATTTTTTTTGTCCCTGCTACACCCCGGTTCTTCCACCCGTCGCTATTCATGCTGCGCCAAAATCGTGACGGGCTCTTTTTTTTTTAAGAAAAATGGGTTCAGGAGTAAACCAGCGAGGATAAAAAATGTTTTACAGGAGTGGGAATTAATGGCGATGGATAAGCGAAAATGCTGATTTTTTTCTGCCAAACTGCGATATAAGTTTGTGGTAAGGTCGGAAGATTAGAATTAGATTAATTTCTAAACTGTAGATCGGCTGTAAGCCCCGTCATTACTAGCTTTGAGATGCTGAAGTGGCATACCTTATGATAAATTAGAGTCATCATTTAATACTTGCGTTATGAAAAAACTATTCATTCTACCTATCGCGCTTCTGGTGGCTGCCGCTGTACAGGCGCAGGCTCCTACACAACAGTATGTTCGCAAATTGGAGCAGACAATTGAAAGACAGGAATCCCAGATTCGTGATCTGGAGAAAAAAGTTGAAGCTGTTCGCAAACAATCCATTCAGACAACCTATGGCAAGCGACTGGAAATTGACCGCCGCAGTAAGCAGCCAGTTTACCGTTAAAAGCCGGCAGGTTTATGATTTTATGTTGCGGGGGACTGGCTTTCTCCTCGTCAGCGGCCGTCCTAAACACGCGATTTTGGGAAGTTGTCAACCTTTAAAAGGTTGACAACTTTATCGCATAAAGGCAGGTCCCGAAAATGGTGACCCAAATCACCGTTTTTCGGTAAGTTGTGGCTCGCTGCAGACCTTACCTTGCACCTGCCATGAAAAAAACAACTGCTCTCCTGATCGCCTTCTCCAGCCTCGCTGCAATCGGCCAACAACCGGATACCATCGATACACGTGAACTGAAGGATGTGATCATTCGCTCATGGTTGCGAAAAGACATTACACGCCTGCCCGAGGTTGACGAGAGCTACCTGCATACGGGCAAGAAAAATGAGCAAATACTGCTCGCTGGTACTAACGCGAACATTGCAATTAAAACTGGCCGCCAACTTTTTGCAAAAGTGCCCGGAATGTTCATTTATGACATGGACGGAAGCGGCAATCAGCTCAACATCTCCACACGCGGGCTTGACCCGCATCGTAGCTGGGAACTCAATAGCCGTCAGAATGGCGTGATCATCAACTCTGATATGTATGGCTATCCCGCCAGCCACTACAGCCCCCCAATGGAATCATTCGATAAGATCGAACTCGTGCGGGGTGCCGGGGCCCTGCAGTACGGTGCACAGTTTGGTGGAATGATCAACTACGTTACGCGCAAGCCCGATACGACCAGGGTGTTCGGCGCGGAGGCATCCATCACAGGAGGATCTTACAATCTTTCTTCCGTCTACATGGGAATTTCCGGTACGTCCGGGAAGTTCGGGTACTATGGTTATTATTATCACCGGGATGCTGATGGCTATCGCAGGAGCAGCAGCTCAAAGTCTGACGCGGCATACATTCTTCTGCAATATAAATTCTCGCCTTTTTTCACCATTTCTGCTTCATTAGGCCGTTCAGCTTACCTGTATCGTTTACCAGGCCCACTAAATGACAGCATGTTCTTTGCTGATCCGCGGCAAGCCACCCGCACAAGGAACTATTTCAGGCCGGATATTTATGTACCCGCGTTTACAGCTGACTGGAAGGTGTCCACTTCCACCCAGGTGAAGATCACAGCATCGGGATTGTTCGGGCGAAGAAACAGTGTATTGCTGGATGCATTCGCGACCGTGGGTGACACGATCGATGCGAGTACAAATGATTACAGGAACAGGCAAGTCGATATCGATGCCTTTCATAGCCGGACCGCAGAAGGAAGAGTGATCCACAGATATCGAATCGCGAGGCGGGAAGTAACGATGGCGGCAGGTGCGGTGTACATGAATAATGACCTGCACCGCCGCCAACTCGGCAAAGGCACCACCGGACACGATTATGACCTTACATTGGTCACTCCCGGATTTGGCCGGGATATGCATTTCCGTTCCGACAACATCGCACTGTTTATGGAACATGCGATCCGGCTGACCTCCAGGCTAACCGTATCTCCCGGCATACGATGGGAAAGTGGAAAATCGAAGTTGGCCGGTGTGATAAATTATTATCCAGCCGATGAACTGCCCAACAGGATACGGCATGACTTTCTGTTGCCTGGATTCAGCGCACAATACACGCTGACCAAAGACAACTTAATTTACGGGGGAATTGCGGGAGCTTACCGGCCCGTGATCTTCAAAGATATTGTGCCCGCCTCTGTCTTCGAACGTATCGACAAAGAACTGAAGGATGCCACTGGTTATAATACAGAACTCGGAGTCAGGGGAAATGTGCTTCAACATCTCCAGTATGATGTCAGCCTGTTCAGCATGCTTTATCGCAACCGCATGGGCACTCTTGTGTTGCAGGACAATAGTGGGACTGGCTATACATATAAAACTAACATCGGTGATAGCCGTACCAATGGCATTGAAGCGTTTATCCAATACAAATTTGCGGTGAACAAATATCTGTATGCCGGCATTTTCACATCTACCTCCTGGATGCATGCGGAATATCTGAACGGAACCGTCAGCACAGGATCGGCAAACAAAAGCATCCGGGGAAATAAGGTGGAATCTGTACCGACATGGATAACCCGAAACGGTATGGAGCTGATGTTCCGGGGTTTCAGTTGCACCGTTTTGTATTCATACACATCCTCCACATATTCCGATGCATTGAACACAGTGACTCCTGCCGTGAACGGCGCGAAAGGGCTGACACCGGGATATGGCATCTGGGATTTTAATGCCAGTTACAGATCTGGTGGTGCATATACATTACGGGTCGGAATTGGCAACCTTTTCAACAAAAAATATTTCACCAAAAGGCCTGCATTTTATCCGGGGCCCGGCATATGGCCAAGCGATGGTCGAAATTTTTATGTTACACTGGGGCTGAGGCTATAGATTTTAGCGGTTAGCTTCCCGCCGTTTACGGCGTTTTCGCTCTATGTCAGGAAATGAAGGAAAAAAAATTTGGCAGAAATTTCAAAACACCTTTACCTTTGCTAACACCGTTAGGTAAATCGAGGTTATGGGAATCGCAGAAAGAAAACTCAGGCATAAGGAAGAATTAAAGACACTGATCCTTGATACAGCCTGGCAATACGTGAAGAAAGAGGGCTGGCAGGCACTCTCAATCCGCAAAATTGCCGACTCCATTGAGTACAGCGTCCCCGTCATCTATGATCATTTTGCCAATAAAGACGCCATCATCCTGGAATTTGCCAAGCAGGGATTTGCCAAACTCATTGACAAACTCCAGGCCGCCAAACAGAAGTCCGATGACCCGGCAGAACAGCTGCGCCTCATCGCCGATGCGTACTGGCAATTTGCCTTCGCAAACAAAGAATACTACCAACTGATGTTCGGTCTTGGTATCACCTGTTGTGAAGTAGGCAAAGTCCTCCCGGAAAAAATTCTGTTCCGTGAACTGGTCATGAAACCTATCACTGAGATTCTGGTTCAGTCACCAGGAAAAGCGGACGATGCCTGTCTTAAATACCACACTTTTTGGTCTGTACTTCACGGCCTGATCTCCATTAAAATGATGGTGAACTCAGACGTCTCTGACGAGCTCAACAAGCTCGTAATGGTAGATGCCGTGAACGGATTTATCAAAAACCTGCAGGAGTAAATTTTTTTGGCCTGTTGGTTAACATTGTTAGGAAAAATAGTGTTGTTATACCCTTACTGTTTTAATCCGATTTCCTGCCTTTTCCTCACCGGGTTCAACCCAAAACTGTTATTTTATGTATTTAGTCAAACCAGCCTTCCGTTTTTTCCTGGCCGTTGTCCTGGCCGTCTTACTCGCCATTATCCAGTCTGCGTGCACTTCCAGTTCCGGCAAGAGCATGCCCAATCCTGAAGCTCCTTCTTTACCGGTGTTGACCCTCGCCGAAAAGCCAGTTACTACCTTCCGTGAGTATTCAGCATCTCTTGAAGGAAGTAATGACATCGAAGTGCGTCCACAGGTTGAGGGATACCTTGACCGCATTTACGTGGACGAAGGGGCTTATGTAAAAAAAGGACAACCGCTTTTCAAAATCAACGATCGTCTTTACCGCGAACAACTGAATAACGCACAGGCAACACTTGCCGCGGCCAATGCTGCGCTCAGCAATGCCTCTATCAATGTAGAGAAACTGAAGCCGCTTGTTGATAACAACGTTGTGTCCGGTATTCAATTGAAGACGGCCGTCGCATCCCAGGATGCGGCACGTGCCACCGTCAACCAGGCAGCGGCCCTTGTTCAATCCGCACGCATCAATCTCGGCTACACACTGATCACCGCACCGGTTGATGGATATGTCGGCAGAATTCCGTTCAGAGCCGGAAGTCTCGTGAGTATGTCCGCTGCAGATCCGCTTACCGTTGTCTCCGCCGTTAAAGATGTACACGCCTATTTCTCCATGAGTGAAAAGGATTTCCTTCAGTTTGAACAACAGTACCCCGGCAAAACGGTGCAGGATAAAGTGAAGAACATTCCACCGGTGGAGTTGCTGTTAGCCGACAACTCTGTTTTCGCCCAGAAAGGGAAAATAGAACTGGTCACCGGTCAGTTCAACGAGTCAGTCGGGGCCATTAGTTTTCGCGCTACCTTCCCCAATGGTGATGGCCTTCTTCGTTCAGGCAATTCCGGCCGTATAAGAATTCCAGCCCTGAATGCCGCTGCCGTCATCATACCCAAAGAGGCAACATTCGAGATGCAGGATAAAGTGGTTGTGTTCCTTGTGGGTAACGATAATAAAGTGACCGCGACACCCCTGCAGATTGCTGGTGGCGCTGGTAACTATTATATCGTAAACAGCGGAGTAGAGGCAGGCGCCCGCGTTGTGTATGCAGGCTTTGAGCGGCTGCAGGACGGTGCCATCATAAAACCAGATCCCGTACACATCGACAGCCTGCTCACTAAAAACCCTATCTAGACCCTTACCACCCTCGTCAAAAAAACTCATCATGTCCTGGTGCAGGCAGCGCCATGCCCGGACTTTTCAAAAACATCAAGATGCTTAAACGTTTTATAGAGCGACCGGTATTGTCGACAGTCGTGTCGATCATCCTCACCCTGCTTGGTTTGCTCTCCCTTTATTCATTACCGGTAACATTGTTTCCGGATATCGCGCCGCCAACGGTCCAGGTAACTGCCAACTATCCCGGTGCTAATGCAGAGGTTGTGGCCCGTGCAGTTGCAACACCTTTGGAAGAAGCTATCAACGGGGTGGAGAACATGACCTACATGACATCTACTTCGAGCAACGACGGTACGCTTACACTGAACGTATTTTTCAAACTGGGCACAGACCCTGACCTCGCCGCTGTGAATGTTCAGAATCGTGTATCGAAGGCAGTGAGCCAGGTACCACAGGAGGTTGTCCAGGCAGGTATTTCAACGCAGAAACAACAGAATAGTATGATCATGGTGCCATTGATCTATAGCAGTGACAGCACCTATGATGAAACGTTCCTGCAGAACTATGCCAAGATAAATATCATCCCGGAGATACAACGTGTACCTGGTGTGGGTCAGGCCCAGGTTTTTGGAGCCCGCGATTATGCCATGCGTATCTGGCTCAATCCTGACCGGCTGACCGCAAACCATCTCTCCGTTGCAGATGTACTCGGTGCGATCAATGAACAAAATATTGAAGCAGCTCCCGGCCGTTTTGGGCAAAGCAGTACGGCCTCTTTTGAGTATATCCTGAAGTATAAGGGGAAATTGTCCCGCAATGAAGATTATGAGAACATCATATTGAAAGCTGATAATTCCGGCGCTTCTGTCCGGCTCAAAGATGTTGCCCGCGTGGAGTTCGGCGCATTCAACTATAGTGCTAATACGCGTATCGCCGGTAAGCCTGGTATTGGTATAGCAGTTTTCCAGACAGCAGGATCCAATGCCAATGATATCCTGACCGCCGTGGATGAAGTCATGCAGAAATCGGCAAAGACATTTCCAAAAGGCGTTGCTTATTTCAACATGTATAACGCCAAAGAGTTCCTGGATTCGTCCATCGACCAGGTACTGCATACGCTCGTGGAAGCATTCATTCTGGTTTTTATCGTCGTGTTTATCTTCCTGCAGGATTTCCGCTCTACACTAATACCAGCGATAGCTGTTCCCGTAGCCATCTTTGGTACGTTCTTTTTCATGCAGCTCTTCGGATTTACCATCAACCTCTTAACGCTGTTCGCTCTCGTACTCGCGATCGGTATCGTGGTGGATGATGCCATTGTGGTTGTGGAGGCAGTGCATTCCAAGATGGAACGGACACGGTTATCCGCGCGCAAGGCAACCATCGAGTCCATGAATGAAATATCCGGCGCCATCGTCTCTATCACCCTTGTGATGACGGCAGTGTTCGTTCCGGTGGGGTTCATGCAGGGGCCGGCAGGTGTATTCTATAAGCAATTTGCGTTTACGCTCGCAATTGCGATTTTGATATCGGCCCTGAATGCGCTTACGCTCAGTCCCGCGCTCACCGCATTGTTTCTCAGAAACAATCATGCAGATGAAACACTGCCTGGTAAGAAGCTCTCCTTTTCGAAACGTTTTTTCAAGGCATTCAACGCCGGCTTTACAGCCACGACCAATAAATACCGCAACAGTATCCGTTTCCTGATTCGTCGCAAATGGGTGGCCATCTTCGGGCTGTTACTTGTTACCGCCACAACGGTGTTCCTGGTAAAACGAACACCTACCGGTTTCATACCAACGGAGGACCAGGGCTTCATTATCTATTCGGTAAACCTGCCGGCAGGAGCCTCTCTTGACCGTACACAGAAAGTGATGAACCGGATCGACACCCTGCTCCAGGGCGTGGAAGCGATAGAACGACGCGGTGCAGTCAGCGGCCTCAACATTGTGGCCAATGCCAACAGCTCGGCCTATGCGGTGGGATTCATCCGCATGAAGCCCCAGGGCCAACGCGGCAAGGTGGACAAGATCGAGGACGTAATGGGAATGTTGAACCAGCGGCTAAGCGTGATCAAGGATGCCAGCATCTTTCTCTTTATCTATCCCACCGTGCAGGGCTTTGGTAATACCAGTGGATTTGAATTCATACTCCAGGACAGGACGGGGGGACCTCTCGATAAACTCGGCAGCACCGCTTATGGACTCATCGGCGAGTTGATGAAGCGGCCTGAGATTGCGTATGCATTTACCACTTTCAATACCGGCAACCCGCAGTACATGCTGAATGTGGATGAAGCGAAGGCCAGGCAACTCGGTGTCACGATCACTTCCCTGATGCAGACACTACAGGTGTATTATGGAAGCAGCTTTGCATCCGACTTCAACCGCTTCGGAAAATATTATCGGGTGATCGTGCAGGCGGATATTCCGTACCGGGCCACTGAAGCTTCGCTTGACAATGTATTTGTGAAAAATGACAAAGGTGAAATGGTCCCCGCCAACGCCCTGGTTACACTGGAGCGGGTGTATGGACCAGAGACGGTAACCCGCAACAACCTGTTCAATGCGGTAACCATCAATGGCATGGTAAAACCAGGATACAGTTCCGGCGATGCCATCAAAGCGATCCAGGAAGTAACAGCTAATTACCTGCCAAGAGGGTTTGCCTACGAGTGGGCAGGGATGACCCGCGAAGAAATAAGTGCAGGCACACAACAGGGGGTCATCTTTATCCTCAGCATTGTGTTTGTTTTCTTCCTGCTGGCCGCGCAGTATGAAAGTTATGTGCTGCCTTTTGCAGTGATCCTCTCTATTCCGACAGGTATACTTGGTGTGTTTTCATTCATCGGGCTGACAGGTATTGAAAACAATATTTATGTCCAGGTCGGATTGATCATGTTGGTAGGGCTTCTTGCGAAGAATGCGATACTTATCGTGGAGTTCGCCGTGCAGCGAAGGAGGGCGGGTAAAACCATCGTCGAGTCTGCGATGGAAGCAGCAACACTCCGGCTGCGTCCGATCCTGATGACCTCACTTGCATTTATTGTAGGGCTGTTGCCGCTTACCTGGGCAACGGGTGGCTCTGCACTCGGCAACCGTTCAATCGGTACAGGTGCATTGGGTGGAATGCTCACAGGTGTTGTACTTGGTGTATTCATCATTCCCGTGCTGTTTGTCATTTTTCAAAACCTTCAGGAAAAAATTTCAGGGAAGAAACTCATCCCGGTCACAGAAAAACAAGACAGTCATGAATAACGAAAAAAATATGCTCAAACAATTTCGCCGCAGCATTCTCCGATTCTTACGGATATGTTCCGGTGAGCGCATCCAGCGCGGTACTGCATTCGCTGATTAATGAACTATAAACAATTTTTATGCGATCGAATTTATTCTACATGCTCGTTTTATCAATTATCCTTGCGGCATGTAATATGGGCAGGAAATACCAGCGACCTGACCTGGTGTTACCCTCAGCCTTCAGTGATACTGCATTTGCCGATACAAGCAGTATCGCAGATGTACACTGGCAGGACTTTTTCCAGGACACAACACTTCGTCAGCTCATCAGAACGGGGCTTGCAAATAATCACGATCTGCTGGTAGCAGTGAAAAGGATCGACATTGCGGGCAGGCAACTACAGCAAGCCCGCGCACTTTGGCAACCGGCGCTTGATGTGAAGGCGGGCATGCAATACAACAGGCCTTCCGACAATAGCCTGAACGGATTGAGCGCAAATAATTTTCTGGGTAAGTCCCATATTGAGAATTACCTGTTGTCTGCCAATCTTTCCTGGGAGATCGATATTTGGGGTAAGATCAGTGGCCGGCAGGAGATAGCCCGCACCGAGTATCTCCGCACGCAGGAGGCTGCCCGTGCTGTACACACTTCACTGGTCGCCGGTATCGCGCAGGGTTATTTCAATCTGCTTATGCTGGACACACAATTGTCGATCGCTAAGCAGAATCTTGCCTTGACCGACAGCTTTCTTACAGCTACGCGATTATTGAAGGATGCCGGCAATGTAAATCTCCTTGCTGTTCAGCAGGCAGAGTCGCAATACCACGCCACTGCGGCGCTGGTGCCACAATTGGAGCAAAGTATTATCCTGCAGGAAAACGCTTTGCAGGTGTTGACCGGGCAATTGCCGGGTCATGTAGAGCGCAATGGACAGCTCACAGATATTCGTTTGCCTGGAAAATTAAGCACAGGTGTACCACTTGCCATGGTTGGCCGGAGACCTGAAGTGCGGGCTGCAGAACTGAGTCTTCGTTCCGCACATGCATCCATTGGTGTGGCAAGAGCCAATATGTATCCGGCTATCAATCTCACTGCAGGAGCAGGACTGGAATCATTCAAGTCGGGTAACTGGCTAAGCGTACCTGGTTCCCTGTTTGGTGTGGCCGCAGGAACCATTGTACAGCCGGTACTTCAAAGACGCCAGTTGAAGACGCAGCTTGAAGTTGCGAAGGCGGAGGCGGAAATTGCCACTATACAGTTTCGGCAGTCGGTGCTGACCGCCACGGGCGAAGTGATGGATGCATTGCAATCCACGGAAAAACTTCACAGCCAGGAAGAAATATTACTGAAGCAGAATAAGACACTTACGGATGCTGTAGCGAACGCACAATTGCTTTTTCGCAGCGATATGGCAAACTATCTTGAAGTGATCACTGCACAGGGAGATGCGCTCCAGGCTCAGCTCAGGCTTTCGGTCGTACAGCGTGACCGCCTGCAGGCCGTGGTACAACTATACCGTGCACTCGGCGGAGGTCTGTAAGGTCAATGATTCAGTATGATCAGGTTAGCTCCCCGGAATAAGGGATAAAACTCCCTGTTCCGGCGATTGCCGGACCTGGCGATGCGATGCATATTTGCCTTGCATTTAAACCTGATCACACATTAATCATTAAACCTTCTTCAATGAAAAAGACTTTTTTTACCCTTCTTACAATGGTGGTATTGTTCACCGGTTGTGACAAGGATGACAATGATGAGTACAATGACCCGATTCCGACAATACAATCGACTGTCGTCAAAGCCGCGGGAAATGTTGACAATTTGAATCCTGCGCTCGCGCAATTCCGCGCGATTCTTGGCGACCCGCTGAATACTACACCCAACCAGGCTGCGGGCCGCCGGGAAGTGAACTGGGATGGCGTGGCAGCAGCACTGACCAATAATAATAATTTCCCGGTTGATTTTTTTAACAACACCGATCCTGCCGGACCCAATGGCAGGAAGCGGGGGCTTCTTTACCTGGATGCATCGGTTCCGTTAAGAGTGGATAGCTCCAACTTCAGGGAGATCAATCCAGGCTATGAAGATGAGCTGGTCCCGTTCAGCAACAAGCGTTCGATCATTGCAGCAAATTCCATTCATTCAGACGTCGTGTTCAGGCTTGCCGGCACAACTACGGATGCGGCGGTGAAAGGTTTTGGGATCGTATTTCTGGATGTCGATGATGCCAATTCAACTTCTCTTGAGTTTTTCAATGGAAATAAAAACCTGGGAACCTTCAAGGCGCCCGCCCGTACAAACGCAGGAAGCTTTTCTTTCCTGGGTGTACATTTCCCACAGGAGAAAATTACACGCGTGAGAATAAAAGCAGGAAGTGCTGTGTTGTCGGCTGTCAACAATGATATCAGCGACGGCGGCTCACACGATATCGTGGCTTTCGATGATGTATTTTATGATGAGCCCAAAGCAAATCTTTAAGCAGGACGGATCACAAGGGGCAGTTCAGGCACCCGGCGAGAGCCGGGTTTTTTTATCCCCGTATTTGGTGATGATGAAGCCTTAAGAGGTGATGGTCAGCATTGGATGATAGCCACAATTTTGCAGCATCTTACAATTTTTTTCTATGAAAATTTTATTTGAGTGCCGGTTAGTGATGCTGATCTGCGTGACAACCCTGATATTTTCCTGCGATAAGGAAAAAGAAGAATCAATCCGGATAGTCAGCGCCGGTAGCGATATTACTGCCAGTGTAACCTCGTTTCGTGCCATAGCCGGAAGCAGCGTCAATACCCAGCCCGGAGCATCGGGTGGTCGCCGGGAAATAACCTGGGAATCTGTTCCGGAGGAATTACTGGATCAACCCCTGCCACAGGACTTCTTCAATGCCGTGGGTCCGAATGCTGATCCTGCTAACCAACGCGGATTGCGTTACAGCACGGTTGGTAGTTTCCGTGTCAGTGCCGACGGATTTTCATCTCTCAACCCGTTGGCGGCTGCAGAGTTTGATGCCTTCAGCGGCCAGAAGGTATTTGCCAATGTAAGCAGTAATCTTTGGGATGTAGAGTTCGAAGTGCCTGGTGCCGCACAGCCGGCTGCAACGCGAAGCATCGGCATTGTCTTTTCTGATGTGGATGAAGAAGGAACGACCTTCATCGAGGTGTTCAACGGAAATGAGTCGCTCGGAAAATACTTTGTACCCGCACATGATAATTCCAGCTCGTTCTCGTTCCTGGGTATTCATTTCCCGGACAACGTGATCACCCGTGTGCGTATTGGTCATGAGGGTACGCTGTCATCTGGTGAACCCGATGGAACCGGCGGTACGGATCTCGTGGTGCTCGATGATTTTATATACAGCGAACCGGTCGCCCGGTAGTGCGGTTGCCGGCCAGCAGAACAAAACTATCTTTACATCGATTCCTGCCGCTGGAACGAATGTAAACCAGATGCGCCTCCTGATTTTATACCTGCTGCTTATCCTTTCTGTCACCGGCTTCAGCCAGTCGGCAGGTCTGTATTTCCGTAATCTCAACACAGCAAACGGGCTATCCCACAACAAGGTCAATTGCATTCTGCAGGACAGGCGTGGATTTCTCTGGATCGGTACCGATGATGGCCTGAACCGGTATGATGGCAACAAATTTCTTGTTTTCCGAACAGGCAATGGAAAAGCCTCCATATCCGGTAACATCATCACGGATCTGCATGAAGATTCATCGGGTGTGTTGTGGATCGGGTCTGCTGACGGCGGGCTCTGCCGCTATGATTACCGGCTGCCACCAGACGACCAGTTCCGGCGTTTCAGGTACA
>JAEZAM010000058.1 GCA_023430465.1 Bacteroidota bacterium | reverse complement strand
AGGCTGAGGTTGAGGTTGAGGTTGAGATAAGTCTGCCTTTTGACTTTTGAGTTTTGACTTTCTTTGTGCGAAACAAAAAGCCCCGGCTATTGCCAGGGCTTTTTCAATAAGTAATTAGTCTGTGTATTAGAAATCGGTAAAATGCAAAGGCGATGGTGTTACATCATATTCCCTTGATTCGATCATTTCGATGTTCAACTGGAAAGCTTCATCTGTCCTTACTACCACTTTATCTTTTGTCACGCGTTTGAAACCTGCTTTTTCAAAAACAAATTTATAGGTACCGGGCTTCAGCTCATCAAAAGCGTAGCTACCGATCTCATCGGTTCGCACACTTTTTTCTTTTGATGAAACGAGATAAGCGGTTACGCTTACATCCTTCAAAGGTTTTTTGTTATCTGCGTGGAATACCACTCCGGCAAGATCATTTTTCTTTCCCTTGGCCGCGCAAGGCGGATTGGGATCAGCAGCTTTTGCAAAGAGGAAGCCAAATACTCCCACAGCAAGCATTAAGATTCTGGTTTTCATGTGACCGCTTTTTGATGGTTATCGGTTAATGGCACTTTTCAAACACACCGGTCCTGAGTATAAAATTAGCTTTTTCCCGTCGGATTTGATAACGCGGCCGAAAATTCCTCCCAAACTTTTTTTACGATCTCACCGGCAGGTAATATTTCGTCCAACAGGCAACTGGCCTGTCCGATCTCCAGTTCTCCCTCTTCCATATCGCCTTCGAACATCCCGGCTTTGGCCCTGGCCCTGCCTAACAACACCCGCAGTTCGTCCGCGGAGGCGCCGGCCGCTTCGGCAGCCGATACAGCTTCGGCAAACCGGTTTCGGATCAACCGGACCGGGGTGAGTTTCTTCAGGCTCAGTTGCGTGCCGCCTTCAGGGGTTTTGATTACCAAATCTTTGAATGCAGGATGTGAGGACGCCTCTTCACTGGCCACGAACCTGGTGCCCATTTGTACACCCTCGGCCCCAAGCACTATCGCGGCCAGCATCTGGCGACCCGTTGCGATACCCCCTGCGGCTATCACCGGGATCTTTACGGCGTTCACCACAGCAGGGATCAGCACCATGGTGGTTGTTTCCTCGCGGCCATTGTGCCCACCCGCTTCAAACCCTTCGGCCACCACCGCATCGCAGCCGGCCTCTTCGGCCTTCCTGGCAAACCTGCTGCTGCTCACTACATGCACTACTGTAATGCCGCGCTCCTTGAGTACCGGGGTCCAGGTTTTTGGATTGCCTGCGGAGGTAAAAACGATCTTCACCCCCTCCTCGATGAGGATCTGAACGTGCTTATCAATATCGGGATATAATAAAGGAAGGTTGACCGCAAAAGGCTTCGAAGTTGCTGCCCTGCATTTTCGGATATGCTCGCGGAATACATCCGGGTACATACTGCCGGCGCCGAGCATTCCAAGTCCACCTGCATTACTGACAGCACTGGCCAGCCGCCACCCACTGGCCCAGATCATGCCAGCCTGGATGATGGGATAGTTAATTGCGAATAACTGGGTTATGCGGTTGGACAATGAATTAGAAATTAAAAAGCTTTGCTCACTTGGCTCCCGAAGCTTCGGGATTTGCGAGAAATTTCACGCGGAGACGCCAAGAGTGCAAAGACGCTAAAAGACTTTATCTTAATTTATTCAAGCTCTTCACGAGTTTCTCATCCTTCCATATCCCTCTTGCTGCAAATACGTAACCAATCGGAATGCAAAAAACAAAAAGACTTGTCAGGGCGAAATTCCCGGATTGGAATTTTCCTACCTCGAGGAAATACAGGATGATCAGGATGATTCCGATCACAACGCCGGCAACCGATAACTTCAACTGTGTCTTGCGGTCCTTGAATAAAAAGATCGTGATACCGGATACGAGTACCGACAGACCGGTAAGTATGATCAGGAAAAATGAACTGCCCGCATCCAGCACATCATAGCCCGCCATTCCATCCAGCATCCGGGTGCCGCTATAGAAGGGGAAGGTGAAACTGAGGATCGCGGCTACGGTGGCCAATAATAACCAAAGAGATTGCTGACGCTGGATCATGGGTAAAATTTTTTTCCGGCTATTCGAAGCCAGGAGCTAAAATTATTCATTTTGTCGCGACTGCGCAATGGCTTAACCAAGTTCGGGATAAAGCGGAAATTGCTTCATGAACGACTTCACTTCAGCCTTTGTATCGCTGATCAGTTTTTCGTCATCGGCATTCATCAATACCTTATCCAGCATCGCAACCACCGTTTCCATATCTCCTTCTTTCATTCCGCGTGTTGTAATCGCCGGCACGCCCACCCGGATACCGGAGGTGACGAACGGTGACTTGTCATCGAACGGCACTGCATTTTTGTTGAGGGTGATATGTGCCTTATCCAGGGTTTCCTGCGCTTTCTTGCCGGTGATATTTTTATTACGGAGGTCGATCAGCATGAGGTGATTGTCTGAACCGCCGCTGATGAGGTCGTAGCCACGGGCAACCAATGATTTCGCCATAGCCTGGGCGTTTGCCACAACCTGCTTTGCATATTTTGTGAAATCATCACTTAAGATTTCTCCAAAAGCCACTGCCTTCGCGGCTATCACATGCTCCAGCGGGCCGCCCTGGGTTCCCGGGAATACCGCCAGGTCAAGCAACTGGCTCATGGTACGCGTATTTCCCTTTGGATCTTTCACACCCCACCAGTTTTCAAAATCATGGCGCAGCATTATGATACCACCCCGCGGCCCACGAAGGGTCTTGTGCGTGGTGGAGGTAACCACATGGCAATGATCAAACGGATCATTCAGCAGGCCTTTGGCGATCAGCCCTGCCGGATGGGCGATGTCGGCGAATACGATCGCACCGATCTTATCGGCTACAGCCCGGATGCGGGCATAGTCCCAGTCGCGGCTATATGCCGATGCGCCACAGATGATCATCTTTGGCTTCTCCTTCAGTGCTGTTGCTTCCAGTTGATCATAGTCCACCAGCCCGGTATCTTTTTTTACTCCATAAAACAAAGCCTGGTAATGTTTACCGCTGAAATTGGCAGGGCTGCCATGGGTCAGGTGTCCGCCCATGCTGAGGTCAAGACCAAGCACTTTATCCCCTGGCTTAACGCATGCGAGGAATACGGCCGCATTTGCCTGGGCGCCGCTATGAGGTTGCACATTTGCCCAGCTCGCCTTAAAAATTTGCTTCAGTCTGTCGATGGCGATGGACTCGATCTGGTCCACGATCTCACAACCTCCATAGTAGCGTTTTCCCGGATAGCCTTCCGCGTACTTGTTGGTGGGTACTGTACCCATGGCCTGCATAACAGGAAATGACGTAAAATTTTCAGAGGCAATCAGTTCAATTCCATTGCGCTGCCTATCCAGTTCCTGGTTAATGAGATCGAAGATCTGCGTGTCCTTTTGCATATGCGGATGTAGAATTTGTAGATTGATGGGCTCAAATGGCGCTGAAATGGCCTGAGCCGAACGGCTTTACCGCGCGAATTTACGCCTGCATTCCATCGAAAATGCGGGGCGGCGGATAAGTTTTTGTTTGGTGCAAAAAGTGTTACTTTCGTTGGCTTTTAGTTTTTCTCATCAAAGGCTCCTAACGGGTAAATGAAGGCAATCATACCAGTAGCAGGTGCAGGCACAAAGCTGCGTCCTCACAGTTACACACAACCTAAGGCTCTTATTCCCCTCGCCGGTAAGACAGTCCTCAGTATCATCATTGATCAGATGCGCGAAGCGGGTATTACCGAGTTCGTATTTATTGTCGGCTACCTTGGTGACAAGATCCGCGATTACGTGCAGGCGAAATACCCGGATATCCAGGCGCATTATGTGCAGCAGATCGACCGGCAGGGTGTTGGCCATGCGATCCAGATCACCCGCAATGCCGTGGACGATGATGAGGTCCTGGTGGTGCTGGGCGATACAGTTGCAGATTATGATATCAAAGCCGTAGTGGAAAGCCCCTACTCCATGCTTGGTGTGCGAAAAGTGGATGATCCCCGCGAATTTGGTGTGGCCGTGATCGGCGAGGATGGTTTTATAGAGCATGTGATCGAGAAACCACAGATCCCAAAATCGAACATGGCCCTTGTGGGCATCTATAAGATCAAGGAAAGCGGACAGCTTTTCCAGTGCCTGGAAAAAAATTACCTGCAGGGCTTGCGCAGTCATGGTGAATACAGCCTCACCGATGCCCTGGATTGCATGCTGAAACAGGGGATCAAGTTCCAGGCGTTCAAGGTAGAAAGCTGGTTTGATTGCGGCCGGAAAGAAACATTACTGGAATCGAACGCCACTTTGCTGAAAAAGTTTGCCGCCAGCAACCTGCCTCAATATGAATTCCCGAATACGGTGATCATTCCTCCGGTTAGTATCGGCGAAGGGTGCGATATTCAGAACTCGATCATCGGGCCAAACGTCACCATCGGTGAAAATACCAAGATCAACTACTCCATCATAAGAAACTCCATCATTGGAAGCTTTTCCAATTTGTTTGACATTGTACTTGAAGCGTCGATCATCGGTAGCGATACCGGGTTGAAGGGAGAGACCCGTACGTTGAATATCGGGGATAATACGAATATAGATCTGGGGTAAAAATTAAAAGCCAAAAGTTAAAACTGAAAACTTAGCGGTCCTTTTTTAGGGGGCGTGAGAAAAGGCGCTAAGGTGTTTAGTTACCCCCTACAGCCGCGCGAGCGAAGACGAATCAATTCCATAGGAACAAAACAAGTTAGCAAGTTAGCAAGGTGAATTATTCTACTAGCCTGTTCAACGGAAGCCTAAGTAGCAATAATCCGTTCATCCTGCTCCCTGCTTTCATCTATGTAAATCAGAAAACTCCTGTTGGCCTTGTCTTCATATACCTGTTCCTGAGTGGTACACCCTGCCACGCTTACAGGCCCTTCTACTTTAATGTGAACAGTCTTGGTTTCACCAGTAGTTGTTTTCTGTGCAAGGGTTTTGGTGATGAACTTTTTACTTTGCAGCTCCCTTAACGGATACAGCACACTTTCTGCACCATCCAAATCCTCTATTAACACCAGCCTGTGTTGTAACTCTCGTTGTCCGAAGTAGTACAAGACATTTTCTGTAAGAGTAGCTATCTCTACCTTATCTTCCCCTTAATTCTCCTACTTTTTCCTGTAAGTAAGTTTTTCCAATACCGCTATTTCCCAGTGAAATCACATGCAAAGGATGTTCTCTTTTTCTGCTGGTAAATATCAGGTACATTAATAGCCTGTTAGTTTCTTCTCCAATCACGCCACTTCTTCCTATCATTTCATTGGTTCTGTTCAGCAAATCTTTCTGCTCCAAGAACTGCATGGCGTCTTCTCTTTCTTCTTTGCTTAAAGCCTTCTCCTTTCTTGTTTCCTGTTTATCCAGTTGCTGCAACCTGTACTGTTCCAGTTGGCCTGTAATGTCAGCTATGGCTTTCGTAAGAGCTATACTTCCTGTTTCCAACTTCTCTGCTACTCTTCTTACAAACTTCTCTACCTGTGTGTCATTGTACAAATCCAGATTATGCCTGACTGATAATCCTGCAACTTCCGGGTTAGTGAGATAGCCAGCATGCTTCCTATTCACTACTGTTACCTTCATGGTCACTCTCATTCTGTCTAATCCATCTACTCTCACTCCACCTAGCAGCTCTATCAATAGCTCATCTGTCTAGGTAATCAGTGCGGGTTTGTTGTTTCTAATTTCATAATCATTAAGTTTTGGGCATAAAAAAACCACTCATTGCTGAGTGGCTGTAAAATTTTGAAATACTTACTTATTTAATCCGGCTACTGCCGGGCTTTGTTGTTTATCCTTGCATACTTAATGCCATTGCTCTTCGCTGCTCAGAAAAATAAAGATGTAGTACTAACGTTACAATAATGTAAATTGTAACGGCTATTGTTCCCCACATTTTTTTTGCGTCGGTTTGGTTATCATAAACCTGTACGATACTTTTATATCGGTCTTTTTTAAGGAAGTAAATGTATGTTAGTATCAGGTATAGAATATAAAAGACAATAACATAACTTTTACTTGTCATTGCTCTTTCAAGTCTGAGTTCAGCAAAATTCAATATAGTAAGAAAGTTAAGCCATAAAAATGTTGAGGATATAAGCCATGTATTAGCTTCTGGATAAAAGTCTGTATTTCCCAAAGAATTTATAAGCTTATAAATCTTATAAAATAAGTAATCAAATATTTTCACCTCAACAGAACTTGGTTTATTTTTCTTTTACATCCACATTTTTGGCCTGCTTAATAAAAGAAAAGTTTTTGTTATTAACTAAAATTCGGGATTTACTTACAAAGTAGTTCTGATTACCATCCACTTCTAAATTATACACAGCATCCTTTTCTATTAGTTTTTTTATAGATAATACTTTAAGAACAGGCTTGCCATTATACGACTTACACTCATCGTTAATAATTATATCTTTTGCTTTTATCCAGCCCTTGCCAATAACATAGAACGGATGCTCCTCTGTTACAGAAATCGTTTCACTTCCAATAACAATTTCCAAAATTTCAGTGGATTGATGTTCTGCCAGAGTAATTACTTTCTTAATCTCTATAGCGCCTGTGATTTCATTGTAGGAGTAAACTGCATCGCCAGCTTTCAGCTTCTCAATCTCTAAATCTCCTTTATCAGTATAAACTGTTGTGCCCTTTTTGAAGCAAATATAGTCATACCATACTGTTCCATCTTTCTCCGTATGTTTTACTGCATTGGGGTGTCTCAATGGATCTAAATCTGGTCCGGGGTCTGTTAGTAATAAACCCCATGCCGCAAAGTTTAAAGGATTTGGAAGGAAGGAAGTAAGGAAACCCACTCTTCCACTCCATGCATCTTCTTTTTTAATTGCTCCCTGTGAATACAAATATTCGGTAGCACCAACACTTACAAAAGGTAGTACAGATGTCAACCTGCCTAAAGCCTTACTAAGTCCTGTGTATTTTTGAAGTGCCTGAGATAGATTCTTCGATTGCTGAGAAAGTGGCTTAGTAGGGTCATAGTTTTTTAATTTCGCATAAGGAACTAAAATGCCTTTTGCATTTTTATAGTAACCGGCTTCAAGAGTACCGCTTACAGAAAGTTCCCATAAATCTGCAAGAGAACCTCCAATATCAAGCTCATCCTTAAATTGTTCAATGAACTTATTAAAATCAGCTTGTGTATTTATTTTTATAACTTCCTTTGCTTGCCTAAATTCAGCAGTTCGTTGTTTAGCTCCATCACCTGGGTCATCGTTATCAGAATCATCATCATCAGACTTCCGGCCACCCATCATTATCCCTGGGGGTACTGCGGGGCAAAACTGACAAAATCGATGCGCAGCGTATCGCTGACTACGGATGGCTGCGTCGCGATGATCTGGTGGACGAGGAGCCGGTATCTGGCCCCATCAACCGCTTGCAATCCTTGCTCAGCCTTCGCCGTAAGATCGTTGCAGACAGAGCCGGATACATCAGCCGATTGAAGGAAATGATTGCTACAGGTAGTCTTACCAAAACCAGTTGTGAAGGCCAGATCCACACCCGCATTATTACTAGTTTTACCAAAGAAGTGACCGGGCTGGATGAAGAAATCCGTTTATTGATGCAGTCGCAGGAAGATCTCAAAAAATCAACAGAACTGTTACAGAGCATCAAGGGAGTGGGTTGGGTGGTAGCAGCATACATGATCTGCTGCACCAACAACTTCAAGAAGTTCCGCAATGCACGCAAGTTTAACTGTTATGCAGGTCTGGCACCGTTCAATTATGAAAGCGGGTCGAGTATAAGGGGGCGATCACGCACAAGCTCGCTAGCCAACAAGGAAGCAAAAACGATACTGAACCTGGCGGCGTGTGTGGCCGTGCGACACGACCTGGAACTAAAAGAATATTATGACCGCCGGGTGGGCAGTGGTAAACGGAAAATGAGCTGCCTGAACGTGGTACGCGCCAAACTGGTCAGCCGCATGTTTGCCGTAATAAAAAGGCAAAGTCCCTACCTCCAGGTAGCAGCATAATTTAATGCAAACCCTTTTGAAAATTAAAAATTTGCCGATATCACCGTCTTAGAATACGCAAAGTGAGCAAAGTGAGCAAAGTAGGCTAAGTTGTTATTGTTTTCCTGTGAACAATCCATCAATCAATTGCTGATTGAAATGCGTTGTAGGCTCCTCAGTGATGTTGTGATAAACTGCACTAACGAAGATCACCTCAGCTGCGCTGATGATCGCCATTACCACAAAGGCGCCGAGAACAGCTAAGGCAACACCGGCGAATGGATGTATGATGGATCCGACCATGAACAGAACGAATCCAACAACGAGTATTCCGATGAACTGGATAAGGCCAAAACTGAAAGTTCCTGCAAGGCTTTCACCCCATTTTTCTTTCATCATTTTTGCAGAGCGCTTGAAGGCATCCACAGGTCCGAGATTTTCATAGGCAATAATCGGCACCACGAAGAATGTAGCTACGCTCCAGACGATACCCAGAATTCCGGTGATGATCTTGCCAAGCAGGCCGGAGTTTTCCTGTATGGCTTTTAATATGGTACCTACAGATGCTGCAAACAGCGCCCAGGAGAAGATAGCTCCGATGCGACTCATGCTGAACCGCAATCCTGCGCCTACACTTACCTCTTCGCCGCGGAAATACAAACGTGTGCAATGCACGAGCGCCATATTAAAGAACACGATGATAAAATAGTTGATCAGGTAAAAGCCAAAGGCGATGAGATAGGTGGTCACCTGGCTTTGCTCTTCCAGTACTTCGAAGTTCCAGCCGTTGCTGGCAAAGATGCCGACAGCAAACGATCCCATAACGAGTATAAGTGATAGCCCGGAGAGGAAGGGGAAAACAATGAGCTGTTTGTTTGCGTTCAGAACTTTGAAACTGTTCATGGCGATCTTCCAGCCATTGGAAAGACGTTCGAAGAAACTCATAGCAATAGATTTGATTGGGGGCAAAGTACAATTTTTTGTTGTTTCACGCAAAGTAGCGGGTTGAGATTGAGATGACAGCGTCAGGTCGCCAGCACCCTTCTCCGCTTCGCTCGGCGCGCGCGGTCCGTCTCCGCATCGTAGCCTCCATCCTCTTTTTTTTCAAAAAAAAAGACGCAAAAAAAACTGCGCTCGGATCCAATGGGGGAATACGGCATAGTGAT
>JAEZAM010000052.1 GCA_023430465.1 Bacteroidota bacterium | reverse complement strand
ACTGATTATAATGGGTACACGAAGCGCCATCGTCAGCTTTAGCGCATCACTATGCCGTATTCCCCCATTGGATCCGAGCGCAGTTTTTTTTGCCTCTTTTTTTTTGAAAAAAAAGAGGAAGAGAGTGACTCATACGAGACTGTTGGATGCTGGATGGATGGGTCGCTGGGTACTGGGTGCTGGGGACTGGGTGCTGGATACTGGATATTGGATGCAGCCTAAGAGCGAGAAGGAGAACGAGAGCGAGCTGCTTTCAGGTTTTCCGTTTTTACTTTTAAGTTTTGCGTTTTGCGTTTTGAGTTTTGAATTTTGCATTTTGACCTTTGGCATACCTTTGACCTATGTGGAAACCAGCACTCGTTGTTGCCCTGCTTCTGTTACCCGGGTTATTGCCCGCTCAATCCGATTCACTGGAAAATGAACGGCTCGCCAGGATGATCAGTCTCTCCGAGGTAGTGGTGCGTACCGATGTGAACATCCCCAAACTGATCGATCGCATCCGCAATGACACCAGTTTTTACAAAGCCTTCCGCAACCTTCGCGTGCTCGGCTTCACCTCACTGAATGACATTCGCATCGTTGATAAAAAAGGGAATCTTCGCGCAGGGATGCAAAGCCGTACCCGCCAGTGGAGACGGAATGGATGCCGCCACATGGACAAGGTCCAGGAAACGGTGCAGGGTGATTTTTATAATGATAACGGTTCCTACAACTACTATACGGCAGAGCTCTATGCAGGGTTGTTTTTCACCAAAGATTCCGTCTGCAATGAACACAATATCGTAGCCGGAACGGAGTTAACGGCGAGGGGAAAATCAGGCGCTGCGAAACATAAGGAACAACTGAAAATGCTGTTCTTCAACCCGGGCAAGAAGATTCCGGGCATACCATTCATCGGAGATAAGATTGACATCTTTGACCCCGATGTGGCGGAGCTTTATGACATGGAAATCGATCAGACGATGTCGGAAGGGCTTTCCGTTTTTGTATTTACAATGAAGGCCCGCGAGGACCTCGGCCGTCGTGACCGAAACCGCATCGTCATCGATAACATGACCACCTGGTTTGATGCAAAGACCATGGATGTTATGGCCAGGACCTATCGATTGAGCTATGATGCCGGTGTGTATGATTTTGACGTGGAAATGGAAGTGCAGATGACACGATTCGGCGATCTGGTTGTGCCTCGCACACTGCGGTACAAGGGCAATTGGGACGTTATCGGTAAAAAACGCGAACGTGGGATTTTTACGGCGACGTTGTTTAATTTCGAGAGATAGTTTCACGCAAAGGCGCAAAGTAAATCAAGAACGCAAAAAATCAACTTTTGCGTCCTTTGCCAACTTTGCCACTTTGCGTGAAACTCAACCCCGGCGCATTGAATACTGCCGCCACTTATCAATCACCTGCTCCATATCTTCTGCCAGGTCAGTTTCAAAGTTCATGAACTCTCCTGTAGCCGGATGTTTAAATCCCAGTGTTTTGGCATGAAGGGCCTGTCGCGGACAAAGTGCAAAACAATTATCCACAAACTGCTTGTACTTCGCATACACCGTACCTTTTACAATGCGGTCGCCGCCGTAGAAGTCGTCGCTGAACAGCGGATGCCCGATATATTTCATATGCACCCTGATCTGGTGTGTGCGGCCTGTCTCCAGTATGCACTGCACCAGGGTTACATAGCCGAATCTTTCCAGCACACGATAATGTGTGATGGCCTCTTTGCCATGGTCACCTTCGGGATAGGCTTCAAATAATTTTCTAAAACGCTGATGGCGGCCTACATGGGCCACGATGGTACCTTCATCCTGCTCTACATCGCCCCAGACCAGCGCGATGTATTTCCGCTCGATCGTATGATCAAAGAATTGTTTCGCCAGATGCCGCATGGCTGTATCATTCTTGGCCATCACCAGCAGACCGCTGGTATTCTTATCAATCCGGTGTACCAAACCAAAGCGGGGAAGGGTTTCTTCCGACAGACCCGGCTTCTGCTGCTGAAGGTACCAGGCCACGCCATTGAGCAACGTGCCGGAATAATTGCCGCTGCCGGGGTGCACCACCATGCCGGCAGGTTTGTTGATCAGCATAAGGTGATCGTCCTCGTAAACGATATTGAGGTCCATCGGCTCGGGCACCACATCGGTTCCATCCGGATGCATATCCGAGTACACGATCACTTCGTCTGCGGGGCGTATTTTGTAGTTTGGCCGAACCGCCTTACCGTTTACCAATACCATATCATTGTTGATGGAGCGCTGCAGTTTGTTCCTGGTCGCGCCCTCGATCCTGCTCATCAGGAATTTGTCTATCCGCAGTGGCTCCTGCCCCTTATCGATCACAAAGCTGAACCGCTCATATAACTCCTCACTGCCATCTGATGTCTCCGGCTGATCCGGCAATTCTTCCTCCATTTTTCCCATGATTTACGCCAAAGTTAAAGGATCGTGATTTGTTGGTAAATTTGCCGCTTGATGTCAAAGCAGATCATAGATTTCCAGGATCTCGGAATGAGACCCTATCGCGACACCTGGGATTACCAGGAGGAATTATTACGTGAAAACGTTGCGATCAAAACCCGGCTCCGGGAGCTCGGCGACCTCCCGGGTGATCACAGCGAAGAGATGAAGGCATTACAAACCAGGCATCACCTGTTGTTTGTGGAGCACCCTCCGGTTTTTACGCTGGGAAAAAGCGGTGACCCTGCCAACGTGCTGATGAGCGAGGAAAACCTCAAGGCACTGGGTATTGAATTTTACAATACAAACCGCGGTGGTGATATCACTTTCCATGGCCCTGAACAACTAGTGGGTTACCCGATCCTTGATCTGGAAAAATTTTATACTGACATAGGTCGCTACCTGCGCAACATCGAGCAGGTGGTCATAGACACGCTGGCGGAATATGGCATTACCGGCCAGCGGTCTGCTGGTGAAACCGGTGTCTGGATCGACCCTGAAAAAAAAGGCCGGGAGCGGAAAATTTGTGCGATCGGTGTGCGCAGCAGCCGCTGGGTGACGATGCATGGGTTTGCGCTTAACGTCAATACCAACCTTGATTATTTCAATATGATCATCCCTTGCGGTATCCAGGGCAAGCAGGTCACATCGATGGCGAAGGAATTAAAGCGGCCGGTAGAAATGAGCGAAGTAAAATTCAAATTGTTGCAACATTTCAGCCGCATATTCGAAGCAGAATTCAGATCGGTGCCAGCAGAGGCCTAGAATTCACGCGGCAGGAAGAACCGGTGTTTCTCCAATAACTCACCATCCTGGTAAAGTTCAAACCGAAACCAGCCCGAGCTGTAGAAGTTTGCTTTATCGATCTTGAAATCCCGCTCCTTTACATCTTTCAGTTCAAACAGAGGTTCATCATTTATCGTAAAAAATTTCAGGCTGTATTTTTTGTCGTCTTCAGTGGGCAACTGAATGCGTACATACCCGTCACTGACGGTGTACACATATTTCGAAGGAACAAAGTGATCTGATTTTGGCTTGACGGTGCCATTGGCAATTGCCCCGATGTTCGTACTGTCCAGGGGAATGATCGGTATGTTGAGCCGGTTATTATCGGGTCGCGTGATAGGCCCGCGTGCCATCAGTGTATCCCATACCGGTCGTTTGGATTCGCTGAAAAGAAATACACCTTTATCCAACTGGATATAGATCCGGTAAAACATATTGGGAGCCGGTGCTTTGGTATCCGCAAAGCCATTGACACGGCTGCTTGGATCCGCTACGGTGAGAATGCTCTTGAAATTCTTCAGGCTGTCGAATGATCGTTGTATACTGATCTGCGTAACGGTTTCGAAAGTATTCACCCAGCCTACAACGATGCGGTTATTCCCCATATTGGAAACGGTGAAACGAGGTAGCGTATCCTGAGCGAACGAGGAAAAATAGAGCGCGAAGACAAACAGGAAGAGAGTGAAGGATTTTTTCATCATGCTGATCCGGATAAGGATATGGATTCAATAATCATGTGCAACAAAGATAATCTTCTGAGGCAAAAAATCAGAAGATTAACGATCCTTTAGCCAGCGAGCTATTCCCCTGTAGTCCACCACTGTGAATCATCAGGATGCGGCTGCCCGCGGGGAAATAACCACGTTTGATGAGATCGTTTACGGCGTAAAACAATTTACCTGTATACACAAAGTCGCTGGGTATGCCGGTGTCCTGGAAAAAGGTGTTCATGTGCCTGAGCAACTCATCGGTGTGTTTGGCATATCCGCCAAAATGATAGTCGTGGCATACCTTCCAGCGGTCAGAATCGGGATATAGGGCTGTTAATTCATCATCAAGCGTCCTGTAATTTTTCAACACGCTCACCGCCAGAATTTCGGAACCGGCCATAGCCTGAACAAGTCCTTTGGTCATTGTGCCGGTGCCTGCGGCGCAACAGATGTGTGTAAAATCGTCCTCGATTAACTCCGCAATTGTGGCGGCGCCGGCTATCCCCTCAGGTCCTGCACCGCCTTCCGGCACCAGCAGAAATCCCCGGGGTATATCTTCACCCGGATTTTTTTTCCGATACCTGTCACGTGGGATAAAACGAAGTTCCATGCCCAACGCCGTTACCTGCTGCAGGGTGGGCGAGTAGCTGGCTGGCGCTTCGCCCCGCACAATGCCGATGGATTGTAGCCCCGAAGCAGCACAGGCGGCGGCTGTAGCGAGGAGATGGTTCGACCAGGCACCACCAAACGTGGCAATACCGGCATAGCCTTCCCGCATTGCGCGATCAAGATAGAAACGAAGCTTGAACCATTTGTTCCCCGATACCTGCGGATGAATTTTATCCAGTCTCAGTACTGCCACCTGGATATTGCCGGAAAACGTTTGCGGAAGATAATCGGTAGATATATTATTTAAAGACAACGAATTGAGCATAATTTTCGCAGCGCACTAATCGAATTTAATTTATTTTGTCCCAAAAAAGACCTTATGCAACCAACCTTAGTGATTCTCGCAGCCGGAATGGCCTCCCGCTATGGAAGTATGAAACAGATCCAGGGATTTGGCCCCGGTGGCGAAACTATTATGGATTATTCGATCTATGATGCTATCCGGGCAGGATTTGGAAAAATTGCCTTCATTATACGCCGTGAATTTGTAGACGATTTCAAGGCCATCTTCGATCCCAAACTGGAGGGTAAAGTGGCTGTTGAATATGTATTCCAGGACATGGACGCCTTCACTGATGGGTACGAAATTCCGGCCGACAGGAAAAAGCCCTGGGGAACAGCCCATGCGGTACTCTGTGCCATGGATGTGGTCAAAGAGCCGTTTGCGGTGATAAACGCTGATGACTTTTATGGTTCCAATGCATTCCAGGCCGCCTCGGATTTTCTAGTGAACGATTGCACGCCAAAAAATTACGCCATCGTAGGATACGACCTCCTGAAAACATTGTCTGATTATGGTACGGTTAACCGCGGTGTATGCACGCTCGATTCCATGGGCAACCTGGCAGGCATCACTGAACGGATCAATATTGGAAAAAAAGATGGAAAAATTGTAGTGGATGACGGGCTGGAGCCGAAGGAACTGAGCATGGACACCCGTGTGTCAATGAACTTCTGGTGTTTTGATCCATCGTTCTTTACTTATACACAGCAACTCTTCCGTGAGTTCCTGCAGGAGTTTGGACAGGAACTGAAATCAGAGTTCTTCATCCCCATCGTGGCGGACAGGTTCATTCGTGATGGTGGCAGGGTAGAGATCATCCCGACTACCTCCTCCTGGTTTGGTGTGACTTTTAAGGAAGATGCCCCCTTTGTTGAAAAAAGCCTGAATGAGTTGATTGAAAAGAAAGAGTATCCTGAGCGTTTGTGGACTTCGGAGAAATAAGATTTAGGTTGAGGCTGAGGTTAAGGTTTCACGCAAAGAAAACAGCCAGGTGAGCAAAGGCGCAAAAAAAATCTCTTTCTTAACCTCATCCTCAGCCTTAACCTCAACTTAATCTCCCTTCACCATGAACACACAATCCACGATCTTCTTCACCTGCTGCTTTTTATCCAGGCTGCCGATCTGGGATTGGGAAGGGATCTTTACAGATTTGTAAAGTGAGTTATTCTTGAGCTCTTCCACTGCCTGGTAGATATATTTGGATTGAACGGCGAAGACCGCTCCTTCAGCATGTGTTTGCTTGGCACTGAGAATACCGATCACTTCACCTGCACGGTTGAATACCGGCCCGCCGCTATTACCGGGGTTGGCATCCACGGATATCTGGCAGCTCAATGAGTCGCCGTCGAAACCAGTGCGTGCGCTCAGGTAACCTTCGCCATAAACGATCTCATCGCGGGGGTAGCCAAGGATAAACAGCGATTCTGCTATGTCAGAACTTGTTTTGCGTATACCATAAGGCAGGGCGGAAAAGGGTTTGAATTTCTCGTCATCGATCTTTACGATCGCTACGTCGCGGTTCACATCCAGCTTGAGCACAATCGCCCGGTACTGTTCGCCTTTATTATTCTGAACAAAAATATTCTTGGAGTTCTTTACCACATGGGCGTTGGTGATCATCAGTCCTTTGTGATCAATGAGGAATCCCGTGCCGTTGAACCTGGGTATAATGACCTCTTGTTGCTGGGAAGTGCGCTCCACGTAGTCGATCTTGCGATCGATGTCGGTGAGTCTTTTCTTCACATCCGATACCTCACCAACCAGTTGGGTCACTTTCGGGTCTTTGGGTGCGGGCGCAACGGAAGTCACAACTGCCGAAAGGCTGATGGCCGTGATACCCGCAATGGATGCAGCAATGGCGGCTACGCGTTTGTACCGGTTAAAGAGGTAAGCGACGCGGGCCTGGCCCTTGAGTTTTGCCGCGCTGATCTTACCCTGTTGTGCCAGGTCGGTGTGGACATCATTGAGGGTGGCCTGGAACTGCCGGGTCTGGCCAAAACGGTTCATTTGCTGGAGAAACAGGGTATGCTCCACCACCAGTTGATCGATTTCACTGTTTGACTTGCGCAGGTTCTCGAAATGCAGGCGCTCATCCGGGTTCATTTCCCCGCGGATGTACCGCTCCACTGCATCAAGCATCATCAGGTCATTATTTTCATTCATCACCGGTACCGTTTTTATAGTGCGAAAAGAATATCTTTTTCAGCCGCATGAGGCATTTATACTTCTGGGTCTTGGCGTTCTCGGCGTTGGTATAGCCAAAACTGAAAGCAATGTCCTGCATGCTCTGCTTTTTTATATAAAAAGCTTCGAGTAATCCCCTGCATGGTTCGCCGAGGCCATCCATCGCCAGGTTCATCATGTCAAATTCCCGGTCACGTTGCGCATGTGCTTCCACATCTTCTTCCACCGGTGCGATATTTTCCGTGTGGCCGATGTCACCTGTGAACCTGTTCGACTGCTGCAGGCGTTTCAGCCAAAGCCGCCGGGCAACCGAGTAGAGATAGGTCCGGATCTGGCAGTTCAGCTCAAAATCCGCTGTCCGGGCCTTCTCGTAGAGGACGATCATGGCTTCCTGGAAGATGTCCTTGGCGTCGTCAGCGCTACCGTTGTTGTTGATAATCAACGACTGAACAACAGAATAGTTTTCACGGTAGATCGTTTCGACGGCCTTTTTATTGTTCTTCGCCAATCCCTGGAGTAACTGCCTTTCGTTGTTCTCGACTTTCACTATCGTCTTAATTAATACTTTTTTTTAAAAATAGTAACCCGGACCCACCCCTGAAAAAAAATTAAAAAATACCGGGTTACCTTTCTTTGGTTCCGGTATAAAGGATGAAATATTTCAACAAACAAAAAATTACAACACAATGAAAAAGCTTTTCATCGTATTAGCAGTAGCGAGCCTCGGTTTCGTAGCTTGCAACAACGAATCTACAACTGAAGTTAATCCTGATTCTACTGCAGTAGAAACTCCAGCTCCAGCTCCAGCAACAAATGACACCCTGACTATCAAGGCTGACACTACGCTGACTGTTGACACACTGAAGAAAGATACGAGCGCTAAGAAATAATTACGTCCTGACGTAATGAGGGCCATCCGCCGCAGGCGGATGGCTTTTTAGTTTCCATACCCTGTCCAATCCTGCTGAAATCCCGGCTCCGCTTTAATTTCTTACCTTTGCGGCCACATTTCGCACATTCATCAAAAATTATACAATCAGTGATCACATTCGAAGCTTTAGGCCTTGAGGAAGGTTTGTTACAATCCATTACCACCCTTGGTTTTACCCAACCGACCCCCATCCAGGAAAAAGCCATTCCCGTTCTGCTGCAAGGCACCAAGGATTTCGTGGGCCTCGCCCAGACCGGAACCGGTAAAACCGCTGCCTTTGGTTTGCCGCTCCTTCACCTTATCAACAAAGAAGATAAGACACCCCAGGCCCTCATCATCTGCCCAACCCGCGAGTTGTGCCTGCAAATATCCAATGATCTCCTCAGTTTTCGCGATAAAAAGCACCCTGTTTCCGTTACTGCCGTTTATGGCGGTACTTCCATCAGCGACCAGATCCGCAGCCTGAAAAAAGGCACACACATCGTTGTTGCCACCCCCGGTCGTC
>JAEZAM010000051.1 GCA_023430465.1 Bacteroidota bacterium | reverse complement strand
CACGAACACGGACCAACTTAATTCACCCCCTTCGCCTTCATCACCCTGTTCAGCCACCGCAGCATCAGGAAACACAACGCCGCTGCGAACATCAGCAGGAAGAAATTCAACCAGAAGAAATTCGCCTTCTTGGTGTATTCATCCCACAAACTGCCCAGTACACCCGACAATTTGTTACCAATAGACGTAGATAAGAACCATCCCCCCATCATCAGCGAGGTAATGCGGACAGGGCTGAGTTTGGAAACAATGGACAGACCCATCGGGCTGAGCAGGAGTTCCCCGATCGTAATGACGCCATAGCTCATGAGCAGCCAGATCATGTGTGCCTTTTCACCACCATTATTGCTGGCATAGGCAGCACCTACCATTACAAGCGCTGACAAACCGGAAATGAAGAGCCCAAAGGCAATCTTGGTGGCGGTCGTCGGTTCTTTATTTCTCCGGCGGAGGTAAGCAAAGAAAGCCACTACCAGCGGAGTGAGCAGGATGACCCAGCCCGGATTCATCGACTGACTCAGAGGAGTAGCCCAGAGCGTCACCGACTCACCATCGGCGGGCAACTTATCTGCAGGGACATTTTTGAAATAGGTGGGATAATCAAGCGCCATTTTCGCTTTGCCATCTTCGCGCTGAAGACGGAACTGCGGATCGTAGACGGCAACTGAATCTTTTTTATACGTCACTTTCTGGGCAAGCTGTAGTTTATCAAACACCTCACCGGTGGTTCCGGAAACCTCACGGTCGGTAAAACGATCGGCCCAGGTGTTAAGTGCAGTACCATTCTGTTTGAATACCGCCCAGAAAAGAATGACGACGGCAAATATGGCCAGCAAAGCTGCCACAGGCTGCCGGTCTTCTTTTTCTGCTTTCACATAGAGGGAAGTATAGAAGAAGATGACGGGTATACAGGCGAAGATGAATGCATCGGTAGAATCCGAACCCATCAGTGAACCGGGGATGAACCAGCCGATTACACCTGCAATCACTGAAGGGACAAGAATGAGCAGAACGATTTTTGAAAAGGGCATATCCTCGGCACGGACCCCTTTTTTTACATCATACTC
Source organism: Bacteroidota bacterium (assembly GCA_023430465.1). Classification (GTDB taxonomy): domain Bacteria; phylum Bacteroidota; class Bacteroidia; order Chitinophagales; family Chitinophagaceae; genus JAEZAM01. The sequence continues at coordinate 13,569 of JAEZAM010000051.1, read as the reverse complement.
CCTGTAGTTCCGCAGGCCGCTGATGTATACGCCCACCCCGATGAACATACCGATTCCCGCTGCAAGAAACGCGGCACTCCAGCCAAAGCTGATCAGCAATACGGCGCTGACAAAATTGCAAATGAAGGCACCGATGTTAATGCCCATGTAAAAGATATTATAACCCTCGTCTTTCTGGCTGCGATGTGCCGGAGTGGAGTACACGTTGCCAAGGAGAGTGGAAATGTTAGGTTTGAAAAATCCATTTCCTACGATCACACACGTCATAGCGATATAAAGCATCACCTGGTTGTGGATGGACATCAGGCAATAGCCCAGACCCATGAGCAGGCCGCCCATGATGATCGATTTACTGTACCCCAGGTACCGGTCCGCGATCAGCCCGCCGAGGAATGGCGTGAGGAACACCAGGGCGATAAATGTTCCGTAGAGATCAGCGGATTCGCGTTCGGTCATGGCATAACCGGACTCTACATCTTTCAGGTACAACGCGAATATGCCGATCATCAGGTAATAGCCGAAGCGTTCCCACATTTCTGAAAAGAATAGAAAAGGCAGTGCTTTTGGATGTTTCTTCCACATGGCAGGGAAAATTTATAACATCCGATCCGCCAGCGGACCGGATGTTTCTTTGCAGAGATTATTATTTCAGGCTGTGCATCATTTTTTGCAGTTTGCTCGAAAGCAGGAAGAGTATGACCGATGCGATACCCGCCATGAAAACAAACAACATAAAGAAGTCATACAGGTTGGTGATCTGATAACCCAGCACCGAAGTGGTGCGGCCGGCCTCAGGATACAGGGCGCTGAGTACACCTGCAAGTTTATTGGCGGCGGCATTGGCCAGGAACCATACGGCCATTAACAATGAAGCAAACTTCAACGGTGCCAGTTTATTTACCAACGACAGGCCGATCGGTGAGAGGCAGAGTTCACCCCAGGTATGGAGCGCATACATACCGGTCAACCAGATGATACTTACCTTAATGCCCGGTCCTGCTTCTTTTACGCCATAAGCGATCCACAGGTAGCCGATTGCCAGCATCAGCAAACCAATCGCCATCTTGGTAGGTGCTGAAGGCTCCCGCTTGCCCAATTTCAACCACAGCCAAGCAAACAACGGAGCAAAGATTACAATGAAGATGGAGTTGAATGATTGGAAAAGGCTTGCCGGTACTGTAAACCAGCCAAGATCACGTTGGGTTTGTTCATCCGCAAAGAACGTGAGCGATGCGCCGGCCTGTTCAAAAGCTGACCAGAAGAATATGACAAAAAAGGAAACGATAAAAATGACAGCCATTCTGTCCTTTTCCATTTTATTGAGCGACTTATCAGAAAACAGGAAGAAAGCGATGTAGAGCACGGCTGCCAGGAGGAGGTAAGACAAGAATCCAAAGATATTTGCATCCACATAGAGACAGGCGATGGCAACGCCTGCAAACAACAGCATACCCACAACCACGAACAGCGGATTGAGCCAGGCGTTGGGCTTTGCAGGAGAAAGGATCGGAGCTGTACCACTGAGCATGCCTTCGCGGTCACGGGCAGTTGCTGCGGGTAAAGCAACATCGACTTTCTGTTCCTGCACGGGCGTATTGCCCAGTTGCTCGCCATCTGGCCCTACGAGATATTTATCCTGGAATATTTTCTGGGTGATCACACCAAGCAGCATGGCGATACCGCCGGCAAGGAAGGCCCATTTGAAATCAGCCGGGTCACCGGTATCCCCAACAAGTGAACACACGATGGGGCCAAGGGCACCGCCTACGTTGATACCCATGTAAAAGATAGTATAGGCAGGGTCGATGCGGCGGTCACCTTTTGGATAAAGTTGTCCCACCATGGAGGAAATGTTCGGTTTGAAGAAACCATTTCCCGCAATCATAAATCCAAGACCTGAAAAGAAGAGGATCATGGAAAGCGATTCATTGGTGGCATAGAGCGAACCACAGAAGAAAAGAATGAATTCACCGATGGCCATTACGAGCCCACCAACAAGGATCGAACGTTTGTTGCCCCAGTACCTGTCGGCAATGTAGCCCCCGATAAGAGGTGTGAGATAAACAAGACCGGTGTAACTGCCGTAGAGATTAGATGCAAAAGCTTTGTCGAAAAGTAGAGCTTTGGTCATGAACAGCACCAGGATGGCGCGCATGCCATAATAGTTGAACCGTTCCCACATTTCCGTTGTAAATAAAACGTACAGACCTTTGGGATGGCTGCCGGTTTTTGCAGGCTCAATCATACAGATGTTTTAGGTGATGGATCAGAAAACTTAACCTTAAAAGCGGACAAAATACAGAAAATTGACCACTCGCAAATTTTTCAGATTATCTTTAACAATCATACCGATATTCGCCCGCAAATAAAAAATCCGATCTAGCACCAACATGCGAATTTTACTCATTGGCTCCGGGGGAAGGGAACATGCATTAGCCTGGAAGATCAAACAAAGCGCTCTGACTACTTCACTTTTTATCGCACCCGGTAACCCCGGTACCAGCCAGTTTGGGAAAAATGTAAAACTGGACATTAAAGACTTTGATGCGGTCGGCCAGTTTTGCCTGGGTGAAAAGATCGACATGGTCATCGTCGGGCCCGAAGAGCCGCTCGTCAATGGCCTCTATGATTATTTCAAAGCAACCGAAGAGCTGAGCCGTATCTATTTCATTGGGCCGTCAAAGCAGGGCGCCCAACTGGAGGGGAGCAAGGCATTTGCGAAGTCCTTCATGCAGCGGCATCACATTCCTACCGCCGTCTACCGGGAATTCACCACCTCTAATTATGAAGAAGGTGTCGCTTACCTGCAGCAACATGCGCTGCCGATCGTCCTCAAGGCCGATGGACTCGCCGCAGGTAAAGGGGTCATGATCTGCCAGAGCCATGTGGAAGCGATTGCCGAGTTCGAACTCATGATCCAGGAATCGAAATTTGGCGAAGCCAGCCATAAAGTTGTAGTCGAGGATTTCCTTACCGGCATAGAGCTCAGCGTATTTGTGCTAACGGATGGCCAGCATTACCTGATGCTTCCTGAAGCAAAGGATTACAAACGAATAGGGGAAGGAGATACCGGTCTGATGACCGGCGGTATGGGTGCTGTAAGCCCTGTACCATTCGCCACGCCTGAATTCATGCAGAAGGTGGAAAAAACCATCATTCGCCCCACCGTCAATGGTCTGCACAGCGAAGGGATAAATTATACAGGGTTCATATTTTTTGGCCTCATCAATGTAAACGGAGATCCGTACGTGATTGAATACAATTGCCGCATGGGTGATCCGGAAACGGAGGTCGTTATCCCCCGCCTCCAGAGCGATCTTGTGGCGCTTTGTATGGCTGCCGCCAAAAAGGAGCTTCACCAAACCACGGTGATGGCTGATCCGCGTTGCGCGGCTACAGTAATGGCCGTCAGCCGGGGGTATCCGGCAGGATTCGAGAAAGGATTTGAGATAACCGGCCTTGACGAAAATTTTGGTAAGCAATCCATTGTCTTCCAGGCAGGAACCACATTGCAGCAAGAAAAGGTTGTCACCAGCGGCGGCCGCGTGCTGTGCGTCACGTCGTTCGGGGAAGACATCGAGGAAGCGGTAAACACTTCCCTTGATGCACTCGAGTACATCAAATATGACGGAATATATTACCGGAGTGATATTGGGTTTGAATTCATCGGTTCATAAATTTCCCGCAAAGTGGCAAAGTCCCCGAGCCTTGAATGGCGTGAGAAAAGGCGCAAATTAACCTGCGTCTTTGCCTGCTTTGCGACTTTGCGTGAAACCCTCCTTCCCGCTAACTTTGCCGCATGAACTACAACGATTACCTGCAACTGGACAAACTCCTCAATGCCCAGTTCCCGGAAAGCCAGAAGAACGATCAGCCTGCACATGATGAAATGCTGTTCGTGATCATACACCAGGCCTATGAGCTTTGGTTCAAGCAACTGCACCATGAAGTGGATTCAGTCACGGCCATCATGAGTCGCCCCACCCTCAATGATAATTCCCCGGAATTGCAGACCGTTGTTCACCGGCTCAGCCGATGTGTCACCATTCTTCGGGTGCTGGTTCACCAGATCGACATCATGGAGACGATGACACCCATGGACTTTCTCGACTTCAGGGACATGCTCCGTCCCGCCTCCGGGTTTCAAAGCTGGCAGTTCAAAGAGCTGGAAGCCAAGCTGGGTCTTAAGTTTCAGCATCGGCATGGTAAGGAATATTACACCGCACAGCTCCAGCCGCATCATGTAGATGTAATCAAAAAGGCAGAGGACAATAAATCGTTGCTGAACCTCGTCAACGACTGGCTGGAGCGGAGCCCCTTCTTTCGCGAGCAGGACAATTGGCGCGGGTTGGAAAATACCTCCGGTGCCACCGAGTTTCATTCCTTCTGGTCAGAATACCGCCACCGGTATGCGCAGTCGCTATCCGAAGGCGAACAAGGTAACCTGGCCTTGTTCGACCAGGTATTCAAAGACCGTCTCCCGCACGATGAAGTGGGCATGGAAACAGCATTATCACCTGCGGCGAACCGGGCTGCATTATTTGTAATGTTATACCGCGGTTATCCGATGCTGCAACTGCCATTTCAATTGTTGAACAGCCTGCTCGAGATAGACGAGCAACTAAGTTCGTGGAGATATCGCCACATGAACATGGTTCACCGCATGATCGGAACGAGGATCGGAACAGGCGGCAGTTCGGGAAAAGATTACCTGAAGGCGGCCGCCGACAAGCATTATATCTTCCGCGAAATAGCACAATTGAATAGTTTCCTTATCGAGCGGCGCAAACTACCGGCATTGCCCGCACCGGTGGAACAGCGCCTGGGGTTTGTGGCGTATTAACGCATATAAATGAAATGAAAAAAGAGCGGTGATTTCACCACTCTTTTACTTTTTGCTGATAAACGAACCGATATATATTAGAAAGTGTAACGGATTCCAAGACCTCCCCAGCCACCATAAAACCCACGACCATCGCCGAATTCAATCGAAGGCTGCCAGTCGATCGAAAGGTTGATGGGTGCTGAATTGAATTTATAGTCAAGTCCTAAAACGCCATCGATACCGGCGTATGTTCCATTCCTGTCAGGATGGTTATTTCCGCGGCCATCATAGTCATAAAAACCTATGTGTGCTCCTGGTCCGATGTACCAGCGCAGACCGCTTGCGCCCTGAATATTGCCGTGGATCTCGTAAAGACCGGTGAAACGTACACCGTTTCTCCAGAAATAACCGATCAGCTCTCCCGCATGATTGGGGTTGAAGAAGTGTTTGAGGGTGATTCCGCCGCCATCCCAGATCTTGACACCAAGGGCAGTCTTGTAGGAACTGCTGTTGGCACTGCGGCTTTGGGCCTGTACGGATACCGAAAAGAAGAGAACAATAAACGCTGTGATGAAAATTCGCATAACCAGTTTTTGTGAAAATTATTGGGTTAAAAAGCTATGAAGGGGGGATTACCATTTCTATGCCAATTTTTTTTAATCTACCTTGTCAGTGAATCGGAACGCTTGCTGCAGGCTGAACAGAAGAAGTTCGCTGGCGGAATAATAGAATCGGAGTTGAAGCGTTAAGAGTTCGGTTCCGGCAAAATGGATGTTTATTTCTGATCCCCCTCATGGCCTTAAGAAACTGCGGAAACCTGGCTGGTCAAGATCGTGAAAGAAGTAAAATAAATCTTGTCTGTCAAGGGTTTGCTCTTTATTAATTCAATTATTTCCTTCAACTTTGCACACATTAAATCCAATAAATAAGAATGGGACTTTTTAACTGGTTTACACAAGAGATCGCGATGGACCTGGGTACAGCCAATACCCTTATCATACATAATGATGAAGTTGCCGTGAACGAACCCAGCATCGTTGCCCTCAATCGTAACAACCCGAAGGAAGTGCTGGCGGTGGGTAAAAAGGCCCTCATGATGCATGAAAAGACCCATGAAAGCATTCGGACCGTCCGCCCGCTCAAGGACGGCGTTATCGCAGATTTCAACGCGGCAGAGCTGATGATCCGCGAACTGATAAAGCTGGTTTATCCCAAGAAACCATTATTTCCCCCAAGTTGGCGCATGATGATCTGTATTCCCTCCTCGATCACCGAGGTGGAAAAACGTGCCGTGCGCGACAGTGCCGAGCAGGCTGGTGCAAAGGAAGTTTACCTGCTGCATGAGCCCATGGCCGCTGCCCTGGGTATCGGGATCGATGTGGAAGAACCTGTCGGTAATATGATCATCGATATCGGCGGTGGAACGACCGGTATCACCGTTATCGCCCTGGCTGGGATTGTTTGCGACCAAAGTATCCGTATCGCAGGTGACGAGTTTACCGCAGATATCATGGAAGCCCTCCGCCGCTACCATAGTCTGCTGATCGGAGAGCGTACCGCCGAGCAGATCAAGATCAACGTCGGTGCCGCGATGAAAGACCTCGAAAATCCTCCTGAAGATATCCCCGTTAACGGACGTGACCTGGTTACCGGTATCCCCAAGCAGATCATGGTGAGCTACCAGGAGATCGCTGAAGCACTCGATAAAAGCATATTCAAAATCGAAGAAGCCATCCTGAAAGCACTGGAGCAGACTCCACCCGAACTAGCGGCTGATATCTACCGCCGCGGACTTTACCTCACCGGCGGCGGCGCATTGTTAAGAGGCCTTGACAAAAGGTTAAGCCAAAAAATCAAATTGCCGGTTCACGTAGCAGATGATCCGCTGAAAAGCGTGGTTCGTGGTACAGGGATTGCTTTGAAAAATTACGACAAGTATCCTTTCGTAATGCGCTAAGCAGAAAGGCTATGCACTAAATGCTGCGAAGCTGCCCGTCATTCGTGCCTAAAATTCAAACCCGCTCCGTTGCGAAATATATTTCTGTTCATCCGCCGATTCTTCACCGTGATAGTTTTCGCCATCCTGCAGGTGATTGCCATCTGGTCGCTGATCAATTACAACAGGTTTCACCGGGCGAAAGGAATGGGTGTTGCCACACAGGTGACTGGCTGGTTCAACTCCAGGTACAACAATCTTGAAGATTTCTTCAAGATGAAGGAGGAGAACCGTCGCCTGCTCCGGATGAATGATTCTCTTCTCAACCTTCTCCCTTCAAATTTCCTCAAAGCAGATACGGCCAGCCGGCTTGAGCGTGATTCAATTCCCTATGATACACTCGGCAATTATCGCCACTATCTATGGCGGGAAGCCCAGGTGGTATATAACACAGTAAGCGCTGAAAAGAATTATCTCCAGATCAACAAAGGTTCCAATCATGGTATCACCGATAACATGGGCGTGTTCAGTTCCGATGGCGGACTGGTTGGTATGGTTGTGAACGTAGGTCCTAACTTCAGCCAGGTAATGAGCCTGCTGAATGTGCAGAACAGGGTGAGTGTGATGGTGAAAAAGACAGGTAACTCGGGCATCGTGAGCTGGGATGCAAAAGATCCAAGATTCTTATCCCTCAACAATGCCATCCCCAAGAGTGATTCACTGGTGAAGGGTGATACGATCGTTACAGGTCGGTACTCACTCAGCTTTCCTCCCGGTTATATGGTTGGTACGGTGGAAGAGATCATACCGGATCCCTCCACCAACTTCTATGTGCTGAAGATCCGGACTGCTGCTAATTTCAATAACCTGCAGCAGGTGATGATCGTGGAAAATCTCCAGTATGCCGAACAGGATAAGCTGAATACAGAAACGAAGAAACAAATCAATGAAGCTAAAAAGGCGCGACCGTGAGTGATTTCCTGAGAAATATCATTCGTTTTGCAGTGTTCATACTGGTCCAGGTATATGTGCTGAATAAAGTGCCGCACCTGCACCGCTTCATTGTGCCTTACCTCTATTTCCTGTATATTCTCTGGCTGCCTTTTTCAGTTTCCCGGATCGGGCTACTGCTGGTGGCATTCATTTTCGGGATGTCGCTGGATTTCTTTACCACGACTCCTGGTTTGCATACGGCTCCATGCGTGCTGATCGCCTATCTGCGGCCTTTTGTTATCAATATCCTCGCACCAAAAGATGCGTCGGAGTTCAACTACCGCGAGCCATCTCCAAAGGCGATGGGCTGGACGCCTTACCTGGTGTATGTGCTGATACTTACTCTTTTCCACCATTTCTACCTGACATTGCTGGAATGGATATCCTTCGGTAATTTCTTTACCTTCTTCATCAAGCTCATCTCAACGACCGCCATCAGTATGCTGCTGGTGATCACAACGGAGTTGTTATTCCCGCGGAAAATGAAGTTCCGGACGAATACGGCTTGATTGCAATTAAATCCCCAGGGATCGGGACGAAGCCTCGGGAGCTAAGGAAGCAAGGGCCTGTAGATGATAAAGGCTTTCTTCAGATTGATGATTTTAACAGAAATCAGAACAAGAAGCGGGGTGAACCTGGCCACCGTCGTTTATCAGGACCCTTCGACAGGCTCAGGGCAAGTACGCCCATTTGCTTCGCTCCTGAGCTACTCAGGGACCGGGGCGTAATTGGTTTCCAAGGCAAATGATTGGCAAGGACGCGCCTTGGATACAATGGGGAAAGAGAATACGGCATACCATGCGCGGCCGAAGGCAAAGCTGGCGGGCGCCCGATAGCTATAACTGATTCACATAACTGTACGCAGCGCCATCGTCAGCTTTAGCGCATCACTATGCCGTATTCCCCCATTGGATCCGAGCGCAGTTTTTTTTGCCTCTTTTTTTTTAAAAAAAAAGAGGAAGAGAGTGACTGATACGAGACAGATGGATGCGGGATGCGGGATACTGGATGCTGGATGGCTGGCCTGCCTGCCGGAGCGAAGCGGAGGTAGGGTACTGGGTACTGATATTCACAAAGGGAGCAAAGGGCGGTGTCAGGGCGCCGTATCAACTAACATTTTCCCGTAGCCATTTTTCCAAAGAGTTGAACTCGCCCGTGGAAACTTCCTTCGCCAACTGTATCCTTGCTGAAGCATCCGGGCCCATGTAGGTATATTTTTCAAAATACCCGAACATCGCTGCCAATTCAGCCGCTCCTTCGAAGAAACCGGCGAAGACATCTGCCGGTACCTGAGTGAAAGTATGTGACTGCCCATTTTGTTTGTATGCATCGACAATGTCCTGAAAGCTGTTCAGCTCCGTTGCGAGCGATAAGTAATTCCCGTGGCCGGCCTTTTCAGGCTGGAGAAATGCACCTGCTACAACCTTTCCGAGATCAGCTATGTCGGACATATGAATGACTTTCTTGATAGGGTCGATGGGCAGCGTCCAGCCCGTACCGCCATCCTGCAAAGACTGAGGGCTAAGCTGACCGGTCAGGTTCTGAAAGTAAAAAGGCGGCTGAACAAAAGTCGCATAAGGAAAACCTGCATCCGTTACAAGCTGATCCACTTTTGCTTTCGTGCTGAAATGAGGCACGTCGAATGCCCCGTTGCTGACAACTTCTACATTGGGAAGTGTGGACCAGATAAAATGTGCAACGCCGGCAGACCTCGCAGCTTCGACTGCGTTCATTCCCTGGGCATATTCGTCGCCACCTTCCCAGAAATCGGTGACGGCAAAGACACCATACGCATTCCTGAAAGCGCTCTCCAGTGAAGCGCGGTCGTTCAGGTCCCCAAAAACGGTCTCCTGCGCTTCACCCGTATAGGCCTCAGGTTTCCTGGTTACTGCCCTGACGCTGAAGGTTCCGTCAGCAATGAGTGAGCGAACTACTCCTGTTCCCTGCGCGCCTGTTGCGCCTATCACGACGATTGTTTTCTTTTCCATTTGATTCGTATTAAATTTGGTTTGTTAGTCACTTTTAGTAAGTCGAAACTATAAAGTAACTTTATCACTGCCAAGAGCATACCTGAAGCTCAGTCAGTCACCCGGAGGTAAGTATTATTGAAAAGCAATTCATTATGGCAAAAGAAAAATCTGATAAAATTGACAACTATGAAAATTGTCCGGTAAGGACAGTGCTTGTTCGGGTTGGCGACAAGTGGTCGATCCTTGCGATCACCTACCTGGGGGAGCATGGCACACTGCGGTTCAATGAACTGCATACACTGATCGGAACTGTATCACAGAAGATGCTGACGGTGACGCTCAAGTCGCTGGAAGCAGACGGGCTTGTATCAAGAAAAATGTATGCGGAGATACCACCCCGGGTTGAATACACGCTCACTAAACTGGGGCAGAGTCTTTTGCCGGCAATGGCATCGCTGATCGCGTGGGCCAAGACAAATATGCCTGCGATCAAGACTTCGCGGAAAAAATATGCGGCGAGAACCTGACGAATGATCAGTCAGGATTGGAAAATTGCAGGAGCTGACCATCGATAGTGACTTTTATTCGTGGTTTTGCGAATTCAATAATGTTAGGTCGCCATGTCAATTCACAAGCAATCATCCTTAACCCCGGGATTCATCCCGGGGTTAGCAGCGTGATAGAGCCAGGGGCCCGGGGAGTGAAAGACTCTTGTGTAAGGCGTTGACCTACCGAACTGCGCAGCTTACGCCCGGGATGAATCCCGGGGTTATTGTGAGGTGGTCGTCATTGCAGCTTGAATGACCCTTACCCCTTTGTACCTTCGCGTCATGCGATCGATCATTACCCTGCTCCTCCTTGTCACCACCCTTCCATTTCGCGTGCCAGGCCAGTCATCATCTCAGGTTGCTGCCGATAACATTATCGTCACCGCCTTCACTCCCGCCCTCCCCATTATGCAACGCATGGATGCCAACCCAGTGCTCTGCATCAAAATCTATCTGCCTGCAGGCACACAACCACTCAGCTTTCAACAACTCCATTACACCCTCAATAGGCCCGCGGTTGATGCGATCCAAAAAATGGAGGTTTTTGAAAATGGTAGCGAGCCCTTGTTTTCCCAGAAATATCCCCGGACATCGTTCACGCCTTCCAGCACCGCGGCTGCGATACCCATCAACATCATCACCAAACCCGGATGGAACTATATCTGGATCAGCATCGTGCTGAAAGATGACGCGCATATCGCCAATAAAATTGAATTCCATGCCGGCAGGCTCGTCGATGCCGGTAATAATTCATTTCACATTAAAGAAACAAAAGGCAGTTACAGCAAATACACCGGCATCGCTGTACGTAAGGCCTGGGACGACAGCGTACACACCTATCGCATTCCCGGGCTTGCTACCACCAACAAAGGAACGCTGATCGGAGTGTATGACATCCGCTATAAGCATGCCGGCGATCTGCCCGCCAATGTAGACGTAGGGATGAGCCGGAGTACAGATGGCGGAATAACATGGGAACCGATGAAGGCCATCATCGACATGGGACCTCCGCACGAGAACAACGGTGTTGGCGATCCGGCCATTCTCTTCGACCCCGCTACCCACAAGATCTGGGTGGCTGCATTGTGGAGCAAAGGCAACCGCTCCATTGCCGGTTCTGAACCTGGACTTTCGCCAGACACTACCGGTCAATTCGTATTGGTGAGCAGCGATGATGATGGCCTCACCTGGTCAAAGCCGGTCTCCATCACAGCGCAGGTAAAGGATCCAAAATGGCATTTATACTTCAACGGTCCGGGCAATGGCATGGCAATGGAAAATGGCACGCTTGTATTTGCTTCGCAATACTGGGATGAATCAAGCAAACCTGGCATACCGCATTCGGCCATCATCTACAGCGACGATCATGGGCAGACATGGAAAAGCGGTACAGGTGCAAAATCAAATACAACAGAAGCGCAGGTAATAGAAACAAAACCCGGTACATTAATGTTGAACATGCGCGACAATCGTGGTGGGTATCGCAGCATCGCCACTACCACGGACATGGGAAAAACATGGACTGAACACCGCACCTCTTACCACGCATTGCCCGACCCCATCTGTATGGCAAGCCTGATAAAGGCCAGGGTAAACGTGAAGGGAAAAATGAAAGATGTATTGTTCTTCAGCAATGTGAATTCACAAACGGCGCGGGTGAACATGACGATAAAAGCCAGCCTGGATCTTGGGGAAACCTGGTCACCACTGCACGAGGTATTCCTGGATGAACGCGCGAGCTTCGGTTATTCCGCACTTACAAAAATTGACGATCACACCATCGGTATATTTTATGAAGGTGCGCGGGACCTGTTTTTTGTGAGGATACCGGTGATGGATATAATTACGGGACCATAAAGTCAGCAAATGCGACTACAGGAATTGATTGATTTTAGCGGCAGCAAATCTCAACCATGGTCCTGACCAGATATCAGTAACGAATTCATAAACGCGTGTGTTCACATTTTGTGAACTTTTAAGTTCTTTCTACCTTTGTCAAAGCGAGGCAGGCTAACTGATGTAAGAATCAACCGCTACAAAACGTTCAACGATGACGACATTAAAATATACCATTATCAGGAACAAGGTTCAGTACCGGGACTACACCAGGCAGCTTGAATCGCTTGTCTCTTCGCGTTCAAATAGCCTGAACAAACGGGACGAAATTGCCTTGCTTACCTTGCTCATCGAAAAATGGGATAATGATCATAACGATTTTAATGAGTTGGACCCGGTGCAACTACTTCAATCTTTTATGTCGGATCATCAAATGAAAGCCAAAGATCTCGTCGGCATACTTGGAATAAGCAAAGGCTATGTCTCTGACATCCTCCATTACAAGAAAGGTTTGTCAAAACAGGTTATCCGTAACCTGGCAAGTCATTTCAAGGTGTCACAAGAGGCGTTCAACCGCCCATACAAAATCATTTCCGGCAAACCTGCGGAAGCAAGGAATGCTGGGTCGCGTTTCCAAAACTGATTATTTTTCAATCATTCCGTAGGGTTTGTTTTTCGCCAGTTATTTTCTCTCCGCCTCCTTTACCGATCTAACTACCTACCGCCGCATACGCCACCAGGCCCGGGAAGAACCTTGTGAGATGTGCCTGCAGCACGGCCTCCTTATCCGCCTCATCGGATGCTTTCCAGCCGGCATCTATGATGCGGCGAATGAAACGCAGCCTGGAATAACCCATCGCTGCGGGCTCCATCAACCCATTCGGAGTTATTATCTGGCACTGGTCTTCCCAGCCCGCCACCGATGTATCGATCCCCGTCATAGGATACTCCTTCACGGCTTTATTATATCCCTCCACATCTGTGGGCGAGAGACCCTGGTTGGTAATCGCCTCTTTTTCCAATTCTTCCAACGTATAGTTCTCCAGGTAGGTTACACTGATATCGCCTGACACGAAATCCCGCTGCACCACGCTTTTCAATACGTAATTCGCGTCCGCCGATGCGGCGACAAACCCGCCTCCCAGGCCATTCGCGGACTGGCTGACTATCTTCTTCTCCTGCTTCCTTGTTTCCATTTCCTCGGCAATAGCGGCGTTTATCTTAGCGACTTTTGTAGTTGCAGACGGTGCTGGGAATTTTATAAACCTCCAGCAATGCGCCGTTTCATGTGCGACTGTTTCCAGCCATTGACCTACGCGCGGGTCGCCCTGTACTGAGTCGGGTGGATTATGGGCGATCAACAGGTCTCCTTTCGCATTTGATTTTCCATCATAAGGTTTAAAGAAAGAACCATTATTCGGATGGTCCCGCCGGATGGTAATCACCCTTCGCCCCCTCAAT
>JAEZAM010000070.1 GCA_023430465.1 Bacteroidota bacterium | reverse complement strand
CACGACGATGATCCCCGGTGATCTTATCAATGCCATCATGGAAGACAGGGGTGGCTTTTTGTGGATCGCCACAAGCGGTAAGGGAGTATTAAGGTTTAATAAAAAAACGGAGCAGTTCCTGGAACCGGTTCGCACGCGACCGCGCACTAACCTCTCCCTGGAAATGGACAGCGAAGGAAGAATATGGGTCGGGCGCCAGGGGGGTGGTATCATGAAGATCGAGCCAAGGTCCATGCGTTACGAAGAAGACATGCGCTACGCAAATGTGTACGCCAAACTTCCGCATATGAATGTCGCCGCATTGTTTCATGACAGCCGCCAAAACATGTGGATAGGATCCTGGGATAAGGTTCTGTATAAAATTCACGTACCTACAGGCGAAGAGGAGGTAATGAAAAAAACGCCTGATCCTTTTTCTTTCAGCGGTGGCGACGCACTTTGTTTTGCTGAAGATACCAGGCATAATATCTGGATTGGTGGTAAGGCCAACGGTTTACATATCTATGATCCTGTAAACAACAGCTTTCATAACTACCGGCATGATCCTGCCCGCGAGGGTACCCTGCCGCACAACCAGGTCAACAGTATTTACATTGACCGTTCGGGATTAGTATGGGTTGGAACCAATCGCGGTCTCAGCGTGCATGATCCGGCACAGCAGCAATTCAGGCAAACCTTTCTTCCGCCTTATCCCGGGCAACTACCCGGGGTGAATGATTTCCTTCGGCTAAGCGACGGACGATTGCTGATCGCTTCTGCCAATGGGCTTTATGTTCAGACCCCGGGTGGCAGCATAAGTCATCATCGTTTGCACATATCGGGTCAGTCGCCCGAACTCACCCGTCTGCACATGGATGCCCAGGGAGTTATTTATGCGGGCACCAATGTATCCCTTTATAAACTGGATGCTGAACGATATACGTTATCGCTTATACCAAACACGCAGCAGGATACGGTGATGGGTAAAATAATCGAGTCGCGGATCGTGTCAATGCTGGATGATACGATCGACGGACAACGTGTTCTTCTTGCATCGCCGTATGGGCATTATATGGCCTACTATGATTTTTCACGATCGGCATGGGTGACACGTAAAGACAGCGTGCGGGCGATCATCAGTCGGTTCAATCTCAAGGATAACCTTATCAGGAAATTTTTCCGTGCCCGTGATGGAACGGTTTGGATCGCAACAACAAAAATGGGACTTGGTCGATGGAGCAGAAAACCATTTTCAAGAATCACTTATTTCACCAACATACCCGGTGACCCGCGAAGCATCAGCAATAATAATGTTTCGGATATCGCTGAGGATTTCAGGGGAAATCTCTGGATAAGTACCTACGGCGGAGGTTTGCATTATTTCAATACAAGTAACAGACAGTTTACGCCGATCGAAGGTTCTCCCAATCTTCTTGAAGGGTTGCAGATGGATAAGCTGGGCAATGTATGGATGATTGCAAATGGAAACGTACATAAATATGATCCTCATCGGGGAACCTTCAGTTCCTTCGAACTTCCCGACCTGGAGAAGACCGGTGGTGTCCGCGGGCATATACGCAAAGACGTCACAGGCAAAATGTACCTTGGAGGTGATAACTATTTCATTGCGTTTCATCCGGACTCAATCCGGGAGATTAATGCTCAACCGCAGGTGTACCTGACCGATTTCAGGATATTCAATACGTCCCATAGTCATCTTCTCTCGCAGAAAGAGATTGTACTTGATTATAATCAGAATTTCTTTACCCTCGAATTCTCTGCACCAGGCTACCAGGCTGGGTTTCCTGTTCAGTATGCTCACAAGCTGGATGGCGTGGATGCTGACTGGGTGGAAGATGGTACCGGCAGCGTGGTTCCCTACACAAATCTTGACGGAGGTATTTATACGTTTCATGTACGTGCCACGGTGAAACCGGGCGTCTGGGGCGAGCAGGTATCCACCATTCGTATACGCATCATTCCACCGTTCTGGAAAACGCCCTTGTTCTATATAATTTGTGTGGTCATCGCGGGTCTGGTCATTTATGGCATTTACCGTTACCGCATCAACGAGCTCCTGAAGCGACAGGCGATCCGCAATAAGATCGCGCAGGATCTGCATGACAATGTGGGCTCCACGTTGAGCAGTATTTCTGTCTACAGCCAGGTCGCGAAGATCTATAAGCAACAGGATAAATCCGATGCTTTGCAGGAGACCCTGGAAAAAATCAGTTCCACCTCCGGTGAAATGATATCTGAAATGAATGATATCGTCTGGGCCATCAATCCGCGAAACGATAACATGCAGACGATTCTGCAACGAATGGAATCATACGCAAGGCCACTGCTGACCGCGCAGGAAATCAGGCTTCATTTTGATTACGAGCCGGGCATTGAGTCGATGCACCTGGAAATGACCAAGCGCAAAAACTTTTACCTCATTTTCAAGGAGGCTGTCAATAATGCCATGAAATATTCCGGGTGCAGAAATCTCCACGTCACCATCCGCCGGCAACAGCATTTGCTGCGACTTGAGGTACAAGATGACGGGAATGGCTTTGATATCAGGCAGGCGGGGCAAACCAGTTCATTGTCAGGCAACGGTCTTCGCAACATGGAACTACGGACAAAAGAGATGAAAGGGAAGCTAAACATTGTTTCCATGCCGGGCGAAGGAACGACCATCGCCCTGGAGTTTCCTATCCCCTGATTTGGTGACGTGGAGCGGGGAAATTTTGATGACCTTTATAAAAATTAATCAATGGGCCTACGCATCGCCATCTTTGATGACAATAAAAATATAAGGGAAAGCATCAGCCTGCTGCTTGCCACGGAGCCCCAGTTCGATGTCGTCGGTTCCTTCAGTCATGTGCTCGATTGCGTCGAGGATGTAAAAGATTGCAAACCGGATATCGTCCTGATGGATATAGAAATGCCGGGGATGACAGGCATCGAGGCAGTTTCAAAAATAAAAAAGGAGTATCCTCATATCCAGGTGCTGATGCAAACGGTGTTTGAAGATGATGACCGTGTGTTCGATTCAATTTGTGCGGGCGCATCCGGTTATATTCTTAAAAATTATCTCAACACCAGGCTTGTAGAATCGATCAATGAACTTCAGTATGGCGGGTCACCCATGAGTCCCTCCATTGCTCGGAAGGTGCTCAACAAGATGCAGTCGGTATCATCGGTGATCAAACCCGAGGAGGCACCGGATTATCACCTGACGGCGAGGGAAAAGGAGGTGCTGTCCTGCCTCGTCAATGGATTAAGTTATAAAATGATTGGCGCCGATCTTAACATCAGCTATGAAACCGTACGCTCACACGTGAAGAAGATCTATGAAAAGCTGCATGTTGCTTCTCTGACCGAGGTTGTTGCCAAGGCCATACATCAGCGGATCGTGTAGCTGCCCGCATTGGGTGAAGTTCAGGCCATTTTCGGTAATTTTCCAGCGGTCGTATTGCTGTCATCTTTGTTCTTCGAAAACGGAATAAAATGAAAAAGCAATGTTTACTTATCCTCGCGATCCTTCTCGTCAGCACTAACGGTTTCAGCCAGTTCAAAATTTATCATCCCTACTGGTACCGTATATCGGTTGAACCCTCAGTACCGGTAGTTAAGAAAATAGAACTGGAAACAGGGGTACAACTTGAATATGCCGAACAGGGAGATCCTTCTCAGCCTGCAGTGGTGATGATGCATGGATTTACTGATTCCTGGAAATCGTACAGGTCGGTACTGGAATCACTTCCTCCGTCCGTGCATGCTATCGCAATTACCATGAGGGGACATGGCGATAGTGATCACCCGGTAGCTGGCTATGAACCTGCCCTGTTTTCAGAAGACATCGCCGCTCTCATTCAGCAACTGGACCTGAAGCCGGTGTTGCTTGTAGGGCATTCATTCGGTGGTCTTGTGGCGCAGCGCGTAGCGATCGATCATCCTGGCTTGCTTCGCGGACTTATCCTTCTTGGTACTACGGCAAATTTCACTGTACCGGAAATGAAGGAATTCGCGGGAATTGTAAATAGTCTGCAGGCTTTGCCACCTGATTTTGCAAAGGAGTTCCAGCAATCAACACTTATCAGGCCGATCGATACCGCCTGGTTCCAGGAACTGGTGGCCGAGTCGATGAAGATGCCCCTGTCAACCTGGAAGGCCATTCTCTCCGGGATGGTAAAAGCCGATCTGCGTGAGGAATTGGGTCAGATCAAAACCACTGTCAGGATTATCTGGGGCGAACAGGACGCTTACTGCGTTAAGGGTGCTCAGCAGGAAATGCTAAGGCTTATACCGGATGCAACGCTTGCCACCCTCCCTAATTCCGGTCATGCTGTGCACTGGGAGGAACCGGGGTTGGTGGCCGACGAGATAGTTCAGTTCCTTTCCCAACTCACTCATCCATAATCCTTCGGTGATGTATACTGTTTTTTTCTGGCTGCGCCTTTGTGTGCATTGCATCACAGCGGTGTTACCGGTATCACAACCTGATATTGTAAACATCGAATGGAAACTCGAGCGCCGCGGCTGGGATACCAATGATGATGGAGAGATCGCTGCTGATGAAGATCTGGCACAGGTATGCGAGCGCGATGATACCTATGTGTTTGCAGCCAATGGGATCGCCACCTGTTATGATAACGAGGTTCGTTGCAACGGGCCTGAGGAAAAGAAGATGAGGTGGAATGACTCCCCGGGTTTTTCAGACAGTCTGCCACTGCTTGCGGTTGGTTTAAAATCATTGCCCGGGGGGAAACTCAGGGTGGTGCTTGCCGGAACAGATGATCAACATTTTCTACTTATCCTAAAAAAATAAATGTGATTTTTATGAAACGTTCCCCCAAAAAGATGAGGACAGCCGGCATGCTGGGGTTGTATCTTGAGTTTTACATGTTGAAGCTAAAGCAGCTTGTTATGCGGCCGTTCCGCGGAATGCCGACCGTTGATTTCAATAACGTGTACGATCATACCATACTTTGAAACTACTGCCATGAAGATCATCTACCTCATTGCATTATTTTTCCTTGCGACCTCGCTCGGACGTTTTTTGCCAGAACGCCAAACCGCCGCTCCACCCGACCAGCCCCCGCGTGCGGTGTATTGTGCACCATCGTTTGACCCGGCCAGGGCTGGCAGGGGTAACGCCCCACTTCTCAAAGGACTCGGTGGATTCAAATATAAGATCACCACCAGGTCCGCAAAGGCTCAGCGATTCTTTAGCCAGGGGCTTGCACTCATGTATGGTTTCAATCATGGCGAGGCTTTACGCTCTTTTTATACAGCGATCCAGCATGACTCTGCCTGTGCTATGGCCTGGTGGGGCGTTGCCATGGTGCTCGGACCGAACTACAATGCCGCACTTGATCCTGCTGTATTGCAGGAGATCAATACCGCCATAAGTAATGCAGTAAAATACTCGACCGAGACCACCGCGTCGGAGGTTGCACTGATAAACGCTGTAGCCCTGCGCTTTCCTTCGGCCCCGGTTGATGATATGAAACCATACTACGAAGCATATGCAAATGCGATGCAGGTAGCTTCGCTTCAGCATCCCGGCGACGGGGATATAGCGACGCTTTATGCTGATGCACTGATGAATCTTCATCCCTGGGATCTTTACCTCAAGGATGGGACACCCCAACCATGGACTGCGGCCATTATCGACGCACTGGAAGTTGTGCTGAAAAAGTTTCCCAAACATCCGGGTGCCATTCACCTGTACATCCATGCCACGGAATCATCGGCAGATCCTGGCCGTGCTCTGCCTTATGCCGACAGGCTTGCGGATATCATGCCGGCTTCCGGTCACCTGGTGCATATGCCCTCACATACCTATATCCGCACCGGCGATTATCACAAGGGCGTACTGGTGACAGAACAGGCAGGCATCGCAGATAGCAGTTATGTTGCACAATGTAAGGTGCAGGGAACCTATGCTATCATGTACTACCCGCACAACATTCATTTTCTTGCTGCATGTGCTTTTATGGAAGGCAACAGCCGCAAAGCCATTGATGCAGCCTGGCACGTTTCACGTAAGGCCGACAGGAATGCATTGCCCACTAATCCATCCGTGCAGCATTTCTACAGCATACCTTATTACGTACTTGTGCATATGGGTAAATGGAATGAAATCCTATCCCTGACGCATCCCGGTGAGACATTGAAATATCCGGCCGCAGTCTGGCATTATGCTCGGGGAATGGCTTATGGCGCAACCGGTAACCTGGCAGCAGCCAACCGGGAACTGCAGGCACTGAAAAACTTTGCCGCTGATGAATCACTCAAAAATCAGCGAATATGGGAGATGAACAGTGTCTCCGACCTGGTTCAGATTGCAACGAAGATATTGGAAGGAGAATTGCTCTGTCGTCAGCGTCAATTTGAACCTGCCTTCAAACTTTTCAGGGAGGCAGCCGTGATCGAAGATGGCCTGGTTTACCAGGAGCCGCCAGACTGGTTCTTTTCCGTCCGGCATACCTGGGGTCACTGGTTCGCAGAGTCAGGGCGATATGCAGAGGCCGAACAGGTATATCGTGAGGACATGAAGGTGCATCCGGAGAATGGCTGGGCGCTGATGGGTCTGCACAATAGTCTTAAGGGCCAGGGAAAAGACACAGAGGCCAATGCGGTAATCGACAGATTCCGGAAAGCCTGGAAGTGGGCCGATATCCAGATTACTTCATCAAGAAAAATGTGAAACAGTTCTCAGCCAGCGAAGCCTTAACTGTTTTACCAGTCTAGCCTTTGACAGCAGCCGGCTTGCCAGTATCATAAATACAGCGGAAAGCGCAAGGAGTAATTCCTGGCGAATGTGGCGTAGCAGATAGACTTCCAGCAGGATCAAAGCATGTAACATGCAAATGACACGAGCACTGAATGAATGGCTGAAACCATTGTTCGTAAGCAGATGATGGATATGGATCTTGTCGGCTGCGAAAGGTGAACGGCCATGATAAATGCGTACTGCAAACACACGAAGGGTATCGAAAACCGGGATCAGCACCGTACCGATGATGATCATCGGCATGCCTGTAACTACTGCAGGTCCGTGAACATTTACCTGGAGCAGACGGATGGCGAGAACGGCAATCACAAATCCGATAACAAGTGAACCCGTATCACCCATGAATATCTTAGCGGGGTTAAAATTGAAATAAAGAAACGCAAGAATTCCGCCGGCCAGTGCAAAGGCGATAAGCGCAGTGGTCACATCACCACTGATCGTGAGAAACAATCCAAGTGTGATCAGACTCATAAAGGCCAGCCCTCCTGCAAGCCCATCGATTCCATCGATGAGGTTAAACGCGTTCGTTATCCCTACGATCGCGAGTACGGTCAGGGTGTATTGAGAAACCAGGGGCAATTGTCCAATGCCAAACAAACCATCAAAAGACGTGATGCGGATACCCGACACGGCTACCAGGGAGGCGACACCAAACTGGATCATAAATTTATACCGGGCAGGAAGATCACGGAGATCATCCATAATGCCCAGGGCAAGCAATGCGATGATGGAGAAAAAGAAAGCGATCTCACTCACACCGAAATGAAAAGGGAACCAAAGCACCAGGCCCGTCAGCATACCCGCCACGATGGCGATACCACCCATTGTTGGTATCGGACTGCTGTGCAACTTGCGTGCATTCGGAACGTCATAAAGCTTATACCGGTTGATCAAGGTAATGATCGGTGGAATGGCAAGCAGGGTGACGATGAATGATGAAACGAAACAAAGCAGCGCGAACTTGTATTGATAAAAAGGCAGGTCTATCTGCAGCAGGTGGGTGAAGCGCATAGATCAGGTTTATTCGGGATATTGGTTTGGAGCGACAAAATAGCGTGAAATCTACGAATCCGCAACAGTAGATTTATTGTATTTCTACGAGATTTTCTTTTAGCTCAGGGTGAAAATGCTGTGAAACAGCTTCTTTGACGCTCAATCCTTTCAATTAATTTTGCCAGAAATTTTTACATCAGCCAGCTTAGCTCCATACTCAGCAGCCCAATCGAATATCTCAAAGGTGTTGGCCCTCAACGTGCTGACCTGTTGAAAAAAGAGTTATCGATTTACACATTCCAGGACCTGCTGGAGCTTTATCCATACCGGCATATAGATAAGACCCGGGTGACGGCTGTAGCTGATATTCGTCCAGGGATGGAGCAGGTACAGGTGGCCGTGAAGCTGATCTCCCTGGAACTTTTTGGTGAAAAAAGGGGCCGACGGCTGGTGGCGACCGTACGCGATGGCACCGGGCAATTAGAACTGATCTGGTTTCAAGCCGTCAATATGATCCAGAAATCGCTGGAAGTTGGGCAAAGCTATCTCGTTTTCGGACGGCCCGGCTTTTTTCAGCAAACACTGCAGATCGTTCATCCGGAGATTGAAAAATGGACGCCGGCTGTAAAAGATGGAAAGGAACACCTGGAGCCGGTCTATCCTACAACAGAAAAACTGAAAACAAGAGGCTTCAATGGTCGCCAGCTTGCGCGACTCACGGAGGCTCTTTTTTCCCAGATAAGAGAAAAAGACCTGCCGGAAAACCTGCCCGCGGGGATTGTGGAGCGGTTGAAATTGCTAAAGCGTTTCGATGCAATCCGGCAGATCCATTTTCCCGTAGCTTCCCGCAAACATGCTGAGGCAGTCCGCCGGCTCAAGTTTGAAGAGATATTCCTGGCGCAGTTACGTATGAACCTGCTCAGGAGCAGCCGCCATCGCTTTTCCAGCGGTGTCATTTTCGGGCAGGTGGGGGAGAACTTCAATAGGTTTTACAAAGAGTTTCTTCCGTTCGAATTGACCAATGCCCAGAAGCGGGTAATCAAGGAAATCAGGACGGATACGGCAACCGGTCGCCAGATGAACAGGCTGTTGCAAGGGGATGTAGGCAGCGGAAAAACCATGGTCGCTCTTCTGACGATGCTGCTTGCAATTGACAATGGATACCAGGCCTGCCTGATGGCACCGACAGAAATACTGGCCCGGCAGCATTTTGAAACGATAAGCGGTCTGCTGGCAAAAATGGACCTGCCTGTCGGGATCCTTACCGGATCCACGCGGTCAGCCGAGCGGAAGAGATTATTGAAGGAACTCGCTGCGGGCGATTTAAAAATACTCATCGGCACGCATGCTGTGATAGAAGATGCCGTCAAATTCGAACGGCTTGGGATTGTGATCATCGATGAACAGCATCGGTTTGGCGTGGCGCAGCGGGCAAGATTATGGGAAAAAGCAACGATACCGCCCCATGTGCTTGTCATGACTGCAACACCTATCCCGCGGACCCTGGCAATGACCGCATACGGAGACCTTGATTATAGCGTTATAGATGAACTTCCCCCCGGGAGGCAACCTGTGACCACCGTTCATCGCTTTGAGTCTGACAGGAGTCGAGTGATGAGTTTCCTGGCCGCTGAGATTGAAAAGGGACGACAGGTCTATATCATCTTTCCGCTGATTGAAGAAAGTGATAAACTGGATTATGAGAACCTGATGCGAGGTGTGGAAGTGGTGAAAGGATATTTTCCGGAGCCGAAATACCATATCAGCATGGTTCACGGAAAATTGCCTGCAGAGTTGAAAGAACAAAACATGCGGCGGTTTGTTGAAGGTGATACGCAGATCATGGTTTCCACCACCGTGATCGAAGTGGGAGTGAATGTGCCGAACGCTTCCGTGATGGTGATAGAGTCAACCGAGAAGTTTGGCCTGTCCCAACTGCATCAATTAAGAGGAAGAGTAGGAAGGGGTGCCGAGAAAAGTTATTGCATCCTGTTATCCTCTTCCAAACTGGGAAATGACGCGCGTGAGCGCATCAATATAATGACCACTACTAACGATGGATTCGTGATCGCCGAGAAAGACCTGGAGCTTCGTGGCCCGGGTGATATCGAAGGCACAAGACAAAGCGGGATACTGAACTTCAAGATCGCTGATATTGTACAGGATCGCGCTATTGTAGATATCTCCCGGCAGCTTGTTGCTGAACTGCTGGTCGCTGATCCCGAGCTTGAATCCGTCGAAAATCTGCCACTCAACATCTTCCTCCGGAATCAGAAAAGCAGCAAGGGCTGGAGCAAGATTTCTTAACATAAGTTTTCGGAAAAGTTCCCGGATATTTTGATTATTTTAATAGGTAGAATGTCAAGACTTAACCTCTTTTTAATTCTCGTCCTTCTTGGTTTTTCCTTCCACCTGGGAGCGCAGGATTTTAATAACATCGAGTTTGTGGAGAACAAAGGGCAGTGGGATAACCGCGTGCGCTTCAAAGGTGATGTGAATGCCGGATCGGTGTTTATTCGTTCCTCCGGGTTCACCATACTGCAACATAATAAGGATGATTACCGTAAAATGGAAGAATTGCTTCACAACCACCAGACCGCTGAAGCGGCCCGGGGAAAGGGCATTCTTCTGCGATCACACTCCTATAACGTGGATTTTGTAGGGGCTTCGCCAAATGTGCAACTGCAGCCAGACAAGCCTGCACCCGGTGTAACGAATTACCTGATTGGAAATGATCGCTCCAAATGGGGGGAGGGTTGTCGCATATACCAGGCAATGACCCTGAAGGAGATTTACCCTGGCATCGATGTGCGCTACTACACGTACAATGGAGTCCTCAAGTATGATATCATTGCACGCCCTGGCGCAGACATCAGGAAGATCGCCATGAAATACGAGGGAGCAGATAAGATAAGTGTGCAAAATAAAGAGCTGGTGATCTCAACCTCGGTAGGTGAACTGCGCGAGTCAGCCCCATACACGTACCAGGTGGGTGCCAATGGAAAAAAAGAACTCAGCAGCAAATACGTAGTCCGGGGAAATGTGGTGAGCTTCGAAATCAAAGGGTATGATCCGGCGTCCACGCTCATCATTGATCCATCGCTGATATTTTGTTCGTTCTCCGGCAGTGCGGCCAACAACTTTGGTTTCACCGCAACCTATGGTCCTGATGGTAGTTTTTTTGGTGGTGGTATTGTATTTGGTGCCGGCTTTCCTGTAACACCGGGTGCTTTGCAAACCACTTACCAGGGTGGCAGCAATGATTCCCCCGGCGCCATCGATATCGGTATCATCAAGCTCAGTGCAAACGGAGGTACACGGCTTTACGCCACTTATGTGGGTGGCTCCGGAAATGAGCAACCACATAGTCTTGTTGCGGACCAGCAGGGAAACCTCATCCTGGCGGGTCGTACCTCTTCAGATAATTACCCGGCAACAAATACGCCGTTGGGTGCCGGTGGCGGATATGATATCGTAGTTACCAAGCTTAACCAGACCGGAGGGCAATTTGCTTCCATCGTGGCAGGCGGCAGCGGCGCAGACGGCGTTAATATCAGCTTCGTCCGTTCGGGCGTACAATCACTTCAGCGCAACTATGGTGATGATGGCCGCAGCGAAGTGATCCTGGATGGCGCAGGGAATGTATATGTAGCCAGCACAACACAATCAAGCGGAGTAAACGGTACCGCATTCCCGGTAACGGCGGGTGCGTTTCAACCTGCGTTCGGTGGCGGACTGCAGGATGGCGTTGTGATGAAATTTTCACCCAACCTCACCCCGCTTTTTTCCAGTTTCCTCGGTGGTCATGGCAATGATGCCGCATATGTACTTACACTCTCGGCGGGAGGGGACATCTTTGTAGCGGGTGGTACGCAAAGCCAGAATTTCCCCGGCGTGCAGGCAGGTGTGATCGGACCTGCGCTGCAGGGCGACAATACCCCTGACAGCATTGATGGGTTTATAGCACAGATACGCAATGACGGTTCGGGGATCGTACGCTCGACCTATCTTGGCACTACAGGGAAAGACCAGATATATGGCATCCAGTTTGACCGCTCCGGTTTTCCATATGTCACCGGCCAAACAACCGGTAACTGGCCGGTGGTGAACGCCGCTTACAGTAACCCGGGTTCAAAACAATTCATCGCGAAGCTCAGGCCCGATCTTTCGGCCTTCGTATACAGTACGGTATTTGGAACGGCTTCGCCGTTGCCTAATATTTCCCCCACCGCTTTTCTTGTAGACCGATGTGAAAATGTGTACGTTTCAGGATGGGGCGGAACGGTGACCACGGGTTATCCCAGTTCCGGTACTTCGGGCCTGCCTGTCACCGCCGATGCCCTTCAATCCACGACCGACGATGGGGACTTTTATTTCTTCGTTCTGCGCCGTGATGCGGTGTCACAGCTATACGGAAGCTTTTTCGGACAGCCGGGCGGCGGATTTGCCGACCACGTAGATGGTGGTACCAGCCGTTTTGATCCAAATGGTATCATCTACCAGGGCGTCTGCGCCAACTGTGGCGGTGGTGCGAATTTCCCGACAACACCCGGTGTATGGGCACCGACACGGCCCAACAGCGCGTTTTGTAACCTCGGCATGATCAAGATAGCATTTAACCTCGCCGGTGTGGGTTCGCAGATTCAGTCATCTATCGGTGGTACACCCCGCGATACAGCCGGTTGTGTGCCGCTTACTGTGGACTTTACTGACCAGGTACGCAATGCTACCGAATACATCTGGAATTTCGGAGATGACGGCTCCGGCCCTATCGCACAAACCGATCCCAACTACTCAACCTTTGACGAAGGACCATTTCCCGCAGCCAGCGGTTTCACCCGCTCACATACCTTCAATACCGTCGGTACTTACCGCGTGATGCTGATTGCTATCAACCCTACTGCCTGTAACGTGCGTGATACGTCCTATATCAACATCAGTGTAGGCGACCTGATTGCAAACCTGGATGCATCGGTGACGAAGCTTGCCCCCTGTGATGCTTTCAACTATCAGTTCAATAATTTGTCCACCACCCAGCCAGTTCGTCCATTCACCGATACTTCTTTCATATGGAATTTTGGAGATGGCAGCCCAAGAGTAGTAGCGGGTCTTGCGCCGGTGAACCATGTATATCCGGGTCCGGGCACTTACAGCGCATGGCTTGTATTGCGTGATTCAGCATACTGTAATTTCCCCGACTCACTCGAGATCGTGGTACGTGTGGCCGCAAACGTTGAAGCCTCATTTGATACACCGGCGATCGGTTGTGCGCCATACACCGCTGTATTCACTAACACTTCTGTGGGTGGTCTCACTTTCGAGTGGGATTTTGGTGATCCTGCTTCCGGAGCCAATAATACTTCCACAGATATCAACCCAACCCACCTTTACAATGCACCGGGTACATACACTATCAGGATGATAGCCATCGACCCCAATACATGTAATGTGCGGGATACAGCAACGTTTACTGTCGTTGTGTACGATACCCCGGTTGCCGGGTTTAGTTACACCCCAACCACCCCGATCGTCAACACGCCCCATACTTTCCGCAATGAATCATCAGCAAATGCTGTCCGGTTCAAATGGATCTTTGGTGACGGAGATACCTTGTCCACCACCTCACGGGCAGATGTGGTGCATCAGTACAATTCAACAGGCACATTCGATGCCTGCCTGGTGGCCTTCAACCAGGTTGGTTGCAGTGATACTACCTGCCTGACCGTTTCAACCCTGATCGAACCAGCCCTCGATGTGCCGAATGCATTCACGCCGAACAGCAATGATGTGAACAGCATCGTGATGGTGCGCGGCTTTGGTATCGCCAAAATGCGATTCACCATCTGGAACAGGTGGGGTCAGAAAGTATTCGAAACACAGAACCGCCTGCAGGGATGGGACGGTAAAGTGAAGGGCGTAGTACAACCGATGGATGTTTATGCATATACTCTCGATGTTGAATTCTTTGATGGCACAAAAGCCACGAAGAAAGGGGACATCACCCTGATCAGGTAAGATCAACAAAGCGAAAGGAGAACAGACTATGAAGCGGACCTTGAAATCGTTAATGATTGCCTTTGCCACCCTGAGCGTAACCCTGCCGGTTATGGCACAGGATCTTCATTTCTCGCAATTCATGAACTCGCCGCTGCTAACCAACCCGGCGAATACAGGCTTTATGCCTGAGGGGGATTACCGGCTCGGT
The DNA here is from genome assembly GCA_023430465.1 of Bacteroidota bacterium. Classification (GTDB taxonomy): domain Bacteria; phylum Bacteroidota; class Bacteroidia; order Chitinophagales; family Chitinophagaceae; genus JAEZAM01. Next base: position 23,129 of record JAEZAM010000070.1, on the reverse strand, counting down.
GTAAATTACCGCAACCAGTGGTCATCCGTGATGGCGATACCTTACAAGACCATGAGTGCCTATGGAGATGTGCAGATCCTGCAGAATGAAAACAGCGATGGCTGGATGGGCGTTGGCGGCGTCATCCTCAGGGATGTGGCAGGCAGCGGTAACCTTACCTCCACGCGAGTATACGGATCAGTGGCCTATCACCAGACCCTCAACCTCGGCAGCCTGCTGAGCCTTGGTTTCAATGTGGGGTGGGCAAATAAACAGATCAATGTGAACAATCTCAAATTCCCTGACCAGTTCGACGGAAAATTTTTCGATAATAAACTCCCTACCAGCGTAGCACTTACCGAAAACAATATCAATTACCTCGACATACAGGCGGGGCTGAACTACGCTTATTTCCCGAATGACGCCACTTACTTCAATGCAGGATTTTCTTCGCATCACATCAATCGCCCGAGGGAATCGTTTTTCAGTGCCCAACCGGGTGTTGACAACCGGATACCTGTAAGACATACGGCGTTCATCAATGGCAGTTTCAAGCTGAATGATCAATGGATCATCAATCCAAACAGCTATTTTTCCCTGCAGGCAAAATCGCACGAATGGTTGATCGGGGCAAATGCTCATTATAATTTGTCCGGTGATGGTGAGAATATTTTAATAGGGGGACTGTACTACCGGAATGGCGATGCGGTCATTCCCATGATAGGGTTGGGCTACAAAGATTTCAACTTCACGTTTACCTATGATGCTACGATTTCTTCCATGAGAAATTACAACAATACCAGGGGGGCGTTCGAATTTTCCCTGACCAAAATTGGCGTAGTGGACCAGTACAAGGGCAATCGCCGTGAAGCGATGTGTCCGACCTTCAAATCTTATTGACCTATTATCATATAACGGCCGAAGGTTGCCTGTTTTTTCCGAATTTTGCGGCCAAATGAGCCAATACAGTACTATAGCCCCGGTAGCGACCGGGAAGATCACACCCGAACATCTTGAGTCATTCCGCCGGATCGTCGGCGATCAATACGTGATCGGCGATGATGAAACCAGGCAGCACTATTCCCATGACGAAACGGAGACGCTGAGCTATCTTCCCGACATTGTACTAAAGCCCGCCACAACTGCCGAAGTAAGTGCGATCATGAAGATCTGCAACCGGGATCTGATTCCGGTAACACCACGCGGTGCCGGCACAGGATTAAGCGGTGGAGCCCTGCCTCATCTGGGGGGTGTGCTGCTGTCGACAGAGCGGCTGAATAATATTGTACATATCGACGAGCGCAACTTGCAGGTGACAACACAGCCAGGTGTGATCACAGAGGTATTGCAGAATGCGGTGAAAGAGAAAGGCTTGTTTTACCCACCCGATCCCAGCAGCAGGGGTTCCTGCTTTATCGGTGGCAATATTGCGGAGAACAGCGGTGGCCCGAAAGCAGTGAAATATGGCGTGGTAAAGGATTATGTACTGAACCTGGAAGTGGTGTTGCCAACAGGCGATGTGATCTGGACCGGCTCCAATGTATTGAAGAACTCCACCGGGTACAACCTCACGCAATTGATGGTGGGAAGCGAAGGCACGCTTGGTATCGTGACCACTATCGTGCTCCGCTTGATCCCTTTGCCCAAATATGACCTGCTGATGCTGGTGCCCTTTGCTTCACTGGAAAAAGCCAGCGAAGCGGTGAGTGCTATCTTCCGCGCAGGCTTTACGCCAAGTGCGCTGGAGCTGGTTGAGATCGATGCCTTGCAGATCGTCAGCAAAATGGTTGAAAGCTATGCCGTGCCGGTAAGCGATGACATTGCTGCACATCTCATCATTGAGGTGGACGGCAATAACATGGATGTATTGATGCAGGAGATGGAACAGATAGCAGGGCTCATGGCAGAATATGAGGGAGGTGAAGTGTTTTTTGCAGATGATGCCCAACAAAAGGCTGAACTCTGGAAACTGCGCCGCAGAACGGCCGAAGCTGTGAAGATAGCAGGGTATACGATCGAAGAGGATACTGTGGTGCCACGGGCCGAATTGCCTGCACTTGTGAGAGGCGTCAAGGCGCTCGGGTTGGAGCACGGGTTTCATGCCGTGTGCTACGGCCACGCCGGTGATGGCAACCTGCATATCAGGATTCATAAAGATGGAACTCCCAACAGCTATGGTGATGAAGCAATGACCGCCAGCCTTCGTGCCCTGTTTGATCTCGTGAAAAGCCTTGGAGGTACTATCAGCGGCGAACATGGGATCGGGCTGATTCAAAAGCCATTCATGGATATCATGTTTGATGACGTGCAATTGCAACTCATGCGGGGCATTAAAAAAACGTTTGATCCGAACAATATCCTGAATGCAGGCAAAATCTTCGATCTATGAACCGGTTGCCAGATAATAATCTTCAGGACTTTATGAAAGCAACAAGGGTATTGTTCTTCGCTATTGCAGGCGGTATCCTCGTGTTGATCTTTGTCGCCCTGGTCCTGAACCAGGTATCCGGCCCGATCTCGCCAGAGCTGAAAGCGCACAACAAACTACTGGTAGCCTGCCTGGCAGTCGTGAGTTTCGTAGCAATGACCATCGCGCGGGTGACGTATGCAAAAGGCATACGTTATGCTAAAGAAAAATTAATATCGGACTCTGAAAAACTAACACATCACCGGGGAGCGTTGATCAGGTACCTGGCCATTTGCGAAGCGCCTGCACTCGCCGGAGCGATATTGTTCATGTTGACGGGTGACTTTGTATTCCTTGTCTTTTCAGCGGTGTTGCTCGGTTTCATACTGGTAATGGCACCTACGGAGAAAAGACTGAGTGAAGAACTGGCACTGGACTGGAAAGACAGGAACCCTTAAAAAACTAAGCCATGAAAAAATTAATCGCCGTATTCCTGCTCGCATCTGTTTCATTCAGCGCAATGGCACAGGATGAGGAAGAGGAAAAAACGGGGTTCAGAAAAGATAAACTATTTACTGGTGGTGGAGTGTCGGTCGGCTTTGGCAGCCGGCAAACTGTACTTGGCGCCAACCCGGTGCTGGGCTATTCACTTACCGACTGGCTGGACGCAGGTATCGCGTTGAATTATGTTTATAGCTCGATCCGGGATTATTATCTGCCTGGCGACAAACTGAGGCAGACACTCTATGGGCCGGGTGTATTCACGCGGTTATTCCCTGCCCGTATCATTTTTGTGCAGGCCCAATACGAACGGAATTTCAGCCGGCAAAAATACCGCGAGTTTGACGGATCTTCCCAGCTCACATCGAAGGTGGCTTCAAACTCACTGTTACTCGGCGGCGGTGTGGCGCTGGGCCGGCAGCCTGGCTCAAACACCTTCTTTTACATTTCCATGTTGTTTGATGTGATCGGTGACATCAATTCTCCTTATGTGAATGTCGAATATGATCCCAATAATCCTGGCGCTCAGCGCAAGGAAATCAGGCCGCTTATCCGAACCGGTGTGAGCATCGGCCTTTTTCAGGGAAGGAATAACAGGGACTATTGATCTCCTCGCGGCCTGCAATTGCAGGCCTTGTTATTTCACCATGCGGTTGCAAAAAGCCGCAACCAACCGTTCATTTCTCTTTATGCTGTTTACAATAGAGTAATTTATATTTTTGGCATTCCGGACCTGCGGAGCATTCGTGTTTTCATACCTTTTAAAAGTTCGAAATTATGTCGGCTGGCTTATTGTTTTCCTTCGTCATCGGTTACTTTCTATTGTTGCTCGCAGTGGCCTGGTATACATCCAGGAATTCAAATAACGACTCGTTCTTTATTGGCAACCGCAACAGTAACTGGATGCTTGTTGCATTTGGAATGATAGGGACCTCGCTGTCAGGCGTTACGTTCGTGAGTGTGCCCGGCGCGGTCAAAGCGGAATCATTCGCTTATTTCCAGATAATGCTAGGGTACCTCATCGGGTATGTGATCATTGCATTTGTGTTGTTGCCGCTTTATTACCGGCTGAATCTTACATCCATCTATAATTATCTCAGTACGCGGCTGGGATTCCGTTCCTATAAAACAGGAGCCTCGTTCTTCATACTTTCCCGCACGCTTGGTGCCACCGCCCGCCTATACCTGGTGGTCAAAATATTGCAGGACGCGATCCTTACCAATCTCAACGTACCGTTTTGGCTAACCACGGTCATCATTCTCATCATGATCCTCGTCTATACCTATGAAGGTGGCGTTAAAACGATCGTGTTTACTGATACATTGCAGACCACGTTCATGCTCACAGGGCTTGTAGTGTGCGTGATCTACATGCTTAATGCGATGGATACTTCACTCGGTTCCGCACTGGCTGAAATGGGTGATAAAGGCTATTCGAAGATATTTTTCACCGATCCGGAGAGCAAATTCTTTTTTCTTAAACAGATACTCGCCGGGGCCTTCATCACCATCACCATGACGGGGATGGACCAGGAGATGATGCAAAAAAACATCTCGGTAAAAAACCTGAAGGATTCACAGAAGAATGTGATCACGCTCTCAGTTATCATGTTATTCGTGATCCTCCTTTTCCTCGTGCTCGGCGGGCTACTGTATCTGTATGCCGATTCCCTCGGAGCCACCACTGTAACCACCATGGAAAATGGCAAGGAGGTGACAAGGCTGATGCTGGATGGCAAGAACGCGACCGGAGACAAACTCTTTCCTGTGATCGCATTGGATCATATGCCTCCGGTTGTATCGGTGATCTTCATCATCGCTTTGATCTCTGCCCTTTTTCCCAGTGCCGATGGGGCCATTACCGCACTCACAGCTTCTTTCTGTATTGATATTCTCGGTATGCAACGCAAAGCCGGCTGGAGCGATGAGAAGAAAAAACGTATCCGCCAGCGGGTACACCTCGTATTTGCTTTCATCTTCCTGCTCTTTGTGCTGGTCTTCGAGGAGATCAACAAGCCGAGTATGATCGGCGTGATATTGAAGATAGCTGCCTATACGTACGGACCGTTGCTTGGCCTGTTTACATTCGGGATACTTACCAAACGGCAGGTAAAAGATCATCTTGTGCCAATCGTCTGTGTAATTTCTCCTATACTTTGTTACATACTCGAGGTTAACCAGGAGTTGCTGTTCGGGTCATTCCAGATCGGTCTTGAGCTGCTGATCATTAACGGACTGATCACGTTCATCGGCCTTCTGCTTGTTTCACATAAACCAGAACCTGTTCCGGAGATCCGCTGATGAGCCTGCAAATCATCCATCCCGCCATTCAGCAATATGCGGAGGAATATTCCACTCCTGATGACCCGCTAATGGCCGAGCTGGCGGCGGCGACGGCTGCGGGCCACCCCGAGCACCACATGCTCAGCGGTCACCTCCAGGGGAAATTGCTGGAGATGATCAGCCGCATGATCCGCCCGGAGCGTATTTTGGAGATTGGCACCTTCACCGGTTACAGCGCACTGGCGTTAGTGAAGGGCCTGGTGCCGGGGGGTAAACTGCACACCATCGAGCTCCGGGAGAAGGATGCACAGCTCGCCCGCTGGTATTTCGACCGGTCACCGCACAAAGACAACATAATTTTACATACCGGAAATGCGTTAGAGGTCGTGCCTGCGCTTCGTGAGACCTGGGATCTTGTATTTATTGACGCTGATAAGGTTTCGTATACGCAATATTTCGAACTTGTTCTGCCACAACTAAGGCCAAACGGCTTTATCTTAGCGGATAATATCTTTTTTCACGGGGAGGTGCTTCAATCACCCCCAAAAGGAAAGAGCGGAAAGGCTGTCGCGGCATTCAATGAATACATCCGCTCCCGGCAGGACATCGATAAAATGATCATCACCTTGCGCGACGGGTTGTACCTGATCCGCAAATTATAACCGGATTGAAATATGAAGTTTGTTCGACATCTGTTTACGCTCACTGCTTTCTTCATCACTGTTCTTGCCAGCGCACAGGAGTCCGCTGTCATCCGCGCCTATATCAATACGTATCGGGAAATCGCCATCGCGGAAATGCAACGCACAGGTGTCCCCGCCGCTATCAAACTGGCCCAGGGAATCCATGAAACGATGGCCGGCACTTCAGTACTGGTACAAAAGTCCAACAATCATTTTGGTATAAAGTGCAAGGCAAACTGGACAGGCGAGTCAGTGTCACACACCGACGATGCTCCCAATGAGTGTTTTCGAAAATACCCCGAGGCCGCACAGTCGTATCGCGACCACTCCGATTTCCTTCGCGCCAACGCACGTTATGCGTCGCTTTTCAACCTCGATCCAACCGACTACAGAGGCTGGGCTTATGGTTTGAAAAAAGCAGGCTACGCTACGAATCCAAAATATCCACAGGTCATCATTCGCCTGGTGGAAGACTATAACCTGCAGGATTATACGATGATCGCTCTCGGAAAACAGCCACCTCTTGAACCCGTTGTTGCAGCATTGAATGAACCGGTTCCTGAGCTGGTGCCTGAACCTGTGGCGGTTAAGCCCAGGGCCGATTACCCTTCGGGAGAATTTAAAATAAACGATACGCGTGTGGTCTATGCGGCAGCCGGGGTTTCCTATCTCGCCCTTGCAAAAGAACATCACGTGCCGTTGAAGCGACTCTTTGAATACAATGATCTTGAAGAAACAGAAGTAGTATTACACGACCAGCTTGTGTATCTCCAACGTAAAAGGAAGAACGGCAATAGTGAATTCCATGTAGTCGCGCCGGGCGAGTCATTGCAGGATATTGCGCAGGCGGAGGCTATCCGGCTCGAATCCCTGCTGGAGTACAATATGCTGAGAAGAGACATGCTGCCTGCGGCAGGAGAAAAATTGTACCTCCGAGGTAAAGCACCACAAACGCCAAAGCTGGCCGGGTTGCCTACCATCCAGAAACCGCAGATACCTGATGGGGATGCAAACATCTCTGCAGGCTCCAAACTGGTACGCTATACTGTAGGAAAAAAAGAGACCCTGTATGCCATAGCGCGGAAACATGAGGTGACGGTAGATGAGATCAGGAACTGGAATTCGCTGGACAGTAACAATCTTCGGGAAGGGCAGCAGCTAAAAATTTATAAATAACATGGCTGTAATCAAAGTTCACGATAAATCATTCGAGACCTATCTCTCCGAAGAAACGATCCAGGAACGTGTAAAGGCCATCGCTGCGCAAATCAACACCGATTACGAGGGTAAACGTCCTTTCTTCATAGCCGTGCTCAATGGCTCGTTCATGTTTGCGGCTGACCTCTTCCGCCACCTGACCATAGAAGCGGATATCTGTTTCATCAAACTCGCATCGTATAAAGGCATGCAGTCATCGGGCAAGGTGATCACCACCATCGGGCTGGATGATGATTTGTTTGGTAAGGATGTGATCATCGTAGAAGACATTGTTGATACAGGAAAGACATTGCACAATTTTCTCCCGCGGCTGGAACACCAGCAACCAGCTTCCATGAAAATCGCTACGTTGCTACACAAGCCTGAAGCCACTGAATTCGCGCTAAAGCTGGAGTACGTTGGTTTTTCCATTCCTAACAAATTCGTGGTTGGCTATGGCCTCGATTATGACGGGCTCGGCCGGAATTTGAAAGAAATATATCAGCTCATATAGGAATAACCGCGTTTTTACGGCCTTTTTTATAATTTGTACTGAATATATCCACCTGAAAACCGCTTGCCAAATATTAATCTGCTTCCTCCTGCTCCATACTTCCGCATGGGGACAGCAATACTATCTCCGGGGCGAAGCAAAGGACGAGAAAGGTAATCCCCTTCAGAATGTCACCATCACCAATCTACGCACGGGTTATGTGTACAAAAGCGGAACAACCGGCACCTTTGGTATCGTCACCACACAACTTATCGATTCATTTCGTTTTGTCCAGGACGGCTACATTACCCAGTCCTTGCATGTGAATGCAGGGGAGTACCTCACGGTAGTGATGAAACCTCAACCGGCAGGGCGCCCCGGCGTGCGGCTGAACCGGCTCTCATCGGCCACCCGCGGGATGATGCAGGGTGACCACCGTAAATGGTTTGCCGGTGATGAAACCTATTCCGACCTGGTAGAGAATCATTTCATCAATGCAAACCGATTTCCGAACACTGGTCTTTCATTGAATATTGATCGCGCATCTTACAGCAATATCCGCCGGTTCCTGATGATGAACTCAGCCGTACCGCCCGATGCGGTCCGGATCGAGGAAATGCTGAATTATTTCAATCTGAATTATACGAAACCTCCGGGCAGTAATGATTTTTCTATTCGGAGCAAACTGACCAGTTGCCCCTGGAATACCGCCAACCAGTTATTTTATGTAAATGTTTCTGCCCGAAAACTTGATCTCTCCGCATTGCCCCCTACACATCTTGTGTTCCTGATAGATGTTTCTGGTTCAATGGATATGACCAACCGGCTTCCGTTGCTGAAGTCTGCGTTCAAACTGCTGGTGGCTAATCTCAGGGCAAAGGATTCCGTGGCGATTGTGGTTTATGGCGGCACAACAGGTATCATACTGAATACCACCAGCGGAAATGATAAGGATACGATCCTGAAGACGATCGACCGCCTTGAACCAGGCGGGTCAACTCCCGGCGAATCCGGGATCAAGCTGGCATACAGCGTAGCCAAGCATCATTTTATACCAGGCGGCAATAACCGCGTGATCCTCGCTACTGACGGTGATTTCAACGTAGGCCTCAAAACCGAAACTGAGCTGGAGGATATGATCTCCCAGCACCGCCAGTCAGGCATTTACCTCACCTGCCTCGGCGTTGGCATGGGAAATTATAAAGATTCAAAGATCCAGACACTGGCAAGAAAAGGGAATGGCAATTTCGCGTACTTCGACAATTTCGCGGAGGCAGAAAAAGTGTTATTGAAAGAATTTACGCAAACACTTTACGCCGTGGTGAACGATGCATACATGAATGTTGAATTCAATCCGCAGTTCGTAAAGGAGTATCGCCTGATCGGATTCGATAATAAGGTTGGCGCGCTGGTGGATACCATGGCCGTTGTAGAAGGGGGAGAAGTGGGCTCCGGCTATTCCATGGTAGGTATCTTCGAAATCGAACCAACAAAAAAGGACACCGTGATCGTGGAGCGGCTCGCAAAAATCAATCTTCACTATAAACCGGTGGGTGATTCTGTACGCAAAACCTTTTCAGCTCAGGCACCGTACATCCTGGACGATATTCAGACCCTTGAGCCCTCATTCCGCTTTTCCGCGGCAGTTGCCTGGTTTGGTTTATTATTAAAAACCTCGCCATTCCTCAAGAACACAAACTGGAATGAACTTGCATTACTTGCCGCTGGCAGTGCGGATAAGAACGACCCATCGCAGGCTGAATTCATTACACTCATAGAGAAAGCGAAAACTATCTACACCAAATCCAAGCGAAAGAAAAAGCAGCAACGGGACGAGGAATAAAAAAATCCCGCGACGTGGCGGGATTCAGTATGATCGTTTCAATTCTGTTAGTGATGTGCGTGCTGATGCGCTTCGACCATCGCCGTGAATTCGTCAGCAGTGATCGACTTGTCCGTCGGGTTGACCTTCGTCTCGGCCCATTCGAAGATCTTCTGGGTTTGAAGGCGGTTGTAGGAATCTTCAACATATTTCCTGTCCTTCATCATTTTCTCTACATAGTCGTTCACCCATGGCTGATCGTCTGCAGGCGCCCCGCCCATGTTACCCATGTATCCAAACAATTGTTGCTTCGCAAATGCACGCACCTCATCGGGTGACACCTGAATGGCGCTGTCCTGCACGATCTTATCGGTTATCAGCGTCCATTTCAATTGATTGAGGAATACGGGGAACTCCTGTTCTACCTGTTCGTCAGTCTTGCCCTGGCCTTCAGATTCGCCCTGGGTCTTGATCCATTTTTTCAGGAATGTTTCGGGGAAACTGATCTGTGTATTGTCAACAAGCTGATGGAATATCTGGTCCTGGATCTGGTTGCGTGCCTGGCTGGCCCAATAAGCTTCGATCTCCTCTTTAATCTTATCGCGGAACTGTGACTCACTGGTCACTTCACCACCGGGATAAAGCTGGCTGAAGAATTCTTCATTCAGTTCTTTTTTCTCCAGGCGACCGATCTTGGTGATCTGGATACGGAAATGTTTCTCCGCAGAAGCAGGATCGTTCTTTTCAAGGCCAAGGTCACTTTCGATGGCTTCCAGTTCTTTTGCATCAAAAGCCTTGTCCAGTTGAACAACCACGTAATCATTGACCACTTTGCCCATCAGGTTAGGGCGGAAGTTTTCGGAGAAATATTTAACAAGTACGGAGTTGTCTTTGCTGATGCCGCCTTCGATCTCACCGCCACTTTCGTTCACTTCGCTGAAGTGAACATTCAGTACGTTGTCGTCATCGGTGACTTTGTCCTCATCTTTCATGTTGCCATAGCGGTTCTGCAGCCGGGCGATCTCGTTATTGATCATTTCGTCGGTAACAGTTACCACGTGGCGGGTAATAGCAGCGCTGCCAAGATCAGGAAGGGTGAATTCAGGTTTCAGGCCGATCTCGAAATGGAAGGCATAGTCGGCGGGATTGTTGACATCCAACTGGCGGATATCTGTTTCCAGCGGAAGAGGCTGTGCGAAAATTTCCACCTTATCCTGCTGAAGATAGGCGATAAGTTCACGGTCAACTGACCTTAGCACCTCGTCTGTAAAAAGAGAAGGACCATACATTTTCTTGATAAGCCCTGGAGGCACCATGCCTTTCCGGAAGCCTGGAATATTGGCCTTCTTGCTGTATTCTTTCAATGCTTTTTCAAACGAAGGGAGATAATCCTGCTTATCGAGCTTCACGGTAAGTTTCTCGTGGAGCAACCCGATATTTTCTTTGGTAACAGTAGCCATTTTTACAAATTGAAAAAATGATAAAAAAAGTTGACAGTTGTTGGCTAGTGTCCAATTACTGTCAACTTCACCAGGTCCGGATGGAGGGACTCGAACCCCCACACCTTGCGGCATCAGAACCTAAGTCTGACGTGTCTACCAATTTCACCACATCCGGGCATCCATTCTGCCGGCAAATGCACGACATATCTGGAAACGGGTTGCAAATGTAGGGCATTTGACCGAAAAAAATTGCCTGTTGCACGATTTACGGGCCTGGAGCGAATTGTTAATTTTTTGTTTTTTATTTTATAAAAAACCGTAGGTTTGGAAACCTTACAAAATCCCGTTTTTAAGATCCACATTTCCTGAAAGCCTGACGAGTTGCTCCAAACAATCACGATGGCCGTCCCCTTTGGAAAATAGCTGGTAACCAAACTACCAGGGTAAACTTTATTGCACCAACAAACACACACATTGCTGATGAGAAAAAGATTTTTACTCATGGTGGGCGTCTGCGCCTGCCTCTTTGCCACCGCACAAAATCCCGCCACAGTTTTCACGATCCCGCAGAAAAACATTTATCTCGCCTGCGGCACCACCTGTACCAGCATCAACGTCCAGGTGCCCCACATCAAGGAGGCGACGGATTATGTGATCACGAATCCTGCTTATATGCCGTTTGCATATACAACGCCGGCTGGTACAGAGGTTACTGCGCTGTATGATGATGACGTATGGAGCAGTGTCATCCCATTTCCTTTCGCTTTTTCGTTTTGTTTCTATGGCTCCACGTATCCGTCGGTGCTGATGGGATCCAATGGCAACCTTACATTTGATGTATCCCGTGCTGAAGATGGCAGCGGTTATTCCATCGACCCGGGAGGCACCATTCCCAGCGGTGACTATGCTCCGCTGAGCATATTCGGCCCTTATCATGACATCAACCCGAATCTCACCTCTGCTAATAAAAAGATTGAATACCGGGTGGAAGGAAATGCTCCATACCGCAGGTTTATAGCGAGCTATAATGATGTTCCATATTTCAGCGATGATTGTGATGACCCGGGATTCCGGGCAACGCATCAGACAGTTCTCTATGAGAACACCGGCATCATCGAGGTGTACATCAAGGATAAACCGTATTGTGTGGAATGGAATGATGGGTTAACCATCCTGGGCGTACAAAACGGGGATTATACCAAAGGCGTTGCAGCAGCCGGAAAGAATGCAACTGTCTGGGGACAATCTGGTATGGATTCCTGTTTCCGTTTCATTCCATCTGGCGGTGCTGCACGATTCAGACGTGCTGAACTGCTGGTCAATAATGTTGTCATTGCTACCAATACCACGGATACATCAACGGCATCGCCAGGTTCACTTAACCTGAACTTCAATAATATCTGCCCGACTGCAGACAGCACCGCCTACGTCATTCGCGTGGTGTATGGCTCCTGCAGCAACCCTGCGCTGAGTGTATCATTTACCGATACCGTATTTGTAAAGAAAAGCACCCTCACGGCCACCGTTTCCAGCACCAATGCCACTTGTACAGAGAATGGCAGCATCACCATCAATGCGTCGGGAGGTGCTGGCCAGTTGCAGTACAGCATTGATGGCGGTGCCAACTACTACACTTACAGTGCTTTCAATGATTTGCCGGCAGGCTCCTACAATGTGATCACCACGGATGGACTGGCAAGTTGCCCTGTTGCAACACCGGTTGTCATCACGCAGGTTGGAACGGTGTCAGTATCGGCCGGAGCAGATACCACCATTTGCCGTGGAGCATCCTTCACACGTACGGCGCAGATCGCAGGGGGAAGCAGTTTCACCTGGTCGCCATCCGACGGGGTAAGCAGTACCACCACAGCCACGGCTGTTTTCTCACCCCAGACCACGACTACCTATACCATTGATGCATCCACGCTTAACTGTCCTGCGCAGGATGCATTTACAGTGACCGTAGTAGAAGGTGCAACAGCCAATGCAGGTGCAGATGCCTTTGTACTGGCAAATGCCTCTTACCAGTTATCAGGGTCAGGGTCATCGGGAACCTATCTGTGGACACCATCCGCCGGTTTGAATAACCCCAACATTCTCAATCCTACCGCGCAACCAAGCCAGACAACAACCTATACGCTGAACATCACCACGCCACAGGGTTGTACCGCTTCTGACGAGGTAACGCTGACCGTGGTGCCATATTGTATCAAACCAATGAATGCCTTTACGCCAAATGGTGATGGCATCAATGATCTCTGGCTGGTAACGAATGGTAACTGCCTGGAAAAAGCAACGGCCCAGGTGTTCAACAGGTACGGATCAAAGGTGTTTGAATCAAACGATTACAAGAACGACTGGAATGGTACATATAAGGGTGATCCACTGGCCGACGGCACCTACTATTTTGTCATAACCTACAAGTTGATCAATGGTAAGACAGAATACCTGAAAGGAAATGTGACCATACTTCGCTAATCCATCAAAACTAAAATTATGAAACGCACTATATTGATCCTGTTGCTCGCCGTTGGTATGGCAGGTTATGGCAATGCACAACAATTATTCACTTCATCCCTGTATGAAATGCAGGGCAACTTACATAACCCGTCCATGGCTGGTGTGCAGAAGCATGGCATGATTGGCGCCACCTACCGCGCCATGTGGGACGGCATAGATGGCGGACCGCAAACAGCCACGGTATTTGGCTCTGCCTTTTTACCTTCTGCACGCCTGGGACTCGGCGGGTATCTGTATTCTGATAAAACAGGCCCGACCACGCGCACGGGTGTACAGGCGGCAGTAGCCTATCACGTTCCGCTGCAGAATGAGGCGAGCTTTTCCATTGGTATTGAAGGCCGGCTTCAGCAGTTTTCCTATGATAAAGCCAAACTACAGGAATCGCTGGGTTCCATCGACCCTGTGCTGGGCAGTGCGGAAAACAGGATGAAGGGAGATGCCGGCATCGGGTTCAATTATACCTCCCGGAAATTCCAGGCAGGCGTATCTGTAAGCCAGTTGATCCAGTCCAAACTGGATGTGTACTCCGGCTCGCTGAACCGGTCCGAAGAGGCCCGGCTTTACCGACATTTTTACCTGCATAGCCGCTACAACTGGCAGGTGGATGAAAACACCGTTATTTCTCCCAATGCACTATTGATCTACCTCCCCAATGCGCCCGCCGAATTCCAGGGCGGTGCACGGGTAGAACACAACAAAACTTTCTGGTGGGGACTGAACTACCGGCTGCGTCAGAGCTGGATGATCTCAGCGGGGTTGAACATCAAAGACATATTTACCATTGGCTATTGCTTCGATATCTACAAGACACCATTGAGCGTGTACGACAAAGGCTCCAACGCGCATGAGATCATGTTGCGGTTTGATTTTCTGTCGAAAAATAACTGATAAGCTTTCTCACGCCCTGCAATCAGCAGAATGACTTAGCGACTTTGCGTGAACCTAAGCCCTGTTTCACGCAAAGCCGCCAGGCCATCAAAGGAAGTCCGGCGTGAGCAAAGACTTATCCTTGTGCCAGCCTGAATCTCCCCAGGTTTTTTTGTAAATTCGTAGACGATGGAAACCGTAGCGCTGACCCCAAAATATAACCTGAACGAAGAGCAGGAACGAAAGCTGATATTACGAGAATACCGCTCACTTTTACGCTCGCTAAAGACCAAGATAAAGCCGGGTGACAAGGACCTCCTCCGTACCGCCTTCGAAATGGCAGCCGAGGCACATAAAACCATGCGCCGAAAAAGCGGGGAGCCGTACATTCTTCATCCGCTCGCTGTTGCCAAGATATGTGTCGAAGAGATCGGGCTGGGTGTAAGGTCCACGATCTGCGCATTGCTCCACGATACAGTTGAAGACACAGATATCACCCTCGATGATGTGGAACGGGAATTTGGCGGGGAGATTACCCGTATCGTCGACGGACTCACGAAGATTTCCAACGTCATCGACGTCAACGCATCGCAGCAGGCGGAGAACTTCAAGAAGATCCTGTTGACCCTCACCGATGATCCCCGCGTAATCCTGATCAAACTTTCCGACCGCCTGCACAATATGCGGACGCTGGAAAGCATGAAACGCGAAAAACAACTGAAGATAGCTTCGGAAACTGTGTACGTCTATGCGCCCCTCGCTCACCGGATGGGATTGTACAACATAAAAACTGAGATGGAAGACCTGGCCATGAAATACATGGAGCCGGAGACGTACAAGGACATAGCACAGAAGCTGGCGGAGACCAAACGTGAGCGTTCCAAGTATATCAATGAGTTCATCCGCCCTATCAAGGAAAAGCTGGAGCGGTGGAATTTCAAGTTTGAAATATACGGCCGGCCAAAAAGCATCCATTCGATCTCCAACAAGATGAAAAAGAAAGGCGTGGAGTTTGAGGAGGTCTATGATCTGTTTGCCATTCGGGTTATACTTGATTCGCCTGCTGAGCGGGAGAAAGAAGATTGCTGGAAGGTCTATTCCATGATCACGGATGAATATACACCATCCCCTGAGCGGCTCCGGGATTGGTTGAGTAATCCCAAGTCAAACGGCTACGAAGCGCTGCATACAACAGTGATGGGGCCGCAGGGCAAATGGGTAGAAGTGCAGATCCGGACCAAACGGATGAATGAGATTGCCGAGAAAGGCCTGGCCGCACACTGGAAATATAAGGAAGGAGCCACAGACGAAAGTCGCTTTGATAAATGGTTCCAGCAGATCCGCGAAGTGATCAGTGCCCAGGAAACCGACAGCATCGATTTTCTCCAGGATTTTAAAACGAGTTTTCTCGCTGAAGAAATTTATGTCTATACTCCGAAAGGTGATGTAAAAATGCTGCCCGTCGGGTCGACGGCCCTGGACTTTGCCTTCGCCATTCACAGTGCTATCGGTGTAAAAACCATTGGTGCAAAAGTGAATCACAAGCTGGTGCCGATCAGTCATAAACTGCGTAGCGGTGATCAGATCGAGATCATCACCTCCAACAAGCAAAAGCCTTCAGAGGATTGGCTGGGGTTTGTTGTGACGGCCAAAGCGCGTGGGCGTATCAAGGACGCATTGAAAGAAGAGAAGCGCAAGATATCCGATGAGGGGAAGTATACCCTGCAAAGAAAACTGGAAGGTATCGGCGCGGCGGTCAGCCAGCAAAATATTGATGAGCTTGTACAGTTTTATAAGTTGAGTTCTAACCTGGACCTGTTTTACCAGGTAGCCATCCGCAACATTGACCTCAAAGAGTTGAAAGAATTCAAAGTCACGGGGGACAGGATAGAAGCTCCGAGACCGGTAAAGACGGTGCAGGAATTCAAGCAGGAATTTTCTCCCAACCAGCAGCATGCAAAAAAAGACGCTGAGCTGATCATATTTGGGGAAAGCAGCGACCGGATCGTGTATAACCTGGCCAATTGCTGTAAGCCCATTCCGGGGGATGATGTGTTTGGGTTCATCACTACAGGCAAAGGACTTACTATACATCGTACCAACTGCCCTAATGCCACCAAGTTGCTATCCAACTACGGGCATCGTGTCGTGAAAACCAAATGGGCGAAAAATAAAGAGATATCCTTCCTTACCGGTCTTAAAATAGTAGGTATGGATGATGTTGGTGTGATTCATAAGATCACCAACCTTATTTCCGGTGAGCTCCGTATCAATATCAGTGCGCTAAGTGTGGAAGCGAAGGAGGGTTTATTTGAAGGAAATATCAAGGTGTTCGTGCACGACAAGGAAGAATTGGAAGAGCTGCTGACCAGTTTGAAAAACCTGCCCGGGATTGAGTCGGTAGAACGGTATGATACCGAGGATATTGCCAGTTAGCATAGTATAATTACGGTAAAAAATAGCGTGGGTAAACTTCTTTAACAGGGAATTATGAAAAGTATTTTTCCTTAACTTGGTTCCTACTATTGCTGGCTGTATACTTTACTCCCAACACAACACAACACTACACACACGCTATGAGATTGAGACTTGCAGGGCTATTGCTCTTCACCATTCTATTTACCCTCTATTCAACTGCCCAAAGTTTTAGCTTCAATTGCACACGCGACACCTTGGTGGCCGGTTGTTCTGCCACGCCCTGTTTCACGTTAAAGGCTATCGTTCCGGATATCCATGCATCTTCCGCTACGTATACAGTTAATCCTATTAACTGCGCCCCGAACTATTCAAGTCCCGGCATTCCTGGCACCGGAACCAACCTCAATGCAGATGATACGTACAGCGGCGTAATTCCAATCGGGTTCCCGTTTCCTTTTTATGGCGATATCTACAACAATCTTGTCATCAGCACCAATGGCGTTGTATCGTTCGATGCAAGCCGTGCCAACCAATTTGCTCACTTCGGTATTCTGAACTCAGGTGGTGCATTGTCGGCCACCGCGGGCACGCCCTTGAATCTTCCTAGTACACTCTATGATCGCGCATTGATCATGGGTCCTTACCACGATATCGATATTGCAGTAAACACATCACCGAATCGGCGCATTCAATATACCACCGTCGGTACAGCCCCTACAAGAAAATGGATCGTTTCATTTTACCAGATACCCTTGTTTGATGCGGATTGCAACGACTTATACCAGAACACGCACCAGATCGTGCTGGATGAAGCTACAGGGATCGTGGAAGTGCTGGTGCAGAGCAAGGAGATCTGTACCGACTGGAACCAGGGCAGGGGGATGATCGGCTTGCAAAACTTCGCGAAAACCAGTGCCATCATGGCGCCGGGCCGCGCAGCTTCCAACGCGCCATGGGGTTCGATCGGCATGAATGAGGCCTGGCGCTTTGTACCATCCGCCGGTCCTCAATTGTTCAAACGTGCAGAGCTGCTCAGTTCTACCGGCACCGTACTTGCAACGAACACCACACCGAACACACTGGCTGACGGATCGCTCGAGGTCTTATTTCCCAACATTTGTCCACCGGCCGGCTCCACAACGCTGTATGTCATCCGCTCTGTTTATGCAAAATATGATGACCCTAACGTAGAAGTGTCCGGTCTGGATACCATCCGCGTGATCAAATCCTCTGCAACCGATCTTAACCCGACGGCTTCTCATACGCCTACATCCTGCGGAGTAAGCGGCACAGGTACTATCACAGCGCAGGTACCTGCAGGCGTGGGTACAGCGCCGTTTGAATATTCGATCACAAGCGCATCAACAGGATTTCAGTCAAGCCCCACCTTCACCAACCTGAATGCGGGACCATACACCGTATATGTTCGTGATGCCAGCGGATGTTTTGGATCTGTGCCTGTCATGGTAACAAGTACCGGAACACTGGATGTTACCTACAATCCCGTCAATACAAGTTGCAATGGTGCACCCAATGGAGGGCTTAATGTACAGACCCCGAACGGTACAGCACCTTTCACCTATACGGTCATTCCTGAAGTACCGCCAAACACGCCAATCGTCCAGGCGAATGGCAACTTCACAGGTCTCGCAGCAGGGAACTATTTTCTCAGTGTGCAGGATGTAGCGGGTTGTGAAGCCATGAACCTGCCATTCTCCATCGCGCCCGGTCCTTCGATCACCCTTACCGAAACGGTTACGGCAACATCATGCCCGGGCGCCACAAACGGCAGCATCACCATCACACCTACCGGCACTGCTCCTCACCAGTTTGCGATCAATGGCGGACCGCTGCAGACCAGTAACACCTTTACCAACCTTGCACCAGGCACATACTTCATCGATGTGCGCGATGCTGTCGGCTGCACCATTACGTTCTATCCTATAACCGTCCCTCAGGGCAACGGCACACTGACTGGTACTGCAACCGGCACAGCAACATCCTGCACGGGCGCAACCAATGGCAGCATCACCGTTACGCCCACTACCGGCAGCGGGCCGTACCAGTATTCCATTAACAACGGTACAACCTGGCAAGCCAGTAACATCTTCAGCGGACTCGCTGCGGGCAACTATAATGTCATCATCCGCGAAGGCGGGTTGTGCACTTCAAATAATATCCCGGTGACAGTCGCGGCAGGATCAGCGCTGCTCGCTACTACAGCCACTACAGCAACAAGTTGCAATGGAGCTACGGATGGGACGATCACGGTTACACCGACGAATGGCGCAGGTCCATACCAGTATACCCTCGATGGTGGCACACCACAGGCGGGCAACGTATTTACCAATGTGGCTGCAGGGAACCATACTATCATCGTGCGCGACGGGGCTGGTTGCGTATCGGCATCCATACCCGTTACAGTGGCCGCTGGTTCAGCACTCACGGGTACCGCTACCAGCACGGCCACCGCATGTGCCGGTGTAAACAATGGCACTATCACTGCCACCGCAGCAGCGGCTTACACAGGGCCGTTTGAATACTCGCTCGACGGTGGTACATACCAGGCTGGAAACACCTTTACCAATGTGTCGGCGGGCGCTCACAACGTGCGTATCAGAAACACCGCGGGATGCGTATCTGCTAATATCCCGGTAACGGTGGCTGCAGGTACCGTGCTTACGGCAACAGTTACAAGTTCGTCAACAGCCTGTGTGGGTGTAAACAACGGTTCTGTGACAGTAACGCCAACAAACGGTGGCGCACCTTATCAATATTCCCTGGACGGCGGTGCCAATCAGGCTTCCAATGTTTTCACCGGTGTATCAGCCGGTAATCATACCGTGGTAGTGACAGATGCTTTCGGTTGTATCTCGGCAAGCCTGCCTGTGACGGTCGCAGCGGGAACCACACTCACGGGCGCATTGGTTGGTACGCCTACTTCCTGTAATGGCGCAGCAGACGGAACTATTACTGCTAACGCAACGAATGGCAGCGGACCTTACCAGTATGCACTGGACGGCGGCGCGCCTCAACCATCCAACCTGTTCACCGGGGTCGCAGCAGGTAATCATACAGTGATCATTCGCGATAATTTCGGATGTATCTCAGCCGCGATTCCCATCACGGTGAATGCCGGACCAGCATTGACAGGTACGGCTACATCAACATCAACCGCCTGCGCCGGAGTAAACAATGGTACCATTACCGTCACGCCTGCTGCCAGCTATACGGGCCCATTCGAGTTTGCGCTCGATGGAGGTGCTTACCAGGCCGCCGCGGTATTCAACGGCGTATCTGCAGGGGCTCACACGGTCAGGATCAGGAATACCGCCGGATGCGTTTCCGCTGATATCCCCGTTACTGTTGCTGCTGGCACTGTCCTGACTGCTACCGCAGCAAATACCTCCATTACCTGTAATGGCGCCAATGATGGAACCATTACCATCACGCCTACAAACGGTGGCGCTCCTTACCAATACGCGCTTGACGGCAATGCACCACAATTGTCCAACATCTTTACAGGGGTGACCCCGGGTGCCCACACAGTTATCGTTACTGATTCCTATGGATGCGTATCTGCAGCGATTCCGGTTAACATCACCCAGCCCGCTGCACTGAATGCCACCCGCACTGTAAGGAATGTTAGCTGCAATGGCGATAATGATGGACTGATCCGCGTTACAGCCAGCGGGGGCACCACACCTTATCGTTACTCCCTCGACAATATCACCTTCCAGACACCTGATTCTTTCGGTGTCGCGGCGGGTACTTATACCGTCTATGTACGGGATGCCAACAATTGCGTGTTCACTATAAATGGAATTGCTGTAACCGAGCCAGGTGTACTGACAGGTACTATTACTGGCACTACCAATTCAACCTGTGATGGAGGAGATGACGGTACCATCACCGTCGTAGCCGCGGGCGGTACAGCACCTTATCAATATTCAGCGAATAATACAACCTTCCATTCGTCCAATGTACTGAATGTAAAAAGTGGAACTTTTAATGTATATATCCGGGATGCCAATGGTTGCGAGTATGTAATACCGGATGTACAGGTAGGTCTCACAGATAATCTCACGCTCACAGCAAATGCACCTGGTGTGGTCTGTGAAGGAAAGACGGTCGAACTGATCGCCACAAGTAATGCCACGAGCTATACGTGGACACCCGGCGCAAGTCTGACAACTACAAGCAGCTACCATACTTTTGCAGCTCCAACGGTACCGACAACCTACACGGTTACGGCTATACTGGGTGCATGCAGCGCTACGGCAGATGTATTTGTTGACATCCTGCCCGCTCCTGTACCGGATGCCGGACCAGATGGAGCCATCTGTTTCGGACAGAACTATCAATTGCAGGCAGCATCCGGACATACCTCCTATCTCTGGACGCCAGCCACGTATCTCGATAATCCGGCGATCCCAAATCCCCAGGTCATCAATCCGGCAAAAACGATCACTTATTCACTGAACGTGGTGGGCGCAAATGGCTGCTCTTCCCTCGTTGCCGACCAGGTGGTAGTAGATGTAACGCCGCCTATCAAGATCACCACGTCGCCAGTTGATACCGTAGTCTACGCCGGCGCACAATTCCAGTTGCAGGCCAGTTCTGTTGCTACGAGCTATGTATGGACACCTGCTTCGGGGCTGGATAATCCAAACATTGCCAACCCTGTTGCCACAGCTCCCGGCCTTGACGGACAGACCATCACCTACCAGGTGGTTGGTACCACGGCCGCCGGTTGCCGCGGCGAGGCCTATGTGACTGTCCGAGTTTACAAAGGGCCGGATATCTATGTAGCGAACGGATTTACGCCCAACGGTGATGGAAAAAATGACTTGTTCATTCCTTTCCCTGTCGGGATAAAATCGATCAATTACTTCCAGGTGTATAATCGCTGGGGACAACTGATGTTCAGTACAACAACGCTGCTGAAGGGCTGGGACGGGAAATTCTCCGGCATGGATCAATCGAGCGGGGTATACGTCTGGATGATACAGGCGGTGACGCAGGATAACCGCGTAATCACGAAAAAGGGAACCGTAACCCTTATCCGGTAAGCCTTAACAAGGAAGTCCTAATAAAAAAGCAGAAAGCCACCGGATTTATTCGGTGGCTTTTTGTTGAGGGCTTATTTTTGCGGCGGTTAAGCCAAGGTAAAATTTAACCGGACAGCTATGGTAGATGTACTATTAGGCCTCCAGTGGGGCGATGAAGGAAAAGGAAAGATCGTAGATTATTTCGCAAAAGACTATGATGTAGTAGCCCGGTTCCAGGGTGGCCCGAATGCCGGGCATACACTGTACGTGCAGGACAAGAAGATCGTTTTGCACCAGATACCATCAGGAGTATTTCATGCCGACAAGCTTAACCTCATCGGGAACGGTGTGGTACTGGATCCGGTAACCCTGAAAAAAGAGTGTGATACCGTGGCATCCTTTGGCGTAGACCTTCGGAAAAACCTGTTTATTTCCGAGCGAACCCACCTGATTCTTCCGACACACCGCGCGCTCGACAAAGCTTCGGAGAGTTCAAAAGGCCAGCAGAAGATCGGATCGACGCTGAAAGGGATTAGCCCAACGTACATGGATAAAACAGGCCGCAATGGTCTTCGCGTGGGTGATCTCCTGGACAAGAACTTCACTACTTCCTATATCAAGCTGCGATTGAAACACCAGCGCCTGCTGGATAATTATGGATTCAACGAGGATATTACCGCCTGGGAAGAAGAATTTTTCGAGGCCGTCGAATTTCTGAAACAACTGAACATCGTCAATGGCGAATATTTTATCAATGAAAAATTGAAAGCAGGTAAACGGGTACTCGCCGAAGGCGCACAAGGAAGCATGCTGGATATCGACTTTGGTACATTCCCATACGTTACCTCTTCAAACACAATCTCGGCGGGCGTTTGCAGCGGGCTGGGCATTGCGCCGCAAAAAATCAGGGACGTGATCGGGGTAACAAAAGCATATTGCACCCGTGTTGGCTCCGGACCATTTCCAACCGAATTGGAAAATGAAACAGGTGAAGAGCTGCGCAAGACAGGCAATGAATTTGGTGCCACTACCGGCCGCCCGCGCCGCTGCGGATGGATCGACCTTGTAGCGCTGAATTTCGCCTGCTTCATCAACGGAGTAACCAAGATCGTGATGACAAAAGCAGATGTGCTCGATGCCTTCAACGAACTTGAAGTCTGCACTTCTTATAAGATCAATGGAAAAGAGACACGCGAGATACCGTTCCGTCTCGACCGGGTATCAGTTGAGCCGGTTTATCAGAAATTCCCCGGTTGGGATACGCCCAGCAGCTCGGCAAAAACCGCAGCAGAATTACCTGCCACAATGAAGGCATACGTTGATTATATTAATGATTACCTTGGAGTTAAGATCCATTATATTTCCAACGGACCCGGCCGCGACCAACTCATCAGTATTGAATGATAGAGGGCTGAAAAAAAACAATATAAAATTTGGTCAATTAAAAACTTCGCTGAAATTTTACA